>JBARPB010000001.1:0-6507 GCA_049642705.1 Candidatus Omnitrophota bacterium
ATATTATATTACATATGCAACCTAAATAAATGACAACCAAGTATACCATATGTAATAGGCATTGTCAAGGGCCTATTCCCTATCTAAATCAACGGCGATATTTTTGCTTTCTTCTTCCTCTATTTCCCAGCGGTCATAGAGGTTTCCGCTTAACTCTTCCAGGAACAAGGACTTCCGCGAAATAACCGTGCCCATCTGGTAATCGTATCTTGTAATAGGGTGCACAAGATACAGTTCTTTTTTTGTCCTCGTTGCCGCTACGTAGAAAAGCCTTCTCTCCTCTTCCAGTTCTGCGGGCTCGTCTTTACACTTGGCGTGCGGGAACTGCCCTTCGCACAACCCTATTATAAACACGGCTTTCCATTCAAGACCCTTGGCCTGGTGAATCGTGGAAAGCACGAGGTACTCGTCACGGGACGGCGCGCCCTTTATTGTCTCGCCTTTGAACGACTCGCGCAATGTAATGTCGTGCAAAAGAGTCCTTAGGCTTTTGTAGGTATGCGCGAAGTTTACGAGTTCATGGAGATCGTCTATCCTATCCTTGGAATTATCAAAATGGGCGATTGCATATTCCGCGTACCCCGAATCAATAATCCTTCTTATTGATTCGTCAGGTTTTTTTTCAAGGTCGTTTGCGGTTATGGCGCGCATTATCTTTTTGAAATTCCTCAAGCCCTTTTGCGCTCTTTCCGGGAGAAATTTGCCGAATTGCCTGCTGAGCATCCTGTTAAGGTCTTTGATGTTTGAAAACTCATCGAAGATGCGGCCCGCGTATGCCGTCCCTATACCCGGCTGAATAGATAAAGCCCGTATCCAGGATATCTCATCAAAAGGATTTATCGATATTTTCACGTGCGCCAGCACATCCTTTATATGCGCCTGCTCGAAGAAGCGGATTCCCCCGCGCACAATAAACGGGATATTCCTCTTCGTAAGTTCCATTTCGAGTTCCACGGACTGGTAGTGCGCCCTGAAAAGAACCGCGATTTCGTTCAAATCTACCCCTTCGTCCCGCAATTCCAGCACCCTCTGAACCACAAAGCTCGATTGGGCGTATAAGTCCCTTACCTCTATGAGGGCCGGTTTCGTATCGCTTTCATTTATGGCTCTTAAATGCTTCTGAAACTGATTCTTATTATGCAATATCGAATCGTTGGCGAGCTCCAGTATTTCCGGGGACGAACGGTAATTTTGCTCCAGCTTAAATATTTTTGTATCAGGATATTCCTCGGGAAACTTCAGTATGTTCCCAACATCCGCCCCCCTGAAGGAGTATATTGCCTGGGCATCGTCTCCCACGACCAGCACATTGCGGTGGAAGTGCGCAAGCTCCTTTATGATGCCGGACTGGAGGCGGTTCGTATCCTGGTATTCGTCAACCAGTATGTAATGAAACTGCTGCGAAAACCTGTCCCTGGCTTTCCCGACGTTTTTTAAAAGCCACAGCCACTTTGTCAGGAGGTCGTCGTAGTCCATGTTGCTCGATGTTTTTTTCTTTAGCTCGTACTCTTGGCGGATTCTTCTTATACTATCGTGAAAACGCAAAAAATATGGGTGGTATTTCTCCAGGGTCTCCCGCAGGGTCTTATTTGAATTTACGGAAAAGCTTATTACCGAACGCAGGACTTTCGGGTGCGGGAAACGTTCTTCGTAAATTTTTATTTTCAGGTTCTTTACACAAACTTTAAGCAAATCCACCGAATCTTCTTCGTCGAGGATGCCAAAGTCACGCTTGTACCCGAGTTCTTTCGCGAACATGCGAAGAGAGCGGTTGCCGATGTGGTGAAACGTGCCGCTCCACAGGCCCTTGGGTCTTGCTTTTAAAAGCAGTTCAATCCTCTCCTTGCTATTCCTGGCCGCCTTGTTCGTAAACGTAACAAGCAGGATGTTCTCGGGCGGGATGCCTTTTTCCAGGAGATACGCCACTCGGTAGATGAGGGTTCTTGTTTTGCCGCTTCCGGCTCCGGCGAGCACAAGACACGGGCCTTCGGCCCCGGTTACAACTTCGTACTGTTCGGGATTGAGGGCGCTTTTATAATCTACTTTTTTAAATCTCTGCGCGGGAGGCGTTTTTATGGTGTATTTCATTTAATGAACCCTAGACTTACGAAAATTCGTAAATTTTCGCAAGTCTACCTTCCTGCTATTCTTCCTTGAAGGGGTGAATTAAACCCCCCACCACTTTCCACCACATTCGCAAGAAAGTGGTGGGGGGTAAATTCGGACTTATGATTTAGGAAAATTCTTCCAGAATTTTCCTAAATCATGTCCTCATTTATCTATTGAACCACGCTCGTTTTGATAAGTCAAGTATAGTTTTGTTTGTATTTTGTTGATTTTTATGGTATAGTTATATGTTGTACAAGCCTGCCTTGCCGGCAGGCAGGGAGGATTAAAATGAAACAGATAAAAATGCTGGTTTTATTCTTAATACTGTGCATCGCACTCTCTCCCCTATCCGCCTACGCAAAAACCCTGACGCTTAATAAAATACTCAGTCGCCTCGCCAAACCGCGAGCAACCTCTCTTCAAAAATTGGAAACTGTTGAGGAATACAAGGGGGAAATCGTGCGGGGCACCGGCACAGTAAAGGATGTCCTAAAGAGCTTCGGCACAGAAGGCGAGGCAATGGTCTACCTAAAAAAGTATTTCAGGGGTAAAGAATACGAGATCGTGCTGATGGTGCCCCAGGGTGAGGCCGAAAAGGTCAGGAAGGGAATGTCGGTAAAGTTCGAAGCGGTATTCGTCGGCATGACCTTCAAGACGCTCCGTTTCGAAGAGGCTGAGTTAATAAAGAGGGTCTTCTGGTTTTTCTAAGACCGCTTCCCTAGAAATCGTCTTTTTCTTCCGGTAAATTTATATAGCTGTCAAAATCCGTATATCCCTGTATATCCGTCCTTGCCTTAGCAATCCGCTCCGACAGGTAAGGGTGTGACTTGTAATCCGTGTACTTTCTCTCCGGGGCACCTTTTCGCCACTCTTGCAATGTAAGCAAACTCTCCAGGACTCCCTGGGGGTCAAATCCTGCCGCTTTGACATATTTTACCGATAGCTTGTCGGCTTCGATCTCATCCTCCCTTGAATATGCCATCATGAGCTGGGCAACCGCTTCATTGGCTTCGGCAACCGTCCTGCCGTCTCGTGCCGTAACGGCGGCTAAAATCATGAGCGCGTTCATGCCGAGCGACCCCTGCAATCTCTTCACGGAGTGCCTGGCATTAATATGGCCGATCTCATGTGCCGTAACGGCGGCGATTTTATCGTCCGTCTCCATGAGTTCTATAAGTGGTTCGAACATGTACACATAGCCGCCGGGAAGAGCGAACGCGTTATAATAATCTTCTCTTTTGCCCTCCCCTGCTTTAAGGACCTTGAAGTGGTAGATAAGATCCTGCCTGTCACATACGGGTGCAAGGCGCCTTCCGAGTTCTTCGAAGCGCTTCTGGACCAGGGGATCGTCGGTCTCTTCGTACTTCTTCTCCACCTGCTTTGCGACCGAGGCGCCGATTGCCTTCTCCTTCTCGACCGATATGGGCAGGATATCGTCCATTATAGCGGACGATTCAGGGCACGAGAAACATGTGCAAAATACGAAAGCGGCGAAAATCCTATAGATTCTCCCTCTCTTCATAAAATTCCGTCTAAAAAATCGTGTGCCGAGCTTCGCGTCTGGGCATCTTTGAAATCCTGAAACTCTATTAGAATCAAATCGGGCCTTTTCGCCCGAAGCCTTTTTGCCTCTTTGATCGAATTTGATATCCGCGTTCCGATGTACCTGAACAACGTCCCGCATTTCGGGCAATTCTTCGCGTCGAAGGGGATTCCCATTTCCTTGCAGCTTGCGCAACTGCCGGCCGTCGCGCCCGCTATTAAAAGGTGGGGCTCGATTGACTGAATATCCGCTTCCTGCCATATCCGTATAAGGGGTTTCTTAGCCATATTTTTCCTTTCTATTTCTTAATCCTTTCGAGAAATTTTTCCAAACTTAAGGTATTAAGAACGTTTTTCTTCTCAAGCCAGCCGCGCCTGGCCACGCTGACGCCGAAGCGCATATTGTTGAACTGCTCTTTTACATGCATGTCGGTCGCTATGCCGAGGGTAACACCCATCTCTTTGGCGCGACGCGAGGCGTTGTCATCCAGATCCAATCTTTCGGGATAGGCATTTATCTCAAGGGCTGTATCTGTATCCCTTGCTACCTTAAACACTTTTTCCAAATCTATCTCGTAGGGGCCCCTTACGCCCATAAGGCGGCCCGTGGGGTGCGCTATCATATGAACGAATCTATTCTCCATCGCCTTTACTATCCGTTTTGTGAGCGCTTCTTTCGGCTCCCTGAATCCGGAGTGAACGGCCGCTATTACAAAATCGAGTTCCTTGAGAACGCTATTGTCGTAGTCCAGGCTGCCATCGCTTAAGATGTCCACTTCGGTGCCGGCCAGGATGCGTATTTTCTTCTCGCTCTTGTCGAGCTTCCTGATTTTCTCCACGTTTCTCATGAGTTCTTTTTCTTTCAACCCGCCCGCAACCCGAAGCGTCTTCGAATGGTCCGTTATAACGACGTATTCATACCCCACCTCCCGGCACGAAGAGGCGATTTCCTCGAAAGTAAGCACGCCGTCGCTCGATTCCGAGTGAACGTGAAGGTCGCCCTTTATATCTTTTAGCTCGAGGAGGCGGGGCAATTTATCCTCAAGGGCCAACTCTATCTCCCCCTTATCTTCCCTCATTTCCGGCGGAATATACGCAAGGCCGAGCGCTTTGTATATATCCTCCTCTTCTTTTCCGGCGATTTTCCTGTTCTTTCTTGCCTTAAAAACACCGTATTCGTTTATCTTTAATCCCTTGCGAAGCGCCATTTTTCTCAAGTGGATATTGTGCCCTTTGGAACCCGTAAAATAACAAAGGGCCGAACCGAAACTCGACGGCTCGACCACCCTCACGTCAACCTGGATTTTGTCTTTCGTGATTACGCTTGACTTTGTCGGGCCGTGGACCAGCACCTCCCTTACCCGGTCAAGCTTGGTAAACGCGTCCATTACTTTACGCGGCTTATTGGACGTTACGAGTATATCTATATCCCTTACTGTCTCCTTCATCCTGCGAAGGCTCCCTGCCGGCTGGATTCTCTTTACCTGGGGCAGTCTCCTAAGGTAGGATGTGATTTCGTCTGATATTTTTATCGCCGTGCCCAAAGGTGTCTTCTCTTCCGACTTTTTCAAAAAGTCTATGCCGCGTAATATGTTCGCGACTGTTTTCTCTTTGATGCCGAAGACGCCCTTAATCCTGCCGCGCGCGGCCTTTCTTGCCAGATCCTTCACGCTCTTTATCTTAAACTTCTCGCACAAGAGTTTAGCTGTCTTAGGGCCTACCCCGGGAACGGCCATGAGTTCCAAAACGGGTTTCGAAACGCTTTTTTTCAAGCTCTCGAAGGACTTAATCCTGCTGCTCTCTATATATTCCTCTATTTTGCCTGCCCGGTCCTTTCCTACGCCGGGTATGTCGTTTAGTTTCTTTTCGCGCGCAAGCGTCTCGATGTCTTCCGCCAGGCCTTCTATATTTTGCGCCGCTTTCCTGTATGCCCTTATCCGGAAGGTGTTTTCGTCCTTTACTTCCAGTATATCGGCTATGGCATTGAAAATTTCGGCGATCTCTCGGTTTTTCATACGATATACCTATTTGAAAAATATAAGGCGCAAAGACACAAATAATAGTAAAACGCCGAACGTTCTTCGTAAAACAATACTTGAAATGTTGTTTGCGAAAGTAGCTCCTATATAGCCACCCAAAAGAATCCCGGCGGCTATAAAAACCGCCATAAGCAGCTTTACATTGCCGCCTTGGTAATACCTGAGAGCGGCGAAAACTGTGACACACGGGATCATGGCACAAAGCGCCGTCCCCTGCGCCTGGTGCTGCGTCAATCCGAATAAAAGCACGAGCGCCGGAACCATCACGATTCCGCCGCCTATGCCGAAAAGCCCGCTTGCTACACCTGCCAAAATCCCCAGCAATATGTAAAATATCGGATTCATAAACCCCTCCTTCTGTGATTTATTATATATTGCGAAAGGGATTAGTTCAACAGATTTTATACGTTTAAGAAGTGTATTTTTTAAATGCGAGGGTGGCGTTGTGGCCGCCGAAGCCGAGGGAATTGGAAAGGGCTGTGTCGATTTTCATCTGGCGCGGTTTATTAGGCACGTAGTCAAGGTCGCATTCGGGGTCCGGGTTTTCGAGGTTTATGGTCGGGGGGGCTGTGTTGTGTTTTATCGCAAGCGCGCAGATAATGGTCTCCACGCCGCCGCCGGCGCCAAGGAGGTGTCCCGTAACCGATTTTGTCGAGCTTATGGCAACCTTTCCGGCGTGCTCGCCGAAGGCCTTCTTTATTGCCAGCGTTTCGACTTTGTCGTTGTATACCGTAGAAGTTCCGTGAGCGTTTATATAATCTATGTCCTCGGGTTTTAAGCCGGCGTCCTCGAGGCATAACTTCATGCACGCCGTCGC
>JBARPB010000002.1:0-19508 GCA_049642705.1 Candidatus Omnitrophota bacterium
TGCATAACGCAAAGTGCATAATGGAGGTGCGAAATGGATAATCCATTTGTATATGGCAAAGAGGTTAGCGGCGAAAGTTTTTGCAATAGAAAAGAAGAAATATCGGAATTATTACGTGATATTGAAAACAGTCAAAATGTCCTAATTTTTTCACAAAGAAGATTTGGCAAAACTTCTTTAATTAAACAAGTAACCGAAAAAGCGCGAAAAAAGGGAATAATCGATATATACGTAGATCTTTATCCTGTTCTATCCGAGGAAGATTTTGTTAGGCTTTATAGCGAAGCCATAGCAAATTCTATATTTGGTAAGATAAAAAAGAAATTAAAAGAAGCAGCAAAATTATTTAAGCAGATCAGGCCAAAGCTTAGCCTCGATCAAACAGGCCAGACCTCCTACAGCGTTGATATTGATAAATCCGAAATGCTGCCTTCTTTAAAAGATGCCCTAGAAAGTGTCAAGCGGTATGCCGATGGCAAAAAAAAGAAGATGGTAGTTGTATTTGATGAATTCCAACAAGTAGGGCAATTAGAAACAGACAGAATTGTAAAGACAATACGTTCGATATCTCAAAAACATAGAAATATTTCTTATATATACATGGGTAGCAAAAAACATCTTATTATCGATATGTTTAATAATCCTAATAAGCCTTTTTATAGAAGTGCAAAACCATTTCCGCTTAACAAAATCAAAAGTAAAGAATTGATTCAGTTTGTTCATAATAAATTTAAGAATAGTAATAAACAAATATCAAAAAACCTAGTTAACAGGATTATTGAAACAAGCGAATCGCATCCTTATTATGTTCAATATCTATGTCACATTATTTGGGAAATAACAAATGGCAAAAAAATCGTAAACGAGAACGATCTCAAAGACAGTTTAAAACGATTATTGGAAAGAGAATCCTCAACTTATGAAGCCACAATGAATCTTTTAACAACAAGGCAAAAGCAAGCATTAGTAGCTATAGCAAAAATAATACCAGGCGAAAAGATCTTTTCTTCAGCATTTGTAGAAAAACACAACCTCGGATCTGCATCTACATTACAACGTACAGTCCAAAGTCTTATAGATAAAGATTTGATAGATAAGGAAAAAGATTTGTGTACTGTAATAGATGTCTTTTTCAAAAAATGGCTAGCGGGCCTTTAAGAAAGTTACAAAATGGGTAGCAAAATGAAGAATTTGCGCATAAAACCGACTACATCAGATTCTCATTCTGAAGACCGGGGTTCAAATCCCCGTGGGGGTGCCACACATAAAAATATAAAAAACCTTTCCCTATCTTTACGCAGGAAAGGTTTTTTACATTTTTATATGTGGTGCTGGACAACGTCGCCAAAGGCGACATTGCCCAGTACCACACAAACCGAGCGAAGGGCCACACATGCCGAGCCGCCTCAGGATCAAATCTTCTTCGAAGATTTGACTTTTTGTTGATTTTATGGTAAACTTTCTAACAAAAGTTAGTTTTTATGAGAAAGAAAGCTTCATTTACCGCACACCCTTCAAGCGAACGCCGGAAGAAAAACCTGCTTTTTTTAAATTTAATCAGAAATCGCAAGTCCACATCCCGCACTGAAATATCCAAGTTAACCGATACCAATATCGTTACAGTTTCCAATTATATCAATGGGTATTTAAAAAAAGGGCTCATACTGGAGACCGGATACGACGTATCAAGCGGGGGAAGAAGGCCTGAGCTCGTGGAGCTGAATAAAAAATGGGGATACGCAATAGGAATAGACATAGCCCCCGGCCGCATAAAGGGCATCCTCGTGGATTTTGGCATGGAGGTTCTGGCAAGCGAAACCATAAGCGGCTATGAGAAAGAAAAACTGAAGGCCTCTATAGGGGAAGTGGTGAGGGGGCTTCTTGAGGGTTCGAAAACAGATAAGGCCCTTGTAAAGAAAATAGGAATAGCAGCGGCTTCGGGTGATATCGCAGAAGATTCCGGAAAGATTAAAGACGAAATAGAAAAGGAACCGGGAATCCCTGTTTTATCCGGAAGCGCTGCCCTGTGCGCGGCCTTCGGGGAAAGGGGTTTAAATCCGGAAGCAAGCGAGGCTTCAAAAATTTTATTTATTTACACAAGCCTCGGCGAAGGGATTTTTATTACAGAGGACGAATTTTACGAAGCGAATAATAAAGAAAGAAAATACGCCTACCTGAAGCCCTGGCCCCGGAGGCTCGGTATTGCAGAGGAGGCCAAGAAGGCGGTTAGCCAGGGCGTGGGTACGAAGATAGTTGATATGGCCGGGGGCGAGGCGGCAAACATCACCGCGGAAACGGTAGTAAACGCCGCCCAAGAGCGCGACGAAATCGCCAGCGACCTTTTGAAGACAGCCGGGACAAACTTGAGCGTCCGCGTGGCGTATTTGATGAATCTATTTGAACCCGAAGTTGTTATTATAGGAGGGGGCGCGGAGAAGGCAAAGGATTTCTTTCTTAACCCCCTCGTAGCGAACGTGAAGAAACTCGTGTTGCGAAGCGCGTTAGGCAGGGCGAAGGTGGCGCCGGCTATTTTAGGGGAAGAGGCCCGCGTGAAAGGAAGTGCCTTCCTCGCGATAAGGGAAGCTTTTATAGAAACATAAGGGGTGTTTTATGGTCGAGGAAAAAAAATGTCAAATATGCGGCAAACCGTTTATCCCGAACAAATACCGCCCGAACCAGGAAATTTGTTCGAGCGTGGAATGCCAGTACCAGCGCCAGCTCGAAAATATGTCCCAGTGGCGCAAAAGAAACCCGAATTACTTTAAATACAAAGAGGCCGAGGACGCCTCCTGGAAGGAGACGTGCAGGCACCGCTCCCTCGATTGGCGCAAAAAACACAAGGAATACCTGAAGCTCTACAGGGACGCTCATAAGGAAAGGCACCGCAATTACATGCGGGAATACATGAAAGAATACAGGAAAAAGAAAAAATTAGAAAAAAACAATGAAACAGAAAAAATATAACAATAAACCAAAAACCCGCCTCTGGCGCTGCATAGCCCTTTCCCTGGTTTTTGCATTTGCCCTCGGTCTTACCCCCTTCTCCGGCGCGGAAAGCACCGAAGTGCCAAAGAGAAGCATGATGACACTCGAAGAATGCATCCAGATCGCGCTGGATAACCACCTGCCGCTCAGGATAGCCGAAAAGCAGCTGAAACTCGCGAAATTCAGGCTGCTTGAGGCGCAGCGCAAGATCGGGCCTTCGTTCGCAACTAAACTTGAGACCTCTTCAGGTGAAGTGCAGGGCAGGAAATATACGGGTGCCAAGGTTACAGTCGAAGGAAAACAGCCCGTTTTTTACGGCGGCGAGCTTGTTTTTTCCGTAGGGCAGGCGAAAACAAATTTAAAGATAGTCAGAAACGATTATGACAGGATCAAGAATGAGTTAATCCTGCAGGTGGAAAAGGCATATTATAGCGTGGATAAGGCAGGCAAGGCCCTGGGGATACAGGAGAAACTGCAAAGCAGGATTGCGGAGCTTTACAGCATGGTGAAATCCGGATACGAGGCAAATGTTATCGCGCAGATCGAATTTTTAGAAATAAGCTCCCAGCATAACCAGGCCGGTTTCCAGGTTTTGTCAGCTACCGAAGACTGCTCTATCGCAAATCTTCTTTTGCAGCAATCAATGAACGTAGATAGAGATGTGGAAATTGCCGGAACCGGAGAACCCAGAATAATCGAACTGGACCTGGAGAATTGTTTCGGCCTCGCTTCTTTAAACAGACCGGAACTTAGGATAGGCCGACTTTCCCTGGAATATTTTGGTTACGAAAAGAAAATAATGCAGGCACGCGCGACCTTTCCGCGGGTGGATTTCCTTGGCATGTACGGTAACATGAGGGAAGATTTTGTAAAAGGCGACCTGAGCGGAAAAGACCCACGGGGCCTTGGACCCGAATATTATGTGGGAATGAAAGCAAGCTGGCCGTTCTGGGGGAGCACCGTAGGCTACTCCTCGACAAAGGAGACGTGGCAATCCGTTGTCAGCGCATACCAGGGGACAGAATCAGTGACCCATTCGATCACGTTTGACATATTGAACAAGATGGAAGACCTTTCGGGGCTCCAGGAAGCCGAGCTTGAATTAATGAGGGCGCTGGAAGAGGTAAACAGGAAAGAGCAGGAAATCACCCTCGAGGTGAAGGAGACATTTTTTAAATACAGGAAAGCGATTGTTTTGATGGGGGTCGCAGGGAGCAAAGTCGAATTCCAGACGAAGCAGGTAGAGATTCTGGAAATAAGGCGCCAGCTTGGCGAGGCGCAATACTCGGACGTAGCGGAAGAATTGATAAAACTGGCCGAAGAGAGATTTTCTTTCGTGCAGGCAATAGCAGATTATTTTATAGCCATCGCCTCCCTTAATAAGGCGATTGGGATCGAGAGATATTTTGAGATTTGAAAATAGGAGAAAAAAATGGAAAAAGTAGACCTGAAAAAACTAAAAGAAATGTTCAAGAAGATAAACATAGAAAACTTGAAAGCGTTGTCTAAAAAGGTCAACGCCGAGAACATCAAATCGCTTGCCGAAAAGGTAAAAAAAATAGATTTTAAAAAGATAGATTTAAAAAAATTAAAATTCAAGAAAAACTACATCCCCATAATGATAGGGGTGCTCGTCGTGGGCATTATCCTGGCCCGCACCCTCGGCAATATCCAGAGGGCCATATTCAAGGGGCGGCCGGAAAAAGAAGTAAGCGAATTCGAAATTGTAGGCGAGGCCGTGCCCGTCAAGGTTTACAAGGTAAAAAGAATGAGCTTCAAAGATACGCTGCCGGTCATGGGCAACATCAAGGGCTTTAAGGAAATAGAGCTTAAATTCGAGACAAGCGGACTACTGGAAAGCTTCAATTTCGAAGAAGGGGAAAGAATACAGGAAGGCGATATCATGGCGAACCTGAACCAGAAGGATGCGCTGCTCAAACTTAAATACGCGGAGCTTGAGGTGGAAAAAACCAAAAAGCTCTACGAGGCCGGCGGAATAGACAAGATCAGGCTCGAGCAGTCCAAGCTGGAGTATGAGTCTGCGAGAAGCGATTTTGAAAAGACAAATATATACGCCGTCTCGGACGGCGTCCTCGGCAGCCGCGACGTGGACCCGGGTACGTATGTAACGCCGAATGAGAAGATCGGCGTATTTGTGGATATAAGCGAGGTGTATGCCGAGTTCAACGTAATAGAAAGAGACTCGCCGAAACTAAAATTAGGCCAGAAATCCGAGATCTTCGTAGACGCGTATCCCAATAAGGCCTTTAAGGGCACGGTGGATTCGATTTCGCCCATCGTGGAAGGCCGCACGAGGACCCAGAACATCAAAATAGAGTTAAAAAACCCGGGCATGGAACTTAAACCGGGCATGTTTGTGAGGGCATTAATTTCCACGTACGAGAACGACAACGCCCTTATCATTCCTACATCCGCCTTTAAGAAGAAGGACACCGATTACTTTGTCTATGTGGTGCATAAAGAGAAGGCCGCAGAGGAAGCCGAAGAGGGGAAAGAGGCCATCCTTGAAAAGGGCGTTGTGGAAGTGAAGAAGGTTGAAATAGAATACCTGACACAGGATGTGGCCGAAATCGCAAAAGGCCTGAAGGAAGGGGAACTCATCATTGTAGAGGCCTTCCAGGAGTTCAAGAATAACGAAAAGGTTGAGATAACCGAAGTCCAGGAGACGATATTCTAACCCATGAACCTGCCGAGATTTTCCATAAATAGGCCCGTTACGACGGTAATGATATTCGCAGGGATCATCCTCTTCGGATTTATCTCCCTCACGAGACTGCCCCAGGAGCTCTTCCCACCGATAACATACCCGCAGCTCACCGTCGTTACCACATACGAAAACGCAGCACCCGAAGAAATAGAGACCCTCATAACAAAGCCCGTGGAAGAGGCCATAGGCACGGTGAGCGGCCTGAGGCGCCTTAAGAGCATGTCGCGGGAGGGCCTGTCTTTAGTCATAGCCGAATTTGGATGGGCGCAAAACATGGATTTCGCGGCGCTCCGGATGAGAGAAAAAATAGACCTCATAAAGGAACGCCTGCCCCGCGAGTCCCAGGAACCGCTCGTAATGAAATATAACCCGTTTGAGATGCCCATCATGACCTTGAGCGTTACGGGAGACCGCTCGGCGCAGGATATAAGGGAAATCTCAAGAAGGATAATAAAGGACGAGCTTGAGAAAATCGAAGGCGTCGCCTCGGCCACTATTTCCGGCGGACTTGAGAGGGAAATAATAGTGGAGGTGGACCAGGGCAGGCTCCAGGCCCAGAAGGTTCCGCTTTTGAATGTAGCGAGATCTGTCGCGGACGCAAATTTGAATTACCCGGCAGGCACCATCAAGGAGAGTTTTTACGAATACCTCATTAGGACGCTAGGCGAGTTCGAACATGTCGATGAAATACAGAACATAGCGGTAAAAGTCGAGAAGGAAGATATGTACGCGCCCCCGGAGGAACTGGAGGAAGGAATAAGCAAGGGCAAGCGCCTGGTCCTCCTTAAGGATGTGGGGGTCGTGGTCGATACCGTGAAGGAAAGGACGAGTTACTCGCGCCACAACGGCGAAGAAAACGTATCTATATCCGTACAGAAACAGGCGCAGGCAAATACCCTCCAGGTGGTAAACCGCGTAAAAAAGGCCTTAGGCGATATCCGGACCGAAGTCCCGAAAGATATAAAAATAAAAATAGTGTACGACCAGTCAAAGTTCATAAAGGACTCTATAAACGGCGTGAAGAACGCCGCGATTATGGGCGGCATCCTGGCATTTCTGGTGCTTCTCTTGTTTTTGAGGAATGTAAGGAGCGCGGCGATAGTTACAATCAGCATTCCCATATCGGTAGTGGCCGTTTTTACGCTTATGTACATGGGCGGGCTCTCGATAAACATGATGAGCCTGGGCGGCCTTGCGCTCGGCGTGGGGATGCTGGTCGATAGCGCCATAGTTGTCCTCGAAAATATATCCCGCCACAAAGAACAGGGCGAAGAGAGGAAAGCCTCCGCCGTCGTGGGCGCAACAGAGGTTTCCAACGCGATAACGGCCTCGACGCTTACGACGATAGTCGTATTCTTCCCGATGATATTCGTCATTGGAATAGCCGGCCAGCTTTTCAAGCAACTCGCCTTTACCGTAATATTCGCGCTGGTAGCGAGCCTTTTTGTCGCGCTCACGCTTATACCGCTTCTTTCCAGCGCTAGAACCGGGAAATCCGTTCCGGGACCGGAACGGTCCCGGAACGGAAAAGGTCAGAAAGAATTTGCCCTTGTTAAGATCTACGAAGGGATGCTCCTTAAATTTTTGAAGCACAAAAAACGAGGACTTTTAGTAGTGCTTTTCATGTTTCTCGGGAGCCTCTTACTTTTTATCCCCCTGGATAAAGAACTCATGCCGAAAACCGACCAGGGGCAGTTTGTCATAAAGGTTGACCTGCCGAGCGGGACAAGGCTGGACGTAACGAATATGGTTTCAAAGAAAATAGAAGATTACCTGTTAGATCTCCCTTACGTGCAGGACGTTACGAGCATCGTCGGATCCACCAGGGGCAGGGAGGCAAAGGACGTCCTCCAGAGGTTAAGTTCGAACCAGGCAGAAATAAGGGTAAACCTCAAGAGAAAAAGAAGAATAAAAACCCCCCGGGCGGTCCAGGACGTGAAGAACGCCATAAGCCAGTTTGACACAGGAGGCGCGGACATAGAATACGTCCTCCAGGAAAGCGTATTTCGCGCCGCCGTCGAAGAATCCGCGCCCATAGTTGTCGAGATAAAAGGCGAAAACATGCCGGCCCTTATCAAGATTACGGAAAAGCTGATGGACAAAGTTGAGAAGGTAAGGGGAATATACGGCGTGAAGACCGATATGCCGAAACCGTCGCCGGAGACGAAGATCTTTGTTGACAAGGACAGGGCAAGCATACACAACCTTTCGGTTGCGGATATAGCCCAAACAGCACAAATCGCAATGAAAGGCTACATAGCAAGCCAGCTTAAAGAAAAGGGCCAGGAGATAGATATAAGGGTTAGGATGAGGGAAATTGACAGGGGCGATTTCAACAAGCTCTCAAGGCTCCAGATTCACGCGCCGAGCGGCGAGACAGTGCCCTTGTTTACGGTGGCGCGTTTCGTGAGAGGCAAGGGCCCGAGCGAAATAAAAAGGCTCGATCAGGAAAGGACGATTATAATATCGGCCAATATATACAGAAGGGCGTTTAAGGATATAACGCGCGATATCAATAAGGCCATTAAAAAACTGGACATACCGGAGGATTTTACGATCAAGCTCGCCGGCGAATCGGAGGAAATGGCGGAATCTTTCGGGAGCCTTCGGTTCGCGCTCATTTTTTCGATACTTCTCGTTTACATGATAATGGCCGCGCAATTCGAAAGCTTCTGGCAGCCGTTTATCATTATGGCGACCGTGCCGCTTTCTATAATAGGCGTCCTCATCGCCCTTTTTGTTACCGGCACCTCCGTCAATGTCGTGGCGCTTCTCGGCGTTATAATGCTGGGAGGCATAGTTGTAAACAACGGCATAGTGCTGATAGATTATCTGAACCTTTTGCGCTCAAGGGGAAAATCGGTAGAGGAGGCCACGATCGAGGCAAGCAAAGCGCGCCTGAGGCCGATCCTCATGACAGCACTTACGACGATACTGGGCCTTGTCCCCATGGCGCTCGCTATAGGGGAGGGCTCGGAACTCAGAAGCCCCCTCGCCATAAGCGTCATAGGAGGCCTTTTTATAGCCACCTTCCTTACCCTTTGGGTCGTTCCCGCGCTATACCTTTTATCGCATGAATTGCGAATGAAGCTTTTTAAAAAATGAATCTTCCAAAGCTTGCCATAACAAGGCCTGTCGCGACCATAATGCTTTTTAGCGCCTTTGTCCTCATAGGCGTTGTCGCCATATTCAGACTTCCGGTCGAGCTCTACCCCAACATATCTTTCGGGGAAATCAGCATTATCATTAACATAAGAGGCGGAATCCCCCCGACGGAGGTAGAGAGCCTTGTTACCAAGCCCATAGAGGAGGCGATGAGCACCGTTACGCATCTGGAGGAAATGCTCTCTATTTCCAAAGAAGGTGAGTCCACGATAGTTTTGAGTTTCGAGCCGGGCATTGATATGAATTTCGCGTCGCTTGATGTAAGAGAGAAATTTGCGCGCGTGAAAAATAAACTACCGAGAGAAGTCGAAAAACCAATAATCGCGCAGTTCAAGCGCTCGGACGTACCGATACTGATACTGGCGGTGACAAGCCCCCGGAGGACCACGGAGGAGATACGAAAAGTCGTCGACGAGGTTGTCAAGGAAAGGATAAAGCGCGCAACCGGCGTTGCGAATGTCGAGGTAGGCGGCGGCAGGGAGCGCAAGATACTGGTAGAAGTCGACCAGCGCGCGCTTGTGACGTATTCATTGCCCCTTGAGAGGATAATAAACTCACTCGGCCTGAATAACTTAAACCTGCTATCGGGCGAGATAAGGCAGGAAAAAGATAAATACCTGATAAGAACAATAGGCGAGTTTGAGTCCATAGAGGACATAGAGAATATAGGCGTTTCCACGACGCCTGACGGCTCGATAGTAAGGTTAAAGGATGTAGCGGATGTCAAGGATTCGTACCTGGAACCGACAGGTTATGCGAGGATAAATATAAGGCCCGTCGTATCGCTTTATATCCAGAAGGAGTCCAAGGGCAATACCATCCAGATCGCCAGAGACGTGCTAAAAGAAGTGGATAAAATAAGGACTATAATACCCAAAGACATGAAGGTGGTCGTGACGAGCAACCAGGCCGATTTCATCGAAAAATCCATCAGTAACCTTAAAAACTCGCTGCTTAAAGGGGCGCTTCTTATAATGCTTGTCCTGGCCTTCTTTCTTGGCAGGATAAGGAAGGAGCACGCGGTATTTATTGCCCTGGCGCTCGTGGTGATGATGTTCATGCCCATGAAGCTCTTATATCTTGTATTGGGCGGCATTATTATCTTTTTCCTGGCGAAAAAAGATCTCCGACCCATAATTATAGTTACCGCCTCCATACCCATCTCGGTAATAATCACGTTCGGGCTCATGGACCTCTGCAACACCTTTTTTTCGAAAATGATTTCCCTGACGATAAATTTCATTACGATGTTCGGACTGGCGCTTGGGGTCGGGATGCTCGTCGACAACTCCATCGTGGTATTCGAAAACATATTGAAGAAGATAGAATCAGGCGAGAACAGGATAAAAGCCGCTATTACGGGGGCCTCGGAGATGAACCTCGTAATAATCGCCTCCACGCTCACGACGGTTATAGTATTTTTGCCCATGGTATTCGTGGGAAAGGAGATGAAGCTTCTTTACGGAGGCGTGGCCTGGACGGTTACGTTTTCGCTAATTGTTTCCCTTTTAGTGGCGCTTACGGTAGTCCCGCTGTTATCTTCGCGGGTAGACGTTACAAAGGGGGTGACAAACATACTGGATCCGCTTTACAGGCTTCAGAAGAAGCTGCTTGTGTTTATCTTAAGAAGGAGGTTCGGGATATTCTTTATAGTCTTGCTGTTTTTTTTGGCATCCCTTTTTATGGCAACACGCATCGGCCGCGAATTCATAGGAACGACCGAACAGAACAAATTCACCGTTTTCATAGAGATGCCGACCGGGACGAAGCTCGACATAAGTAACCGCGTCGTAAGGGAGGTTGAAAGTCTGTTAAGAGAAATACCGGAAGTGAAGACCTTTACCGCGAGGGTTGAGCCATGGTCCAGCAAGGTATACGTTGAGCTCTTGGCGCTCGGACAGCGGAAAAGGACGGTTCCCGAGGTCGTAGAAAGCCTGAGGCCCAAGGTTGCAAGGATAAGGCCAGCTTTTATATATTTCGAGGAGGAACAGGAGGTCGGAACGAAAGAGATTATCCTCGACCTTTTCGGATACGACTACGATATACTGCGCGAACTCGCAATATCGATGGCTACGAGGCTTGGCTCGATCCAGAAGTTTACGGACGTCAAAATACGCATGAGGGAGGGCCGTCCCGAACTCGGGCTTAGAATCGATAAAACCAAAGCGGCAGAATACGGCTTTACAGTGAGCGATATAGCCACAAAGGTTCACGCCCACATGAGGGGGCTCCGGGCGACGCTCTTCCACACGGAGGCGCGGGAGATCGAAACGATAGCGAGATTGCAGGAGAGGTACCGCAGGACCTTCAAAGACCTCCACAAGCTGGTGCTGGTTACTGATGACGGAAAAAAGGTTTTCATGGACCAGATATCGGACTTCAAGTACGGACTGGGACCGAGCGAAATCTGGAGGAAAGACCGCTCGAGAATGATTCAGGTTAGCGCAAATATCGGCGACATCCCGCTGAGCAAAGCGGCTGATAGAATAAAGAAAACCCTGGAGGACATCAGGTTCCCCGAGAACTATTTTTACAGGTTCGGCGGAAACTACCCTTCTATGATCAAAACGCAGAAGGAATTTGCAAGTATCATATGGGTAATTTTGGCTTTAATCTACATAGTCCTGGCATCGCTTTTCGAATCCTATTACCAGCCGTTTATTATAATGGGAACCGTGCTTTTGGCATCCATCGGCGCGATTTTGGCGCTTTTTTTGACAAAAACAGCTATCGGCATGGGCGCTTTAATAGGCATGATGATGCTGGCCGGAATAGTCGTTAATAACGGAATAATCCTGGTTGACCACATAAACGTCCTGCGAAAGAGGCGAAAAGGCCAATTTCACGTGGTAATTCAAGCGGCGCATGACAGATTACGACCGGTGGTTATGACAACGGCAACCACCGTGATGGGGCTCTTGCCGATGGCCTTGGACAGGTCAGAGGGGGCCAACCTCTGGAATCCGCTCGCAATAACAGTAATCGGGGGCATGCTTGTCGCCACGCCTCTTACTCTGCTTTTAGTTCCCGCCATTTATACTGCCTTTGAGCGTATGAAAAGGCTGCTTGCCGCGCACAAAATTAAGTAACAAAAAAGTTAGATTTTTTCTCTTGTATTCCTTATATAATATGATATACTTTATATGTAGGATGAAGAGATGAAAAAACCCACTTTTTTTTATGTCACTTATTACAAGCGTTTAAAAAGTTCGAATGTGCTATTTTTTTGCCCATTGTTTGTTACAATAATATTACAAAGAAAAGATATATTTTTTACATACAAATTTAACACTTTAAAAAAGTCTTTAGCATATAATAAGGGTGACTAAAATGATAGAATACCAGGAACCACATAGTAATAAGCGAGCGATAATAAAAACGATCGCCTGGGTGGTTATATTTGTATTTCTCTGGAACCAGGTCGCTTATGCAGCAGGCGATCTTTTTTATTTTAAGCCGGCACCCGCGCCGGTTATCGATGAAACGCCGCTTAAAGGCGCCGAAACCGAGAGGGCAATTTCAAAAGACGAGGACCTGGAAGTAACAAACTACGACCTTTTTCATTACAGGAAAAAAGATAGCGGCGTGCACAAGCTTCTTCCTACGGCTCAAGAGCAAGAGCAGGCCGGAACCTTCACCCCCAATTACTTAAAGAGCCAGCAGAGTAAACACGAAGAAGTTATACGCCAGAAAGGCGCCATAGACGAACTTGTCGAAGACCTCATGAACAGAAGGCGCAGGCCGCGGGAGGAAGCGGAAGTAGACCTTAAGAAGAAAAAAGGCGGCCCGGAAGCGCAAGCAGGCGGAGTTTTCGATTACTCTCTTACGGACCCCTATCAGCAGGAACCCCATAATTTCAACGATTTTATTAACCCCCAGAACCTCACCGAAATCCATAAATATGACATAACCATGCTGAATATAGACCAGTGGATGGCCGGCACCGAGAAGAAAGAAGACGATGACGGCGTATCCTACTGGCTCGGAACCGGAGAGGGCCACCCGGATGAGGAGCGCCTCATAATGCGCATAATCTATAGCGGCTCAGGCGATGACAAGATAATAGATAAAATATACACAGGATTCAGACTTACCGAAAGCGGCGAATATGAGGCCAAATACAGGATCGATTATGATTACTCAGGCAGCGACATAACCGAGACACGTAAATACGACATATCTGGAGGGTACGAGCGCCTTGTAGAAAAGAGTATATACGAAGGCACGGGCGAGGACAACCGCCTTAAGAAAACCATTTATTACGGAAATGACGGAAGTATAGTAAGCAGGCGAGATTTCATCTACGATGAAGAAAGCGGCGCCCTGAAAGAGGCAAATCTTTACGAAACAGATTCTGAAGAAGAAGGCGAAGGGGAACTCATACAAAGGACGGTTTTTGTTGGGGATAAAAACAAAGAGGTTGCCGATTACTCGCAGAGTTTGCATAAGGGCGATGTAACGGAAACAACCGTGTATTTCTACAAAGACGGCGAAAGGGCAAGCGGCATCGAAGGCCAGGAGTACAGGTACTCGAAATCAAAACAAATCACCTACCAAGGAGATATTGACACAAACGGAGATGGAGAGATTTCCGAGGAAGAACTAGAAAACGCCAAGAAGGTCTCCATGCTTGTGTATGATGACGAGGGCAGGCTCGCGGGCGAAGAGGTCGCCGATTACATGGTCCGCTTTGCCAAGGACGAAGCTATCGTAAGAACAACCGTGTACTTCTATGAGGACGGAAAAAGGGCAAAGGACGCGAACTATCGCGAATGCCTTACAAGCGCCGTTACATACTACGGAAACCTTGATAAAGACGCAGAAGGCGAAGAGGGATACGGCGAAATAAGCGATGAAGAACTTGCCCAGGGCATAAAGGCCTCCGAGACCTTCTACCACACTGAATACCGCCTGAAAGGCGAAGAAGTCCAGGATTATACCGTAACCTATCTTATAGATGGCGAAACCGTAAAAGATACCACCGTCTATTTCTATGAGGGAGAGAAAAGGGCAAGCCAATCCGAAGATGAAAACAGAATGGAAAAAGCCGTAACATACTGGGGCGAAGCCGTGAACGAAGACGGGACCATTAAAGAAGATGCCAGAAAGAAATCCGAAACATTTTACCAGTTCAGCCCTGCCGCTAAGCGCGGCGAAGAGGTCGCAGACGTCACGCTTAATTATTACAGAGACGGCGAGACTGTAAGGGACACTACCGTATATTTCTATGAAGGCAACCTTCGCGCAAGCGAAGCCACCATAAGGATAGGCCTTGAAAGAAGCGCAACCTACTGGGGCAATGCAGTTCTGGCGCAGGAGCTGGCCGACTCTGACGGCGACGGCATAGTCGACGAACAAGATCCTTTCCCGGATGAGGTTGATCACGACGGCGACGGCTTTAGCGACAGGGAAGAACTTGAAGCGGGGTCAGACCCCAACAACGTATCGAGCATCCCGGACTACACGATAGACACAGACGGCGATGGCCTTACTGATTATTACGAAAGATTCTATGGGTTGGATAAAAATAATTCTGACTCAGACGGCGATGGCTATACAGACCTGGAAGAAATTCTCCTCGGCACAAACCCGCTAAGGTCAGATAGTGCGCCCAGCCTTGCTGAAGAACTCGAAGATACAGATAACGATGGTATAGCAGATTTAGTCGAGCGACTTATGGGAGAAAACCTCACAAGTGAGAACGCCCTTACAAAACTTACCCAGGACACAGACGGAGACGGCTTATCGGACCTTATCGAAATACTCCTTGGCAGCAACAAAGACGATTCTGATGACGAGGCCGCAGTATTCTACCTCCTCTCCAAAGACACAGACGCAGACGGCATAACAGACCTCGTTGAAATCATAACCGCCCTAGGCCTTGCAACCCATGATGCTGACGGTGACGGCGTAGCAGACTGGATAGAAGCGGTAATGGGCACAGATTTTGCATCTGCCGCAGATGCCCTTGCAGCACTTACAAATGACACAGACGGAGACAGCGTAGCAGACTTTTTCGAATTGCTGATGGGCACAAACCCGGATATTGGAAGCGACACACCGAATCTTGCCTTAGACACAAACGGCGACGGCTTAACCGACTTTATTGAAACTCTATTTCTACTGCGCCTCGACATAGATGGTGATGGCGTTCTGGATGCGGTGGAATACTTTATTTACGGAGATTTATCCAGCAATATGACTGCCGAAGGTCTCGAATCCGATTCAGACCAAAACGGCGTAGCCGATATAATTGAAAAAATTCTTGAAAAGTATTATGCCTCAAAAACGCTTGAAGACACCGATAATGATGGCATAGACGATCAGTTAGAACAAGACCTGTGGGGTACCCTTGACAATAGCGACTTTAGCCATGATTCGGACAATGATGGAATTATGGATATCATCGAATATCTTTTATATGGTGGCCTTACCGAAGCAGGACCGGGATCCGCCGTGCCGGAACAGGATTCGGACAACGACGGCGTAGCAGACTGGATAGAGATTCTATTTGGTTCAGACCCATATAATCCAGATAGCAAACCCATATTCGGTGCCTTATTTACCGATTCAGATAAAGATGGTATTTCGGATGCTAAAGAATCTTCGACACGAGATACTGATAACGACGGCACGCCCGACCGCTATGATGTCGATTCCGACAACGACGGCTATAGTGACGGCGAAGAGATTTACAATGAGTGCAACCCCGCGGACAGCGCAAGCCACCCGGCATACAGCAATACGGACTCTGACAGCAATGGAATTACGGACATAGAAGAAGCGCGAATAAGCGCTATCGGCGGCTATAACCTGCTTTTTGACGCTGACGGCGACGGGATTCCCGACAGCATCGAATCAGATACGCTGGATTACGACGAAGACGGCGTTGTTAACAGGGAAGACGCGGATTCCGACAACGACGGATATTCAGACGGAGAAGAAGTGCGCTACGCCAGCAATCTTTTTGATGATTTAGAAACGCCTGATTACCCGGTTAACTATAAATACGTACTTTTGGCAGGCGCCGCTCTCAAAGCCCAGACATTCTTCAAAATCGACCGCACAGCCACGCTGCCGTATTCAATAGCGGATTACACCCTGAATTACGCAAGGAACGGCGTAACCGTACGGGATACCACTATTTATTTCTACGAAGACCCGAACGGGATAGAGACGGACGTAAGGGCAAGCGACGCAGACCGCGAACAGCGAAAGACGAGGGTTCTTACTTACAGGGGGGACGTAAGAAGCAATGTTATCGATTATGACGGCGATGGACTTCCTGACCGGCTCGAGTCTTACGACGATGATGCGGATAACGACGGCTATTACGATGCTGAGGACGCTTCATCGCATGAGGGCGAAGGATATGCTAACGATAAGGACTGGTATGAGGCGACGGTTGGAATTATTGAGCCTATCGCTGATATTGACGAAGACGGCATAAAAGACGACGCCGCAAGGAAATCCGAAACATTTTACCACTTCGATTCGGAAGACCTACCCGGAGACGAAGTTGCCGATTACACGTACGGCTACACCTTTGACGGCAACACGATAAAGGATAGCACTATCTACAAATACGCAGGCGATGTAAGGGCAAGCGACGCTTCCGTAACCATAAACACAAACAAGGAGTGGGTAGTTACATATATCAATGACGCAGTGAACCCGGACGGTTCATTAAAAGGCGATGCCAAGAAAAAAACAGAAACTAAGTACTACTATGATGACCTTACGCCCGCCGGAGACGAAATATCCGACTATACCTATAATTATATTATCGGAACCACCGGCATAAAAGAAACCGTAATCTACTGGTACAAGAAGAGATACGATGACGGTCAGGATATAAGGGCAAGCGGGGTAACGTGCGAGACAGAATGCATGGGCAAATCCGTTACATATATAGATAATGCCCTGGATATTAACGAGGGCCTTATCGCAACGCCCTTAAAAAAGAGCGAAACAATCTATTATTCTAAAGAAAATTCCTTAAGAGGCGATGAGGTTGCACAAGAAACATATACTTACAATGCGCTGGAAAATATCACGCAGACCACACGCTACTATTACGGCAATTTAGAGTTAGCTCCCGAGAACCCTGACCTGGGACTCGATGAGCCCCTTACAAAATCCGCGACATATGATCATAACGTCCCCCCAACCCTTATATCCGAATCTTTCTATAGCACCCTTGACGAAAACGGCGACTGGATGGATATCGGCTTTAAAGGCGAAGAGCTTGTTAAGCAAGTATATAGGTATGCCCACAAAAGCGACGGCACCCCCTATTTAGCGTCAAGGACAGATTACACCTATCACGATGACTACAGGGTTAACCAGACATTTACATATGACATAAACGCAAGATTTGGAATAATAACCGACCCTGAAAGCACCGAACTCTTAATCCAGACCACGACCTATAACTATGATACTACATACATCTATAAACTCCTTACCACAACTACAACCGGTACCCAGCACCACAAACAGGACGTAAATCTCGTATCTGGCACATACACAACCACTTCACATTACAACAATTTCGAAGTTGTATATTTAAGCGAAACAACAGGCGAATCATACAATCTTATAACTGATAAAACAGTAGGTTCTTACACCACAACCTCGAATTACGGCGGTTTCGGAACGCTTACCAACCAGCTCACAGTCGGTTCTTCTTATAAATATGACAGTCTTGGACAGCAAATTTTGACGGGAGTATATACCACATCTTCTGATAAAGACGTAGCTTCTTCAATTCCCGGCATACAGCAGATAGACGAATATGGCGTTATGAGAGAATCTGTTACAGATGGGGAAACTTACTCGAAATACAACCCGGGCGTTGTAACAGGAACCTATGCTACCACCGCAACTTTCAACGAATATGGCATTGCCACTGATTCGCAGACAATAGGCGTATCGCAAAAGCTTACCGCAACGGGCATCCGCCAGACAGGCAGCTACATCACCAACTCGACCTACGACGAGTACGGCGACTTGGCAACCCAGGTAACTGCGGGCGAGAGCCTTTGGTGGAACCAGGCAATATCAGACTACTCGGTTGTGGGAAGCTATGATACGCAGGCCACAATAGTAAACGGCGAGATCACACTTACGGAGACAACGGGCGAGAGTCTCTCAAAGAGAGACCTCGTAACCGTAACAGGCATTTACACCACAATCACAAACTTCGACGCGTACGGCGACGCGACAGATTCCCAGACGCTCGGAATCTCACAGAAGATGACCGCAACCGGCTTAAGGCAGATAGGCCGATACACCACAGATTCAACCTTCGACGCATACGGCGACCTTGCCACCCAGGAAACAGCCGGCGAGAACCTCTGGTATAACGGCACAGAAAATATAACAGTCGGAAGGTACACGACCTCCGCGACAATAGATTTAGGAGAGATCGTAAGGACGGATACATCCGGCGAGAGCTACTCAAAGCGCGATACATCAGTTGTAGTCGGCACCTACACCACAGTCACAAACTTCGACGCATACGGCGACGCGACAGATTCCCAGACGCTCGGAATCTCACAGAAGATGACCGCAACCGGCTTAAGGCAGACAGGCCGATACACCACGGATTCCACCTATGATGCCTACGGCATTCTAAACTATCAGGTTACACAGGGAGTAACTCATTTTGCAGGAGACGTAAGCAAAATTACCAGTGTTTATACCACTACAGCATTAACATTTAATCTAGATGGTATTGTTACTTCAAGCCAAACTGCCGGAGTTTCTAAAAGAAATGGCTTTACTACCGGATTATATACAACAAACTCCACGTTTGATGATTGGGGAGATTTATCCACACAGGTTACAGATGGCATAACACATCTCAGCGACAATACTTCGATGGTGACAGGAAAATATCACACAGAAAACACTATCGTTGACGGCATCATTACGGAAAGCATTACAACTGGTACAAACGAGAGAAACGGCGGCGTAACCGGTTCTTACACTACAACCTCAACCTATGATAGTTTATACGGAATCCTCACTTGGCAGGAGACCCGCGGTGAAAGCTATCTTTTAAACGATCCCACAAAAGTAACAGGAACCTACACCACAACTTCACAGGGTTCTGACATAGACGAGTGGGGAATTATACGATATAGCCAGACTGTAGGTGAAACATTAAGAGGAATAGGTAATAGCGTAGGGGGATATACCGTAAATTCCTGGTTTAACCAAGATGGAATACTTGAACTTCAGGAAACACATGGAATAAGTTACCTCTTAAATGATCCAGCAAAAGCAACGGGATATTACTTTACACAGACGGAACAGATAAATAGTTGGGGTATAATAGAAAGGACAAGGACAGAAGGCTTTTCGCACAGAGGCGACACTTCTCTAAAAACAGGAAGCTATACCACCGACTCTACCTTCGACTCAGATACCGGCATACTTCTCTTGCAGAATACACAAGGCGAAAGCTTCCTTGCATCGGATAACAGCGTTATAACAGGAACCTATACCACAAGTGCCACGATAGACCAGTGGGGCGTCGTAACAAACACCTATACAAACGGATTCTCCTTACGCGGCCTTGGTAACGCCATAGGGCAATATTACACAACCTCCTTATTCACAG
>JBARPB010000003.1:0-20122 GCA_049642705.1 Candidatus Omnitrophota bacterium
CGTGGCGGTTACGGTCCCGAGCTTCAGGGAAGACGTAAAAAGCGAAATAGACCTTACCGAAGAGGTAGCGCGCATACACGGATACGAAAATATACCCCTCACCCTTCCGCATATCGTAGGCAACACAAAAATAAAGGATTTTGCGGATATTTTAGAGGAAAAAATAAGGCAGACGCTTACGCACCTGGGCCTTGACGAAATAATAACATACGGCCTTATAAAGAAAAGCGGCATAAATGGCCTTGGCGTCGCTGACGCCGAAGTCATAGCCATTAAGAACCCGCTGAGCATAGACCAGGAGATAATGCGGCCGGCCATGTTGCCGGGCATGCTGGAGGTTATCTCCTATAATTTGAACAGAAAAGCGAAGCGGCTTTCACTTTTTGAAGTAGGAAAAATTTATAAGGAAAAAGGCGACCGATATGCGGAAGAGCCGGTTCTTTCCGCCTGCCTTTCCGGAATAAGGCGGGAGAATTGGAAAACCGGAAAACAGGAATTCGACTTTTTTGACATAAAAGGCATATTTGAGCGGCTCCTTTCCGAACTCGCCCTCGGCGGCGTCAGGTTTAAAAAAGCCGAAATAACGGGTTTTGAAAAAGGCGTTGCTTCGAACATTGAACGTAACGGAAAGACTATAGCGCGCCTCGGGGAGGTGGATAGGAAAATATGCGAAAAGTTCGATGTTGAAAAAAAGGTATTTTACGGGGAACTTTACATGGAGCCCTTGCTGAGGGAAGCAAGGTTCCTCGAAAAAAGATACAGGCCACTAAGCCGGTACCCTTCCATAACGCAGGATATTTCCGTTATTTTGGATGAAAATATCGCGTCATCCGAGATAATAGATACCGTAAAAGAAGTCGGCAAGATACTTGTAAAGGGCGTCTCCCTCGTGGATTATTATAGCGGAAAACAGATACCGAAAGGAAAGCGCGGACTCCTTTACAGGATAGAATACAGGAGCGACGAGAAAACCCTCGAGGACGCGGAAGTCGACCGCCTCCACGCCGAAATAAAAACCACCCTTACCGCCAAACTCGGCATTTCCTTCCGTTAATTTCACGCATAATTTATTTTGTTGATTTTTAACCCCACTTAGGGGTATAATATAAATGAGGACACAACTTATGGAGCCCCGAAACTTCGGGGCGACATAAGTTGTATGTCCGAATTTACCCCCCACCACTTTCTTGCGAATGTGGTGGAAAGTGGTGAGGGGTCTAATTCGCACATTCATAGAAGAAATTCAAAGTAGATGAATTTATGAAAATCTTCGATTTTCGTAAATTCAGTGCTCATTAAACACCCTGCCGCTCTCGTGAACCGGGGTGATAAAACTTGATCCAACAAAATGGTTATTGGGAGCTCGGATCTCTTGTGCCCGTGGGTACGAGGGGAGGGCGCCCACCTTTACATAAAGGGACCTAAGTTTTTCACTCCTACACGGCTCTGGCAGGGTCTTTTACGAGGAAGCCATGGCAAAGACGATAAAAGAGATAAATGAAAAAATTAAAAAAGGCAAAGCAGTAGTCGTTACGGCCGAAGAAATTATCGACATCGTCGAAAAAGACGGCCCGCAAAAAGCGCACGAATTAGTCGATGTCGTTACGACCGGCACGTTCGGCCCGATGTGTTCGAGCGGCGCCTATTTTAACATAGGCCACGCAAGGCCCAGGATAAAATTGGGCGGGGGAAAAGTAACGCTCAATGATATTCCGGCTTACGCGGGTTTTGCCGCCATAGATATCCAGATCGGCGCCTCGGCGCTTGCAGACGACGACCCGCGCAACAAAGTTTTCCCCGGCAAATTCGAATACGGCGGCGCTCATGTGATAGAGGACCTTGTGGCGGGGAAAGACATAAAATTGGTCGCGACCACTTACGGAACAGACTGCTATCCACGGAAGAAATTATCAACGCTTATTAACATAAGGGATTTAAACGAGGCGGTCTTGTTTAACCCGCGAAACAGCTACCAGAATTATAATGTCGCCGTAAACTTAAGCAGGGAAAGGACTATTTACACCTATATGGGGATGTTGAAGCCGGATCTGGCCAACGCCAATTACTGTTCGGCCGGGACGCTTTCCCCGCTTTTAAACGACCCCTTATATAAGACCATCGGTATCGGCACAAAGATATTCTTGGGCGGAGGCATCGGTTACGTGGCATGGCAGGGAACGCAGCATAACCCCCGCGTCAAGCGCAGGCCGAACGGCACCCCGGAGGTGCCTGCCGGCACCATAGCGGTTATAGGCGACCTGAAGGGCATGAAGCCGGCGTGGCTCAGGGGCACTTCTTTCGAAGGGTACGGCGTGACATTGACGGTGGGGCTCGGAATCCCCATACCTGTACTGGACGAGCAAATAGCGAAATATACGGCGGTGAGGGACGAAGAAATATATGCGAAAATCGTAGATTATTCCCACGACTACCCGCAGGGTGAATCCCGCAATCTGGGAGAGGTAAATTATAAAGAACTACGCTCCGGTTCCGTCAGGGTCCGGGGAAAGGACGTCCCCACGGCCTCCCTTTCCAGTTACGCGAGGGCAAGGGAGATAGCCGAAATACTTAAAGAGTGGATATTAAAAGGAAAATTCCTTCTTACCGAACCCGTATCGCCCCTGCCGTCCGTTGAATCGGGGATAACCTTTAAGCCCCTCAGGGAACGCCCGATTAAAGAGTAGTAAATAGAGATAGTATAATGCAGGGCTCGGAAAATATATCTCTTGCAATGGCGTTTATGGCGGGGGTTTTTAGTTTTCTCTCGCCGTGCGTGCTGCCGCTAATCCCGGCGTATCTTTCGTATCTTACCGGGATATCCTTTCACGAAATCTCAGACAAGTCCGCGCCGGCCAGAAGCCGGAAAGTCAGGCTCATAACCGCTTTTCACGCCCTCGGTTTTATACTGGGATTTTCCGTTGTTTTCGTGCTTCTGGGCGCAAGCGTTACGCTTCTGGGGAAATTACTTTTTCAGTACCAGCCGGTTCTGAAGAAAATAGGAGCCCTGGTAATTGTATTTTTCGGCCTTGTCATCATGGACGTAATAAAAATCCCGATCCTCGCAGGGGAGAAAAAATTTTCGTATAAAAAAGAAGGCATTTCGCTTTTAAGCTCAATCGTGGTCGGAGCGATATTCGCAGCCGCATGGACGCCCTGCATAGGCCCCATCCTCGGCTCGATTCTTATCTACGCCTCAAGCGCCGAGAACGCGAAGACAGGCATAAAACTCCTTAGCGCTTTCTCGCTGGGGCTGGGACTTCCTTTCTTTTTGTCCGCCCTTCTTGTAAACACATTTTTGGCCTATATCAAAAAGATCGAAAAATACCTTCGCTGGATTAAGGTTGCAGCCGGAATTATTCTTATAGTTTTCGGGATTTTTTTACTGACAGGGAAGAGTACGGTATGAGGAAATTAACGGTTTTTCTGCTAGCGGCGTCATTGGCGACGTTTGCAATCGGATGCGGAAACACCGAGACCCAGAGATCTCAATATGGCAAGGCGCGGGATTTCGAGCTAAACGACATAAACGACAACGAGGTGAAACTGTCGGATTATTCGGGCAAGGTGATAATACTCAATTTCTTTGCCACGTGGTGCCCCCCGTGCCGCGTGGAAATGCCCGATTTTAACCGGATACAAAAAAAGTACGCAAAAGACGTAAAGGTAATAGCCGTAAATGTCGGCAGGGAAAGTGCGCAGAAACTAAGGGGGTTTGCCCGCAGCAACAATTTAGAGTTTAGTATAGTGATGGATGACGGCGCTGTGGCCCGGCTTTACGGGCCCATACCGGGCATACCCGTTACCGTTATAATAGACAGGAATTTTAATATCGCCAGAAGATATGTGGGCCTTAGGCCGAAAGAGGTTTTTGTTAAGGATATAGAAGAGTTGCTGCGATAAATAATGCTGGAAAAAACACCCTATCTGGTGTATAATCTACAGTGCGAAAAACAAAGAAACAAATTAGAAAGGAGATACTAGACAAATTAGAAACCCAGGCGGGCGAAGAGGCCTTAAGGAAAAGCAGGATAATACAGAAAAAACTCTTCTCCCTGCCCGAATTTAAGAAAGCTAAAATAGTAATGTTCTATGCCTCGAAGCCAAACGAGGTAAACACCTGCGAAATGATTGACGAGGCATTGAAGACGGGAAAGAGAGTGGCGTTGCCACGATGCGCGAGTCAGAAAACGTTTGTTCCGAAAGAAATAAGCAATCGACATACGGATTTGGAAAAGGGCGCCTACGGTATTTACGAGCCGCGAAAGCAAAAGTCGGACGTAGAGCCCGGCAGGATAGGCCTTGTGGTTGTTCCGGGGGTTGCGTTTGATATAGAAAATGGGCGCCTCGGCAGAGGCAAAGGGTATTACGACAGATTTCTGAAAAAGCTACCCCCCGGCAAAACCACCGTCGGGCTGGCCTTTGATTTCCAGATAGTAAAGAACCTACCGAAAAACTCGCACGACATTCCCGTCTCAAAGGTAATCACGAATTAATTGGAATCATAAGCTCAGGTTTCATTGAAGGAGGTAATCCAAATGGATAAAATAACTATTATCTACCTCGGGTTCGGCACCCTGGGCGCCCTTCTCTTCTTTCTCGTCGGGTTTGTACTTCGTAAATATACGGCCCGCATGAAGGTAAAGCGCGCCGAGGAGAGGGCGAAGGCCATTGTCGAAGCCGCCAAAAGCGAAGCCGAATCCAGGAAAAGGGAGGCCCAGCTTGAGGCGAAGGACCTTTTGCTTAAAATGAGGTCCGACTTTGAAAAAGAATCGAAGGAAAGGCGAAAAGAAATCAGCGGCCTCGAGAGGAGGCTCACCCAGCGCGAGGAAAGTCTCGATAGAAGGCTCGACCTCTTGGACAGAAAGGAAAAGGACGCCGAATCGAAGATCAGGTATTTGCAGTCAAAGGAAAAAGAGATGCATAAAAAAGACCACGATCTCTCGCGCCTCTTGCAGGAGGAAAAAGAGAGGCTGCAGAAGGTCTCCGGCATGACGGTAGACGAGGCCAAGCGCATACTGCTAAAGAGGCTCGAGAACGACGTCAAGCAGGAAGCGGCCTACATGGTGAAAAGAATACAAGAGGAAACCAGGGGCAAGGCCGACAAGGAAGCGCGCAAAATAGTGGGCCTCGCGATCCAGAAATGCGCGACGGACCATACGGCTGAAACGACTATAAGCGTCGTCAACCTGCCGAACGACGAGATGAAAGGTAGAATTATCGGAAGGGAAGGCAGGAACATCCGCGCCCTCGAGATGGCGACCGGCATCGACGTTATTATCGATGATACGCCGGAGGCGGTGATTCTTTCGGGATTTGATATGGTAAGGAGGGAAATAGCAAGAATAGCGCTGGAAAGATTGATAGAGGACGGCCGGATTCACCCCGCGCGCATCGAAGAGGTTGTCGCAAAGGTGAAAAAAGAGATGGAGGCCACCATAAGGGAGGAAGGCGAGAAGGCCACCTTTGACGTGGGCCTGCACGGCATACACCCGGAACTCATCAAACTTCTTGGCCGGCTCAAATACAGGACAAGTTACGGCCAGAACGTGCTGCAGCATTCAAAAGAGGTTGCGTATATCATGGGGGTTATGGCGGGCGAACTGAAGCTCGATTTTAAGCTTGCAAAACGTATAGGTTTGTTGCATGATATTGGAAAGGCCGTCAGCCACGAGGTCGAAGGCACCCACGCAAAAATCGGCGCGGACATAGCGAGAAAATTCAACGAGACCGAAGGAATTATCCACGCGATAGAAGCCCACCACCAGGATGTGGAGCCCAGGACGCTTCTCGCGGTTCTGGTTCAGGCCGCTGACGCCGTAAGCGCCACGAGACCGGGGGCAAGAAGAGAAACCCTCGAGAGATATGTAAAACGCCTTGAGAACCTCGAAGCAATCGCGAATTCTTTTAAAGGCGTTGAAAAGTCGTACGCCATTCAGGCCGGCAGGGAAGTGCGCATTATGGTAAAGCCGGAAACCCTGGATGACGCGCAGGCGGCAGTTTTAGCAAGGGATATAAAAAAGAAAATCGAGGAAGGTCTCGAGTACCCGGGCCAGATCAAGGTAACGGTGATACGTGAGACCCGGGCGATCGAATACGCTAAGTAGCCAGGAGTCGTTATGCGAGTATTATTTATCGGTGACATAGTCGGAAGGCCCGGCAGGGAGGCGGTAAAAAACCTGCTCCCGGGTATCGTCAAGAAGAATAAGGCAGCTTGTGTTATAGCAAATGCCGAAAACGCGGCCGGCGGAAGCGGGATTACCCCCCCGATAGCCCGGGAGCTCGAAGGCTACGGCCTCGACGTCATAACAAGCGGCGACCATATCTGGAAGAGGAAAGAAGTAATAGAAATCCTCACAAGCGACAGGAATATTTTGAGGCCGCTAAATTACCCGAAAGAGACGCCCGGCTCGGGTTCTACGGTTGTGGAAGTCCCCGGCGGCGTAAAAATCGGTATTTTGAACCTTATCGGCCGCACCTTTATGCAACCCGTCGAATGCCCCTTCAGGGCATCCCGCACAGAAATAGAAAAAATAAGGAAAAGCACACCTAATATATTCGTCGATATGCACGCCGAGGCTACAAGCGAAAAAATAGCCCTCGGGTGGTACCTGGATGGGCTTGTCACGGCCGTAATGGGAACGCATACGCACGTCCAGACAGCCGACGAAAAAATTCTCCCCGAAGGCACCGCTTACATAACCGATGTCGGCATGACGGGGCCCTTCGATTCCGTAATAGGCAGAAAAAAAGAGCAGATCCTTACGCGCTTTATCACGCAGATGCCGGCAAGGTTCGAGATGGCCGAGGGTGATATATGGCTTAACGCCGTCTTGATAGATTTTGACGAGAAAACGGGAAAAGCGAATTCTATCGAGCGCCTACAGAAGAAATGGAAAAGCTGAAAACAAGGCACGTTTATACCGTAAGCGAAATTACCCGCCGGATCCGCGCCGTTCTCGAGGACAATTTCGGCACCGTCTGGGTTGAGGGAGAGGTGTCGAATTTTATAAAGCACCAGTCCGGGCACATGTATTTCAGCATAAGGGATAAGGAAAGCACCCTCTCCTCGGTCTTATTCAGGGGGGTAAACCTCAAGCTGAAATTCGAAATAAAAAACGGCATGCACGTTTTGTGTTCCGGAAAAATAAGCGTCTATGACAAGAGAGGGCAGTATCAGCTTTATGTCAGTAAAATCGAACCCAGGGGTGCCGGTGCGCTTCAGATCGCGTTCGAGCAGTTAAAGGAAAAATTAAGGAAAGAGGGCCTCTTTGACGAAGCGAGAAAAAGGCCCATTCCGTATCTTCCGCAGCGCGTTGGCGTTATCACCTCGCCTACAGGAGCGGCCATAAGGGACATACTCAACATAGCAAGGAGGAGATTTTCCAATATCGAAATTATTTTAAACCCCGTAAGGGTCCAGGGCGATATGGCGAAGGATGAAATAGCAGGCGCGATAGAGCTTTTTAATACGCTCGGAAACATCGACGTTATAATACTCAGCCGCGGCGGGGGGAGCCTGGAGGATTTGTGGCCCTTCAACGAGGAAATCGTAGCAAGGGCAATTTACGGCTCGAAAGCGCCCGTAATAAGCGCCGTCGGGCATGAAGTAGATTACACGATAAGCGATTTTGTGAGCGATTTCAGGGCGCCCACGCCTTCGGCTGCGGCGGAGGTGCTTATTCCGAAAAAAGAAGACCTCATTACGCTTTTAAAAGGTTTTTCGGAACGCATGAGGAATGCGCTTTTCTCGAAGATCGACTTTTTAAGCGAAAAGATAAATGCCCTTGGACAGAGATACGTGTTTAAGGAGCCTTTCAACATCGTTCTGCAGCACGAACAGGAACTCGATGACTTAATGCAGGAAATCGCGCTTAAGGGCAGCTATATCGTAAAATTTAAAACTGAAATTTTAAATACTCTTGTAGGAAGACTGGACGCATTAAGCCCGCTCGGAGTCCTTAACCGCGGCTACAGCATAACAATGAGAAAGAAAGACGGTAAAATCGTAAAAGACGCAAACGTATTGAAAAAGAACGAACTTATAAAGACAAAACTGGCCAAGGGCGAAGTAATTAGCAGGGTCGAGGAGGGAATATGGCGGAAGTAAAGTTCGAGGAAGCGTTAAAAAAGCTGGAAACGATTGTAAGCGAGCTTGAAAGCGGCGACCTCTCGCTCGATGCATCTCTGGCGAAATACGAAGAGGGCGTAAAACTCGTCCGGTTTTGCCAGAGGAAACTCGGCGAGGCAAAGAAAAAAATAGAAATACTCGTAAAGACAAAAGAAGGAAAGATCAAAATAGAGCCTTTTGACAAAAAGTGAAAAACGACAAGAGATTAAAACGCGATAAACAAATAATAGAAAAAGCGTTAAAGAAGTATCTCGGACGATTAAAAGGGCCTGCCGCACTTATAAGGGCGATGCGATACGCCGTTTTAAGCGGCGGCAAAAGATTAAGGCCTATATTGACAATGGAATCCTCAAGGGCGCTCGGGGGCGATATAAGGCGGGCGGTGGCTTTTGCCTGCGCGATAGAACTTGTCCACAATTTTTCTCTCGTTCACGATGACCTGCCGGCGATGGATAACGACGATACGAGAAGGGGGAAACCAACCTGCCATAAAAAGTTCGGGGAAGGCCTTGCGATACTTGCCGGCGACGGCCTTCTTAACCTTGCCTTCGGGATAATAGCAAAGGAAAAAACAAGGCAAACCTTAAGCGCGGTTTCCCTTTTATCGGAGGCAATCGGCGCAGGGGGCATGATAGGGGGCCAGGCGCTTGAAGCCGCATACGATGATTCTTCCGCAAGAGGCTGCCAGAAGGGTAAAATCGATACAATGAAAACAGCCGCTATCATGGCCGCATCCTGCAAGATAGGCGCGCTCTTGGCCGGCGGGAAAAAGAAAGATACGAAAAGAGTATGCGAGTACGGAAAGAATTTAGGGCGCGCTTTTCAAATCGCCGATGATATCGCGGATCGCCCCTTGGGCAAGGCCGCACTTTGTAAAATGAGAAGGAAGGTAAAGTTTTTTATTTCAAAATCAAAAAGGGAAATCGCGCCTTTCGGAAAAAAAGCGGAAGTTTTGGATTATATCGCTGATAGAATAAATGCAAAAACTAATTGACAAGATTAACTCACCCCAGGACCTTAAGAAAATCCCTACCGAAGATTTGCCGGTTTTGGCCGGGGAGATAAGGGAACTGATAATAGATGTCGTCTCGAAAACGGGCGGGCATCTTGCATCGAGCCTCGGGGCGGTGGAACTTGCGATCGCGCTGCATTACTGTTTCGACATGCCGAAGGATAAGATTATCTGGGACGTAGGCCACCAGGCCTATCCCCATAAGATTTTAACCGGGAGAAAAGATGCGTTCAGGACCCTGAGGCAGCTCGGCGGCATAAGCGGTTTTCCTTCGCGTGCCGAGAGCGAATACGACATATTTACTTGCGGGCACAGCGCCACTTCTATCTCCACGGCGCTCGGGCTGGCGTGCGGCCGCGACCTGAAGAACGAAACCGCTAAAATAATTGCAGTCATAGGCGACGCATCACTTGCGAACGGAATGGCTCTCGAAGCCCTGAATCACGCAGGGCACCTGAGAAAAGACCTTATGATTATTCTGAACGATAACGAGCTTTCCATTTCAAGAAGTGTCGGCGCCCTAAGCAGGTATTTAAACAAAATCATGTCGAATCCTATGTATAACAGGGTGAGGCGCCGGATGCAGATTCTTGTAAAAAGGATACCGTTTTTCGGGTTCAGGGCATTTAAAGCGGCAAGGCGCCTTGAGGAATCCCTTAAAAATTTGCTTTTGCCCGGGATGTTTTTCGAGGGATTCGGCTTCAGGTATTTCGGGCCTATCGACGGGCATAATATAAACGAACTGATATCCAGGCTGAGAGACCTCTCGAAGTTGCGGGAGCCGGTAATCCTGCACGTACTTACAAGGAAGGGCAAGGGTTGCCGGTTCGCGGAGGAAAACCCGAGCCTCTATCACAGCGCAGCGCCATTTGAGAAACATACAGGCAGGGCTTTGGGTAAAAAAGGGCCCGAGAGCTTTACGGAGGTTTTTTCGAATAAAATTGTAGACCTTGCCGAAAAAGATGAAAAGATTGTCGCGGTGACGGCTGCGATGCCTGACGGGACGGGGCTTTCGGGGTTTTCGAAACAATTCCCGAATAGGTTCTACGATGTTGGGATAGCCGAAGAACACGCCGTCGCTTTCAGCGCGGGGCTGGCAAGGGAGGGCCTTAAGCCGATTGTAGTCATTTATTCCACATTTTTGCAGAGGGGATACGACCAGATTATACACGACGTAAGCCTGCAGAACCTGCCCGTTATATTTTGCCTTGACAGGGCGGGCCTCGTGGGCGAGGATGGCCCGACGCACCACGGCGTGTTCGATATAGCGTATTTACGGCATATCCCCAACCTCGTAGTTATGGCGCCGAGGGACGCCCTGGAACTGGAGGCGATGCTCGAATTCGCGGTAAAAGCGGGTAAACCGGTTGCGATAAGGTACCCGAGAGGAAGCGCCGCGTCGCACCTTTCCGGCTCGAGTTTTCAAAAAATAGAGTTAGGCAAAGCGGAACTCTTAAGAGAAGGTCGCGACATTGCGATTTTCGCCGTAGGAAGCATGGTATCAATTGCGGTAAAGGCGGCGGATCTTTTGTCCTCCGGAGGAATAGAGGCAAGCGTCGTAAACGCGAGATTCATAAAGCCGCTTGATAAGGAAATAATTGAAAAAATAACAAAACGCATTAAAAGGATCGTAACGCTCGAAGAGGGCGTTGCGACCGGCGGATTCGGAAGCGCACTTTTGGAATTTTTCGAAAGAGAAAATATCAAGGATATCTCGGTAGAGAGAATGGGCCTTCCAGACCATTTCATAACGCATGGTAAGAGGGAACAGCTTCTTAAGGAATACCACCTCACCGCAGACGAGATTTGCGAGACCATAAAACGCGAGATGTTCAAATGGCACGAATCAAAATAGATAAAAACAAATGTAAAAGCTGCATGCTCTGCGCGGCGGTTTGCCCGCGCGAACTGATAGTGCGGTCTCGAAATTTAAATAAAAGGGGCATCCATTACGTCGAGTTCAAAGCTAAAAGAAACAAGGGCGGATGCACCGGCTGCAGCATGTGCGCGATAATATGTCCCGAGGTGTGTATCGAGGTTTATCGATGAAGAACAAAAATCGTATTTTAATCACCGGTAATGAAGCCTGCGGGGAAGGGGCGATTCAGGCGGGCTGCCGGTTTTACGCCGGATACCCGATTACGCCGCAGAATGAACTTACGGCTTACATGTCGAAGAGAATGGATGAAACAGGCGGCGTTTTCATACAGGCCGAATCGGAACTGGCGGCTATAAACATGGTTTTCGGAGCCGCGGTAGCCGGCCAAAGGGCACTAACCACTTCTTCGAGCCCCGGCATAAGCTTAAAACAGGAAGGCATCTCATATCTCGCCGGGTGCGAGCTTCCCGCGGTCATCGTGAACATCATGCGGGGCGGGCCCGGTCTCGGCAATATCGCGCCGAGCCAGTCGGATTATTTCCAGGCCACAAGAGGCGGCGGCCACGGGGATTATAGGTCGGTTGTTCTGGCGCCCGCTTCCTGTCAGGAGATGTTTGATTTTACGCGCCTTGCGTTTGATATAGCCGATAGGTACCGAATCACCGTTATTATATTGGGAGACGGAATCCTGGGGCAGATGATGGAACCGGTTAGGATAGCCCATAGCCCAAAGCCCATAGCCCAAAGCCCTAAAAACTGGGCGCTGACAGGATGCAAGGGAAGAAAGCCGAACGTGATAAGGTCGTTATATTTAAAAGAGGGCGCATTAGAGGAACTTAACAGGAAATTCCAGAAGAAATACGCCTTGATAAAGAAAAACGAACTTAGATTTGAGAAGCACAAAACAGACGACGCCAAGATAGTAATCGTCGCATACGGCACATCGAGCCGCATCGCGAGGGCTAGCGTAAACCGCTTAAGGGATGATAAAATAAAAGCGGGGCTTTTCCGACCGATAAGTCTATGGCCTTTTCCATACAGGGCGCTTAAGGCGCTCGATAAAGGAAGGACGAAATTTTTAGTGGTCGAAATGAGCGCAGGGCAGATGCTGGAGGATGTGCGGCTTGCAGTCGCCGACGATAAAAGAGTCCGTTTCTACGGAAGAACCGGCGGCGGCGTCCCGAGCGAGGAAGAGATTATAGGGGAAGGATTAAGGATTAAGGATTAAGGTGGAAAGGATAATTTTTAAAAAGCCAAAGTCGATGCGCGATAGGCTTACGCATTACTGCGCCGGATGCGGGCACGGCATCATTCATCGCCTTATATGCGAGGTCATAGATGAGCTCGGAATAAGGGAAAGGACGGTTGCGGTCGCGCCGGTTGGTTGCGCAGTCATTGCGTATGACTACTGGGATTTTGACGTTACGGAGGCAGCGCACGGGAGAACGCCGGCTGTTGCGACGGGCATAAAAAGGGTCCTTCCCGACAGGATAGTTTTCACCTACCAGGGCGACGGTGATCTGGCCGCTATCGGAACGGCCGAAATTATACACGCGGCAAACAGGGGGGAGAATATTACCGTCGTTTTCGTAAATAACGGGGTTTACGGAATGACAGGGGGCCAGATGGCGCCCACGACCATGCTTGGCCAGAAGACGGCGACTACGAAAAAGGGAAGGACCGTAAAAAGGGACGGCTATCCCTTGAAGATTTCGGAGATGATAGCCATACTTGAAGGGGCAAGGTTTGTGGAGAGGACATCCGTCCACTCGCCGAAAGAAATTTTAAGGACAAAAAGGGCGATAAAAAAGGCGTTCGAAATCCAGATGGAAAAGGGCGGCTTCTCCATGGTCGAGGTTCTCTCGATGTGCCCGACTTATTGGGGCCTCTCGCCGGTGGAGGCGTGTAAGCGGATTGAACGAGAAGTCGTGAAGGCGTACCCGCTGGGAGTGCTTAAAAATTAAAAGTTCAAAACTAAAAATGTAAAACCAAAATTCAAAATTTAAAAATTACAGAAAATTTTAAACTTTAAATTATAATTTTTCATTTTGAATTTTACGTTTTTAATTAACAAAGCTTATATATGAGAAATACACTTCACGAACAGATAATATGCGCGGGCTTCGGCGGGCAGGGAATAATGCTCATGGGAAAGCTCCTCGCCCAGGCAGGCATGAGCCGGGGATACCACGTAACATGGCTTCCCTCATACGGCGCCGAGGTAAGGGGCGGAACGGCGCATTCGATGGTCCATATAAGCGACGAGGAAATAGCCTCGCCCACAATCTCAAGGCCGACCACTTGCATTGTCATGAACCAGCCCTCCCTTGTTAAATTCATGGATAGAGTAGAAAAAAGCGGCCTTTTAATGGTTAACACCTCCATGTCGGAGGAAATCGTCGAAAAGAGGGCCATAAGGATAGCAGCTTTTCCCCTGACGAAACTTGCCTTGGAACTCGGAAACATAAAGGTCGCGAACATGATAGCGGTGGGAGCGTTTACCCGTCTTAAAAAGATATTTCCATTAGAAAGCGTACTGGATGAGTTAAGCGGGGTATTACCGTCGAAAAAAGAATTAATCGCCGTTAATAAAAAAGCAATAAAATTAGGTTACGAATTGGTAGCATGAAAGAAACCTACGCGGTTGACATACACCATGTCAACCGCGTAGGTTGAATCGGTTAGGTTAACATGGTACGGCACAACATTCGCGTTCGCTTCGCCCCGAGCCCTACCGGCTTCCTTCACCTCGGAAGCGCAAGGACCGCCCTTTTCAACTGGTTTTACGCCCGGCATACCGGCGGGAAATTTTTACTTCGCATCGAGGATACGGATAAGACCCGCTCCAAAAAAGAATTCCTGGACGAGATACTCGAAGATCTCAGGTGGCTCGGCATAGACTGGGACGAGGAGCCGATTCACCAGTCGAAGAGAATTGCCGCATACAAAGATTACGCCGTCAAGCTCCTCGATAAAGGCCTTGCCTATAAAGAAGGCGAAGCCATTATATTTAAGGTAGAGAAATCCCGTATAATAGAGGTAAAGGATATAGTGCACGGCAATATAGAATTCAACACCGATGACATAAAAGACCAGGTTTTGATAAAATCTGACGGCTTCCCGGCATATAACTTCGCGTGCGTCATCGACGATAATGAAATGCGGATAACTCACATTATAAGGGGAGACGATCACTTATCGAATACGCCCAAGCAGCTTCTATTTTACGAAGCGCTCGGGATTAAACCGCCTCAATTTGCGCACATGCCGCTTATGATGGGAAAAGACGGAGCGAAACTTTCCAAGCGCCACGGCGCAGTGGCGGTTTACGAGTACAAAAAAGAAGGGTTTCTTCCCGAGGCGCTTTCAAATTATCTTTTGCTCTTGGGCTGGTCGCCCGGGGAAAACAGGGAAATCATAGGACTTGAGGAGGCAGTAAAACTATTCGATATAAAAGACCTCGGAAATGTACAGGCAAGGTTCGACACAGATAAGCTCAAGTGGATAAATTCGGAGCATATAAGGAAAAAGAAAGCTACGGAACTTGCGAGTTTGCTGAAGTCCAGAGATAAAGAATTGGCCGAACAAGACCCAGCTTACCTTGAAAAGGTCGTGGATTTATACAAAACCAGATTCCGAACCTTAAATGAATTTACAAGCCTTGCGCAATGTTTTTTCAGCGATGACTTTCCGACTGATAGCGACGCGCAAAAAAAACTTGATAAATACCTAAAAGACGGTAAGACAAAAAAAGCCCTTGTCGAATTTAATTCGGAATTAGAAAAATTAAGCCGTTTCAACAAGGAAGAAATAGAAAAAGTTTGTAGGAGCGTAGCCGGAAAACATAATATAAAACCGGCCGCGATAATCCACCCCACAAGGGTCGCTATAAGCGGCAAAGCCGTCGGCGCCGGCCTCTTTGAGATGATGGAACTTTTGGGGAGGGAGAAAGTGGCCGCGCGCCTCGAAAAAATCCTTTAGCATTGCCCGGTGGTGTAACGGTAGCACAGATGCCTCTGGAGCATCTAGTCTTGGTTCGAATCCAAGCTGGGCAGCGCCCGCTTCTCGATTTTCTTCAACGCCACTTCAGCGCGTTTTTGGATTTTTTCGTCGGCATGACCAGTGAATTTCCGGATGGACTCGAGGGATTTTTCCGTTCCTATTTCCGAGAGTGCCTCGAGGGCATTTTTAAGCACCGCGGTTTTATCGGATTTTAACTTCTCGATAAGGAAAATCTCGGCGTCTTCTGCGGTATCCTTCAATATCATAGCGATTGTATTTCGCTTTTTGTAAGAGTCAAAATCATCTTTCTCTATCGAAATAAGAATATCGCAGAGAGCATCTTGGGCACCTTTCCCTATTGCCTGTGACAGGCGCTTTATTATTTTCTTACCCGTTTTTTCATCCAAAAGCAGGCCATTCAGGAATTTTTCCAGGCTTGTATCTTTTAACATGCTATCTTTCACGGATTCGTAGCCGGCAATTGTTATTAAGTCGGGTATATTGCCATAGAACTTGTTTTTCATGCATGCGCTTGTTAGGGATGTAAAGAGTTTCATAAAACGCTCACGTAACTCTGTTTCCTTTGTATTTTTAAATGCCGGGTCGAGCTTACCCAGGATTTTATGTTTGTGGGGATACTCGGTGGACTTGAAGAGCGAAATTGCTAGCGGGGCAAAATCTCTTACGAGGCGTATTTTCAAGCCCATATCTTCCGAGGAGAGGTTCTGAAGAATTTTATCCACTATGAGGTGCACACGGTTAAATTTTTTTTCGGCGAGGAGATTAGAAATAAGATTTCCTATTTCAGGCACTATGCCTATTTCTACCGAATAGAGCGGCTCGTGTTTCTCTATGCTCCTTACCTTTTCTTCGTCTGTCATGTCGGCCCAGAATTTTCCTTCGAGCAATTCCGAACACACCTTTTGAGGGACACCTTTCTGAATGAGCCGTTTTTCCAGGATTGGAAAGATCCTTGCCCTTCTCGGTGCTTCCGGCAGGATTCTGCGTATAAGCTTTCGGGTTTCCACGACAGAGGATTTACGGTCAACAAAGTCTGAGGCGATTATTTTGATAATTACCTCATCCGAAAATTCCGCGATAGCGTCTTTTATAAAGTCCGATTTTTGACAGGCCTTGTCATCCGAGCGCAAAACCTCGCTTCGCAGAGAGGGTTCCAGCGCCAATATGAGATTTCCTACATTTTTCTTTATTTTCTTACCCTCTTCGGCATCAGCGCCTTTTATCTCCGAAACCAGCTTGTCAATTTTTGCGCATGTGAACCCTGCAGCATTGTGGCCTGTTTCGCCCGCCTTTTTGGATACATCGGATAATATAGCACCCATTCTCTTTGGAGCTAAACTTATGTCTTTGGCCAGGGTTTTTAGCTTATCCTTCGGCATGGAGGTTTTGCCCAGGAGATAATCCACTACCAGCATATCGGCGAGTTGCGTCTTCGCCTCTTGGGCCTCCTCTTCTTTTATGCTGACCTTTTTAAAATATACCTCATCCGCTTTTATGTGCGCTATGTTTTTCTTGCGAAGAAGGTTAATTATGCCGCCTTCGTCTTTGACAAACGCAGGCCCGGAAGAAAGGGCGATGAAGAGAATTTTAAGCTCTTCTTCATTTATCCCGCTTAAAAATGTTAAACTGGTAATGCCACATTCCTTAACTTCGGGTATGAAAGAATATACTTTCGGGTCTATGTCTTTTAACGGTATGTCTTCTACTAGAAATACCCCTTCGAGGAAAGTGTATGTTACGGCGTTCCTCCCGGCGAGGGTAATTTTTAATAATTCGTAGATATTTCGGATACTGTTAATTAAAACGGGGTGATTTTCGCCGAACATCCGGAAGTTTTTTGTTGCGATGCTCATCTGGCGGATAAACCTCTTGGCCAGGTTCGCGAAGCGTTTCTCTTCTTGCGATAATTTTTTCTCTTTTTCGTCCGGCATATACAGTATAAGTATATACGCGAAACGGCGAAAAGACAAGTGAAGATTCGATTTAAAAAGTTTGCAAAATCCAGAGAATAGTGTAAAATATTAGTACTAAAGGCGCGGGTGGCGGAATTGGTATACGCGCATGGTTGAGGGCCATGTTCCGAGAGGATTGCGAGTTCGAGTCTCGCCCCGCGCACCATTAATCTAAGGAAATTTATGGGTAGACCAAAAGCTAATAGTAATTTTTTTAAATCTTGGTCAAGTGATATGGCATACATATTGGGGTTTATCGTCGCGGATGGATGCCTCGTTGAGCACAAAAATGGATATAATGCTCTTAATATTACAAATAAAAATAAAGAGATGCTAAAAAATATATTAGAGACTATGGACTCCAATCATAAGATCAGCAGTAAATCAAGAGGCCGAGAATTAGACCTTAAATATTTCCAAATACAGATCAGAGACAGAACTATTTATGCAGATCTTTTAAGGCTAGGTTTGACGCCTCGAAAGTCTAAAACAATCAGGATGCCTAAGGTTCCGCACGAATTTTTAGGAGATTTTATAAGAGGGTGCTTTGACGGTGATGGCTCTATAAACGTGTGGCAAGACCCAAGGTGGAAGCATCCTTGGCAAACTAGAATCGTATTTTACTCAGGTAGCTTCGCCTTTTTACATGACATTCAAAAGCGGTTATATGATGAAATTGGTTTAACTATGGGAAGCATACAGCGTTCAAGAAGAGTGCACGTTCTTTGTTATTCTATTATAGATAGTGTTAAATTGTATCAGTTTATGTATGAGAAGACGAACCACGATTCACTATTTTTCAAATATAAACGAGACAAATTTGAATTCTTTAAACAGGTACGTCCCGACTGCTTTAAAAAGGTAATGTCAGTTTACCATGTTGCCCCCATCGTCTAGTCCGGTCTAGGACATCAGATTCTCATTCTGAAGACCGGGGTTCAAATCCCCGTGGGGGTGCCAAACATAAAAAAGAGCCTTTGGCATATTTTTCGCAGAGGCTCTTTTTTATATTTGGTCCTGAGCCCCGACGGAATCGGGGCGAAGGGCCGTACGAAATAAAACATAACCATTATGCTTATCTAATAAGCGCAGTTATTTTTCTCACAATCCCTCTCCCCCACAACTTCCCACTTCTCCTATATACTCCGCATATAGTAGGTAGCAAAATGGGTAGCAATAATTTGAGGGTTTTATGAAGGGTTATCAATTCCTCGAAAACGACTTCTTCGACCTCTGCAAGATCCGCGAGATCGGACGGATTCCACAATTGCTTTATATTTACTTGCGCGGATTGTATTGCCGCTTCCAAAAGCCTATTTTCACATGGTACGACAAAAAGATCCTAGAACATCTATCCATATCCCAGAGCACTCTCTCCAGAGCGCGCCAATATCTCCAAAAACAAGGTATGATCAAGTTCAAAAGCGGAATAGGTATAAATCCAACCGAATATACCATGCTCGGCACAGTCCTTTTGCCTGTTGTCAAAAAGACGACACCGTCTCGGCAAAACCGTACATACGGGTATCGTCAAAATGACGGCACCTTATTATCTATTAAAGAAAGAGAAAAGAAAAGAATAGGGCTATTTCAAGGAATGTCGGAAAAGGATAAGAAATTTTTAAGGGCTAAAAGGATATTATAAGCAAAAAGGGAAGCGCTATGTGGCTTAGCTGGCAACATTGACTAACTAGGCCCGGCTGGAATGAGGCGAGAGAAGCCCAAACGGCGGTCATTGCGGGAAGCCCCGAAGGGGCAATAGACCGCTTTCAACGGAAAGAACTCATAATAGTTATAAGGGTCAAACCATGCACATTTGAAGTCTTTTACTGGGAGCTTTGTTCTTGACGCAAGCGAGAGGGCATAAATCGTTAGTTGTTTTATGGGGTTTATCTTGCTTGCTTCTGGCTTATAGTCAAGGATATAGATAAGCCCGTTTCTTATCTGTAGAATGTCTATGTGGCCGGTTATGGGGGTTTTATACTCTTTGAAGTTAAAATTGAAGTTACTTCTTTTGAAGTAGCTTATATCATTTCTCGTTAGGTATACAGGTACTTCTGTTGCGATGGTTACGGAGTCATTTATGAGCATAAAGTCCTGTACGTTCTCGTGTCTTTTATAGTTATTAGGGGATGCCTTTATTGCAAGATCTGCCAGTTTATTTGCGAAATTGGATTTACTCTGTTTCGTTATCTTTAGAAGCTCTATATTTAGCTTTGAGGCACGGGTTTCTTCTTGAGGGTCTTCCGGCGCAATAGTAAAGATATGATGGGGGAAGGGTTTGCTTTCTTTCTCTTTGCCTATTACTCTATTTAGATAGGCTCTTAATGCTTTGAGCTTTTCTTCTTTTAAGGCATGTCTTTCTTGAAGGAGGGCGAGTTTTCCAAGGTGAAGTTTGAAGTTATAGACTTGTTTATGCTCAAGTTTTTCACTTAAGATTATATCTTTTGGTTTGAAAAGCTTGATAGCCTCTTTTCTTAAGATATGGTACGTACAAGGATTTGAATATCTTTTCAGCCATTCGCTTATTGTTCTCTGGGGGACCTTTACATCATAGCGTCTTAAGATCTCCTTTATAACATGCTTTTGCGGATAACCAAGGTTATAAAGAGAGATTGCTTTTAATATTACTTTTGCCGGATAGGAAATATGGGATAATTCTTTATCGGTAAAATTTTTATTACAACTCTTACACCGAAACTTCTGTGCACTATAGAAGCGGTATTTCCGGATGCCGAACTTCATCGCATCCCTTGCATCGCAATATGGACATCTTATTTCTTTTTCCATAGTAATAATGATAGCATTTTGCCTATATTTTGGCAAGGAAAAACTGACAGATTCCACTAACCTGCCTGACAGATTTCGCTAAAGCACCTGACAGATATCGCTAACAGACCTGACAGATATTGCTAAGAATCACCTGACAGATTCCGCTATGGTTTCGGAGGATTTAAGGAGGGGTAGAGCGAATTTATGCGTGATTTGGAGGGAAATGACCGGGAATTGGGTCTCGGTAACTCCGGTCGCGCGAAGCGAAGAATATTGTCGGGCGGCGGTTGTGGTCACCCATAAATAAAGTCGCAATAAAGTTTTCTTCCTGGGACCAATCTTCACAGGGCGTATAT
>JBARPB010000004.1:0-44370 GCA_049642705.1 Candidatus Omnitrophota bacterium
TCTTTTTTGCCCTCCTTTACCCTAAGTATACCCTAAAAACAGGGTAAAATCAACGTATTTTCCGACGAAAAACTGGCTTTTTCCCGACGAGAAAAGGTTGTTACACTTTTTCGACAATTAATTTACACTACTGTGACACTTCGGAATTCGATTTGTGATATAATCTGCGCAACAATGAGAAAGAAAATGAGAAAAATAATAGCGATAGCTACAATTTTGTGTTTCCTGGCAAGCAATGCCGGTTTCGCCATTGATGTCCGCTCCAGCGGATATCGGGGCGGCATGAATCTGGCTGCCGCTTCACGCCTTGACGATATCCTACCCGGCACGGTTTACACGCCCGGAATGATGAGACTTCAGATGTATCTAAGGCTTATTCAGGAACTATATGGTACGTTAAAGGATGATCCGTCCGATATCAATGCCATAAGGGATGCTCTTTTAAAAGTCGCTGAACATGCGAAGGGCGAACCAATTACGCCCGATTCCGCCGTTGCCACGCTATATCCAAAAATGCTCCTCCAACACGACGAGTTCACGTTTGTAATTACTGCAAGCGTGAGGATAGGTGAGGAAAGACATGATTTCCGTTTGGTATTCTCGTCCATTCCTATAACGGATGAAGGCATTGAGGTGTATCCTATTATTCCTTGCACCAGCAGTATCGAAGAAGCAGCCGACAGGGTTAGGGCTATTTTAAAAAGAGGCTACCGCGATGACCGCGGCAGGTTCCTCGCCCGACGCGGCAAGAGTCCGGAGGAGACGGAAGAGCCTCCTGTGGCCGAGACTAGAGATAAGGCGCAGCTTTCACACCTTGCCCCCCATCCATTGATAAATGCTTTAATCGGAATGATGATTAAATACTCGAGGTCAGAAGAAGGTTTACTGCAGAGGGAGAAGTTTGTTCTTTACGAGCCCTCTCCCCATATTTTTTGGTTCGGGGATCGATACAACAATAATGAGAGCTTTTTAGATATCTTTAATAGACTGGCACGTGTCTATGCAAGAAGAAAAGGAAGAGAGAAAGCGACTCTTGAGGATGAGATTGCCGTTGCAAGTGACATGATTAAAGAAGCAGGATTAGAAAAAAGCATACAGGCTGACAAAGCATTTATAAAAGACCTTAAGGCACGACTCAGCCTGCAGATTGAACACTTTGGGGTTGAGCAAGGCACTATTTATGCAATGAGAAAATATAAATATCTTGGTTACAAAGGTAAAATTTTGAATCATGCAAAATTGGAAAGGGCAATACATCTGGCAGCTATAAAGCAAGCGTTTGACGATGATTTTAATACTTATGGATTATGGAGAATAGGTTTTATATCTTCTATATTGGTAAGAGCAAATACTAAATTTCGAGATAATGAGATAGATATACCCGAGGAGGTAATGAGTTACAGAAAGTTTGCCCAAAAAGCCCACAACTTAGCACAAGCATGTTATCCTTTATCAAATTTGGAATTGCGCACTCGTTTAAGAGAGCGAATAAACCGCGGTCTTACTCAAGATATGGAGGTTCCCACGGCGGGCATCCGTCCTTCGACACCCGGCAAGAGAACGGAGGATGTTCAAGCCAAGCTTCTCCAGCAAGCGCTCGCAGCGCTCCCGGAGGAATACCTCAAAAACGGAATGAGCCTTGAAACGCTCGAACAAGCGTTACAAAATGTACTGGCCAAACCTGTGAGAATCGCGCACACCCGAGGCGTTTTCATCTTTTCAGAAAAAGCGACATTTGACAATGGATTGGGCATATTATTACCAAAACTTGTAAAATCCGGTATTAAAGTCGCAGTTGTCGCTACCAGCGATAAACAGAGAAAATTAATCGAAAAACTCAACGAAGAAAAACCGAAAGAAGAAAGAATCGTATATGCCGATAGCGTAGCGGGAATCATGGCCATACTTTCAGCATCACGATACTATTATTTCAAGGTTGAAGACGACCCCGAAGTAAACATCCGCGGCGTTTCTACGTTTGACATAACACACATTGTTAAACAAATTATCGAGGCCTTAGGCAAGGCCTGCGGCGTGGTTGACGAGCTACTGCCGAAGCTACACGACGCCGCGAGGAAGTTCGCTCAGGCCGCGTAATATAAACAGCCATAAGCTGTAAGCTTTAAGCTATAAGCAAATAGGGCGGGTCAAAACGACTCGCCCTATTTTTTTGTTTGACGGAAGTTTCAGATATGCTATACTATCGCCTGTGAAAAATCTTCTACTCATTAAAGAAAGATACCTTAAAGAGCCTTTCGAGAGAAGGATCGGGCATTTGGCCAGCAACATGGCAAAGATTTCCACCTTTTTAGAAAATTTGAAAAACAGAAAAGCAGCAGAGGATATTTTAGAAGAAAGTAAATTTTTTATAGAATGGACTGCCCAAGAAGCATCACTTGAGGTACAGGCCGTACTTTCCGAAATACAGCTAAAACTGGCATTGTGGCAGCGCCACTTGGCGCAGAAAAGGGAAAACGTTCGCGAGATAGAAGAAGTGAAAAATGCAACGAAAGCCTGGAGCAACAATCTGCTGGAGATTTCCGGTATTCTGACAGGTTAGGTAAAACCAACCGATTCAACCGCCGCGGTTTCTTAATCAACCGCGGCGGTTTCTTTTTCACTATTGACAAAATAAGTATATTATATTATCATAGGCAGCTACAAGCTACCGTTAAGCTACGTTAGTGCTTGAAAAACAAGGAGTTATAAAATGGCGCAGTTTTATATCGGAGTAGACAGGAAGGCGAGACGGTGCTACGGGTTTGACGAGATAGCGCTTGTCCCGGGCAAGGTTACGATTAACCCCGCCGAGGTTGACTCAGGTTTCAAGTTTGCGGGTAAAAAATACAAGATCCCCATCTTGGCATCCGCCATGGACGGCGTCGTGGACGTGAAATTCGCGATTGCAATGGGAAGGTTAGGCGGAATAGCAGTCCTCAACCTCGAAGGCGTCCAGACCCGTTATGATAACCCCAACGAAGTGCTTGATAAAATCGCCAACGCCACTCCGGAAGAAGCAACCAAACTTGCACAATCCATATATGCCCCGCCCATAAAGGAAAAACTCATCGCAAAGAGAATAAAAGAGATTAAGAAGGCAAATGTCCCTGCCGTTGTAAGCGCAATTCCACAAAAAGCGGAAAGATTCGGCAAGATTGCAGAAGAGGCAGGCTGCGATATCTTTGTCGTTCAGGCAACAGTTACCACAACAAAACACATATCCAAGGAATACAAATCCGTAGATCTAAAAAAATTGTGTAAATCATTAAAAATGCCGCTAATTATCGGCAATTGCGTAACATACGATGTTGCTTTGGCTTTAATGGAAACGGGCTGTGACGGTCTCCTGATAGGAATCGGCCCCGGGACGGCCTGCACTACAAGAGGAGTTTTAGGAATAGGCGTGCCGCAGGTAACAGCGACAACGGACTGCGTGGCAGCAAGGAATAAATATTTTAAGAAAAAGAAGAGATACGTTTCGATAATAACAGACGGCGGCATGTCCACGGGCGGAGATGTATGCAAGGCATTTGCCTGCGGAGCGGACGCTGTAATGCTTGGCAATGCTTTTGCCAGGGCAACGGAAGCGCCGGGGAGAGGTTATCACTGGGGAATGGCGACGCCACACCCGAACCTGCCGCGTGGAACGCGAATTAAAGTGGGTACGTCCGGAAGCCTTGAGGAAATTTTACTCGGCCCCGCGCGGACAGACGACGGCACGCAAAACCTCGTGGGGGCCCTTATGACGAGCATGGGGAACCTCGGTGCGCGTAATGTTAAAGAAATGCACAAGGTGGAAATTATCATAGCGCCCTCCATACAGACCGAAGGAAAAGTATTCCAAAACGCACAACGCGTCGGCATGGGAAAATGAAGCACGCTGATTTCGTACATCTTCACGTACACACCCAGTACAGTCTCCTGGACGGGGCCTGCCGCTTGCAGGACCTCGTGGATCTTGCCTCAAGATTAAAAATGCCGGCATGCGCTATTACCGACCACGGCAACATGTTCGGCGTTATCGAATTTTACCAGAAGGCGCAAGATGCGGGCATAAAGCCCCTCATCGGTTGCGAAGTGTATATCGCGCCCGAGAGCCGATTTGAAAAATCAAGCCACGGAATTCAGGAAGCGTCGTTCCATTTAATGCTGCTGGCAAAGGATGAAGTAGGTTACAAGAACCTGATGAGACTTGTCTCCATCGGCTACACCGAAGGTTTTTACTACAGGCCGAGGATAGACAAGGAGGTGCTGGCCAGGCATAACGACGGCCTCATAGGTCTTTCGGCCTGCCTCAAGGGCGAAATCCCGCATTTAATCCTTTCCAGTGGGACAGACAGCGCTAAAAGGACAGCCGACCAGTTCAGGCACATATTCGGCAAAGGCAACTTCTACCTCGAGCTTCAGGATAACGGCATAGACGACCAGGCCAAAGTAAATAAAGCCCTTATAAAAATTTCAAAGGAGCTGGATATTCCGCTCGTTGCCACAAACGACGTTCATTACCTTTCAAAAGGTGACGCGAAGGCGCACGATGCGCTTCTTTGCATCCAGACGCAGACAACGCTTGAGGATCCTAACAGGATGAGATTTCAGACAGACGAATTCTATTTTAAACCGGTCGAGACGATGAAAAAGGCCTTTGGGGAAATAGCGCCGCAAGCCATAACAAATACGATAGAGATTGCCGAAAAATGCAACGTGGAACTCGATTTCAGCAAAGTCCACCTCCCGCAGTACAACCCGCCGGAAGGAGTAACGCGCGAGGAATATCTTAAAAAGCTTGTTTCGAAGGGGCTTAAAGAGAGATACGACAGTGACGACAAGATCGTAAAAGGCAGGGTGGAGCACGAATTGCAGATCATAGAAAAAAGCGGTTACACGAGTTACTTCCTGATTGCCTGGGATTTTGTGAATTTCGCCAAGGAAAAGGATATCCCGGTAGGGCCGGGGCGTGGCTCTGCGGCGGGAAGCGTGGTAAGTTACGCGCTGGGGATTACCGATATAGACCCCATTCGTTACGGCCTGATATTTGAGAGGTTCCTTAACCCTGAGAGAATCAGCATGCCCGATATCGATATCGATTTCTGTTACGAACGCAGGAACGAAGTCATAAACTACGTGATAAACAAATACTCCAAGAATAACGTCGCGCAGATTATTACGTTCGGAACAATGATGGCAAAGGGCGTCGTAAGGGATGTTGGAAGGGTCATGGGAATGCCTTACGCCGAAGTCGATAAAATCGCGAAGCTTATACCAAATGAGCTGAGCATAACACTGGACCGCGCCCTGGCGGTCGAACCGGAGCTCAAGGATTTATACAAAAATAACCCCGGCATCACTAGGCTCATCGATATATCACGAAGGCTCGAAGGCCTGACCCGCCACGCCTCCACGCACGCCGCAGGCGTTGTCATAAGCGAGAAGGACCTCACGAATTACGTCCCGCTTTTTGAAACCTCGGACGGCCAGATTACGACCGGGGTTCCCATGAATTCGCTCGAGAAGATAGGCCTTCTTAAGATGGATTTCCTCGGGCTTCGGACGCTGACTGTCGTAAACGAGACGGTGAAGATCGTGAAAAGGACCCGCTTGGTCGACATCGACATCGAGAAGATACCGCTTGACGACAGGAAAACGTTCGATCTTTTAGCGGGCGCGGAATCCATAGGCATATTCCAGTTAGAAAGCTCCGGGATGCGCGATCTCATGAAAAAGCTGAAGCCGGAGAAATTCGAAGAAATAATAGCGCTTCTTGCGCTCTTCAGGCCGGGCCCCATACAAAGCGGCATGCTCGACGATTTTATAAGAAGAAAACACAAAACATCCCAGATTAAATACGATCACCCTATTTTAGAACCAATACTTAAAGATACATACGGAATCATCGTGTTCCAGGAACAGATAATGAAGATTGCTTCGGAGATGGCGGGCCTTACGTTGGCCGAAGCCGACACTTTAAGACGCGCAATAAGTAAAAAAACACCGGAAATTATGGCAGAGGCCAGGCACGGTTTTGTAAACGGCGCTTTAAAAAAAGGCATAGAGAAGAATACGGCAGACAAGGTATTCAACCAGATAGAGTATTTTTCCGGGTACGGCTTCAATAAATCACATTCAGCGGCCTATGCATTGATAAGCTACCGCACCGCTTACCTCAAGGCCAATTTCCCGATCGAGTTCATGACGGCGCTTCTAACGAGCGAGCGCGACAACACGGACAAGGTGGCGCTCTACATAAACGAAGCCCTGAGGATGGGGATAAAGATTCTCCCCCCAGACGTGAACGAAAGTTTCGCCAATTTCACCGTAGTCGAAGAAGGGATACGCTTTGGCCTCGCCGCGGTAAAGAACGTAGGCCAGAGCGCCATAGATTCCATTATTACTTCCAGGTCGAAGTTCGGCAGGTTTAAGTCACTCTACGATTTTACCCAGCGCGTGGATTCGAGACTTGTTAACAGAAGGGTCATAGAAAGCCTCATTAAATGCGGCGCCTTTGATTCGTTGGGGATACACCGCTCACAGCAGCTGGCCATACTGGACAAGGCGCTGGAGATAGCGGGCGGGGTGCAGAAGGACAAACTGAACGGGCAATTTTCTTTCTTTGATACCTTTGACATGCAGGAGAGTTTCCAGAAGACCTTTCAGGAGGTTCCCGATATCCCAGAATGGCCGGAGAACCAGCTGCTTTCTTACGAAAAGGAAATGCTGGGCTTTTATATAACCAAGCACCCGTTAACCAGTTTCGAAAAGCTGCTGAAGAACTATTCTTCCTTTCCGATAGCGCAACTCGGCAATTTAAGGGACGGCGACGAGGTGCGTTTGGGCGGCATCATAAGCAAGGCGAAGATTACGACCACGAGAAAAACAGGTGAAAAAATGGCCATAGTGAACTTCGAGGATTTGACTGGCACGGTCGGGACGCTTGTTTTTCCGAGGACGTTTCAGAAATTTTCGAACCTCATCAGGGTGGATTCCATGGTTTTCATAACCGGCAGGCTTAATTTAAGGGAAGAAGAACCGAAGCTGGTAGCCGACGAAATCATCCCGCTCGAGGAAGTAAAATCCAAGTTCACCAAAGCGATGTTGATAAGGCTAAAGACCCCGGGGCTCGAAAAGGCAACGCTGGACGCCTTAAAGAGCATACTCACGCGGCACAGCGGAAAGGTCCCGGTTCTTCTGAGCTTTCAGGAACCCGGCGGCAAAATGATCAGCATGTCCGCCGGCAGGAGTTATTCCGTGAAACTGGATGAGCTTCTCCTCGACGAAATCGAAAACCTGTGCGGCTCCGGAAGCGTTGGTTTTAAAACATGATAGACAGGAAGTTGGAAGGCAACATAAAAAAGACAAAAGAGTTTGTGGAGATATGGGGCAATTTCCGCAAGATTTTTAAAAATAATGACGAAAAAAACTTCCTGGCAACGAGAACGCTTGTAAATTCGCGCTACGACGACTTAATGGATTCCATAGGCGAAAAGCCAATAAAGCGTTTTATTAAAAACGAACCCTTATATAACATTCTTTCGCTGGAGAATCTTTCCATAATGTCCGATGAGAGATTAAAGAAGCTCGATAAGGACTGGAATGAGTCTTCGGGGTATCTCTCTTCGCTGCTCGAGAGGCTCGAGCGGAAGAAAAGACGCATAGAGGGGTTTAACAGATTCTTCTTCTTGCTGAAAAACGTAATAAGGAGGAAGCGATGACAAAGAAAGAAATCGTGACAAGGATATCCGACCATACAGACATAAAACAGGTTGATGTCAAGAAGGTCCTTCAGATGGCGCTTGAGGTTATCACCGAAAGCCTCTCTAAAGGAGAGACGGTGGAGCTGCGGAACTTCGGGATTTTTAAAGTAAAATCGAGAAAACCCAGGCTCGGCAGGAATCCGAAAACGGGGGAGAGCGTCCGGATACCCGGCAAAAAAGTGGTAGCGTTTAAAGCCGGGCTTGTGATGAAGGAAAGGGTTAAATAGCAGGATTAAGGATTAAGTGATGAAGTATAAATCGATTAGGGGGATGGAGGATATACTGCCTGAGGATATAGGTATTTGGCAGCATCTTGAATATGCTGCCAGAAGAGACCTCGAAAGTTGGGGATATGACGAGATAAGAACTCCGATACTCGAAGATACCGCTATTTTTGTGCGAAGCATAGGCAAAGATACCGATATCGTCAAAAAAGAAATGTACACTTTCAAAGACAAAAAAGAAAGATCCCTCACGCTTAGGCCTGAAGGAACAGCGCCGATTGTCAGGGCATACATAGAGCATTCGTTGGATAAAATTTCTCCCAAAATAAAAAAGCTATATTACATAGGACCCATGTTCAGAAGTGAACGGCCGCAAAAAGGCCGCTCAAGGCAGTTTCATCAGATAGGGGTGGAGGTTATAGGAACAGGTTCTCCTTTTGCCGACACAGAAGTAATAAGACAACTCAGCGGCATGCTAAAGATTTTTAGACTGAAAGGTTTTGCTATTAAACTAAACAGCCTCGGATGCATTGTAGACAAGGAAAAATTTGCAGCCAAACTAAAGGAATATCTGGAGGAGAAAAAAAATAGACTATGTCGTGACTGCAAAGAGAGAACAAAGAAGAATGTTTTAAGGGTGCTTGACTGCAAAAACGAAACCTGCATCCAGGTTGTAAGGCAGGCACCGAGCATACTGGAGGGTTTATGCATTCCGTGCAAAGCGCATTTTGAGAAAGTAAAAGAAAGACTCAATAAAGAAGGCATTGAATTCAAGGAGACAAAAAATCTTGTAAGGGGGCTGGATTATTATACCGGGACGGTTTTCGAGATTACGCATCCAGCTTTGGGGGCACAGGACGCGATAGGCGCGGGAGGAAGATATGATAACCTGATAAAGGATTTAGGCGGACCGGCCACACCAGCAATAGGATATGCCCTCGGCATAGAGCGAATTATACTGGCGCTTAGAGAAGAAAGCGCACTACCGGAACCCATTAGAATATACATAGCTGCCTTAGGCGAGGAAGCAGAACTCAAAGGTACGGTGATCGCAGCCAACTTGAGAACAGGGCTTGAAAGAGACCGCGACATGAGAATTAAAGTTATTAAAGATATCGAAGGTGGTGCTCTAAAAGCGCAGATGAAAAGGGCTGATAAAAATAAAACAACCTTTACCTTAATTCTCGGAGAGGACGAAATAAAGAAAAAAAAGATAATCATCAAAAATATGAAAACAGGAATACAGGATTCCGTGGATGAGGCTAACATTACCGCGGAACTTGCAAAAAGGATAAAAGAGTTATGCTAAGAACCCACACTTGCGGCGAGCTGAATAAAACAAATATCGGGAAAGAAGTTACCCTTGCCGGGTGGGTGCATGCCCGGCGCGACCACGGCGAATTAATATTTATTGACGTAAGAGACGCATACGGGCTCACGCAGATCGTATTCGACCCGAAAGAAAACCGCCCCCTGCACGAGGCCGCGCACGAACTCAAAAGCGAATATGTTATTCAGGCCGGGGGCGTCGTGCGGAAAAGACCCGCCGGGACGGAGAACGTGAAACTCCCGACAGGCGGAATCGAGGTCCTCGTAAATTCACTCGATATCTTAAACCCATCGCTTACCCCGCCTTTTGAAGTAGGCGAGACGGGGAGCCTCGTCTCGGACGAGATGCGGCTTAAATACAGGTATATAGATTTAAGAAGCCCCCGCATGCAAAGGAACATGCGCCTCCGGCACAGGATAAGTCACTCCATAAGGGGTTTTCTCGAAAAAAGAAATTTTGTAGAAATAGAAACGCCGTTTCTCACGCGTTCGACGCCCGAAGGCGCGCGTGATTACCTTGTTCCCTCAAGGCTTAACGCGGGAAAGTTCTACGCCCTCCCGCAGTCGCCGCAGCTTTTCAAGCAGATCCTCATGGTTTCGGGATTCGACCGTTATTTCCAGATAGCGCGGTGTTTCAGGGACGAGGACCTGCGCAAGGACAGGCAGCCGGAATTTACGCAAGCAGATATCGAAATGAGTTTTGTGGACGAAAACGATATATTCGAACTATCGGAGGCCCTGATGAAAGAGGTGTTTAAGGAGGTATCCGGCATCGATCTTTCCGCCCGGTTCCCGAGATTGAAATACGGCGATGCGATGGAGCGCTTCGGCACAGACAAGCCGGATACAAGGTTCGGCATGGAACTTGCCAACCTATCGGAGGCCCTGAAGGGCACAAAATTCAACGTATTTAAGAAAAGCCTAAAGATCGGCGGCTCGATTTACGCGATAAACGCGAGGTGCCATGCCGGAATTGGCCGCTCCAAACTCGACGGCCTTATAGAAAAGGCAAAGGACTCAGGCGCGGCGGGCCTGGCATACTTTAAATGCGAAAAAGGAAAGCTTTCTTCCAATATAGATAAGTTCTTTGATGAGGCGGAACTGGATTCTATAAGGAAAAAGACAGACGCCAAAGACGGCGACCTTATACTTATCGTAGCCGACAAAAAAGAGGTGGCGCTCGGCGTGCTGGGGGCCCTAAGGATTGAAATCGCGAAAGGCGCCAACCTCATCGACGAAGGGAAATATAATTTTCTCTGGATAACCGATTTCCCTTTATTTAAGTATAACGAAGAAGAAAAGAAGTGGGAATCGGAGCATCACCCGTTCACCTCCTGCAGTGAGGAAGATATGAAATTGCTGGACGGAAATAAACTTGAGGGAATCCGCGCGCGCTCCTACGACCTTGTGGTAAACGGCGCCGAAATCGCATCAGGCAGCATAAGGATCCACAACAGAAAACTCCAGGAGAAGATTTTCAAAATCATCGGGCTCGAAAAAGAGGAGGCGACGAGCCGCTTCGGTTTTTTGATAGACGCGTTTAAATACGGCGCCCCGCCGCATGGAGGGATAGCATTCGGGCTGGACAGGCTCGTTACGATTTTTACAAAATCAAATACTATAAGGGATGTGATTGCCTTTCCGAAGACGCAGAAGGCGGTGTGCCCGATGACCGGCGCGCCCTCGGAAGTGGATGACCGGCAGCTTAAGGAGCTGCACATTAAGAAAACAAAATAAGGAGGTAAGAATGAAATTCTTATTGATTGCAATTCTTCTGGTTAGTGTAACCCTTGCGGGTTGTTCCGGTGCGAGGATTTACACTTTTAAGGAGGAAAGGGTTGACCAGCGCGTCGAAGGAAACCGCGGTTATATCAAGGGCACGCCGGCGCCCGAGCCCATAAGAAAAGGCGTAGCAAAGAGGACCTTGATAGGCATAGACGTCGAAGTGCCTATATTACCCGGCGAGAAGGGGTATGTGCCGACATCAGGAGGTACCGTGATTTATGCAGAAGACATAAAGATGGAACCGATGCCCAGAGCCCCCAAGAAAAAAGCACCCAAAGCAAAAGTCGTATACAGAGAAGAAACCATTATCGTTGAAGAAGAGATTACACCGGAGGGAAAGAAAAAAGAAATAATAGTCGAAGAAGAAGAGGTTTGGGTTAAATAAAGCAGATAAGGGATAAGCGGTAAGGGATAAGATGGAGAAGGATATTCGCTTAAACAACGACGCTGAAGCGAGAAGTCTTCTTGGAAAGCACGACGAGAACATGAAGCTGATTGAGAGGTCATTCGGCATAAGCTCGATGCTCCGCGCAGGGATCCTAAGGCTTACAGGCGCGCCGGAAGGCGTCGAGAAAGCAGCGCGCGTGATAAAAGAGCTTCTCATAGCGATACGCGAGGGCGTTTACATAAAGACGCACGACCTTAACTACGCGATAAAATCCGTAAAGGAAGATAAAAAGGTAAGGCTGCACGATATTTATCTTGAGAGAATAGAGGTTTTGTCAAAGAGGCTTTATATCATGCCAAAGAGCAGGGGGCAGAAGACGTATATCGACGCCATACGCAAATACGATATTGTATTTTGTATAGGGCCGGCGGGTACGGGAAAGACCTATCTTGCCGTGGCCATGGCGGTTAACGCTTTAAAGAAAAAGATAGTTTCCAGGATCATTCTGGCGAGGCCGGCCGTTGAGGCGGGCGAAAGCCTCGGGTACCTTCCCGGGGATATGTATGAGAAGGTGAGCCCGTATCTTCGGCCCATGTACGATGCTCTCTACGACATGATGGAAAGCGATATGATACGCGATTATATCCAGAGGGGCATCATAGAAGTCGTACCCCTGGCGTATATGAGAGGGAGGACCCTGAACGATTCTTTTGTCATCCTGGACGAGGCACAGAATTCCCGGCCCACCCAGATGAAGATGTTCCTGACGCGCCTCGGATTTGATTCAAAAACGGTTATCACGGGCGACATAACGCAGAGCGACCTGCCCAAAGGCAAGACCTCCGGGCTCATAGAGGCCCGGTCAATACTGGAAAATATAGAGGGGATAAAATTCGTTTATTTAAAAGGCGAGGATGTCGTAAGGCACGAGCTGGTTTGTGAGATTATCAAGGCATACGCGGCCTCGCAAAAAACGGAGTAAGCGATGATTAAGTTCAAGCATTTCTTAGGTCAAGGCGTGATTCGCCTCAAGAAAGTGCGCAAAACCCCGTATTTCTATTCTGCCGTGGTAGTTTTTGGTTTCTGCCTGGTAACGCTGGCTGTCCTTTACCTGGGAAGCGCGCCCTTCCTTTCTGAACTCAAGGAAGGCGATATTTCGACAAGAACCGTCTACGCGCCCTACGATTTCACCTACCCGACTACCGTCGACAAAGAGGCAACCGAAAAAGTCAGGAAGGAATTCGAAGCCAAGATCCTGCCCATCTACGATATTGACGCATCCGTCCAGGAGAGGGCGTTTGCCCGGCTGGACGCTTTTTTCAACAAGGTAAAGGAGGCAAAGCAGAAGCCGGGCGCAACCGGCGAAGAGAAACTCGAAATTATCAAGGAAGGTGGATTCGAACTGCCGGATAGGGACCTGGCGAAATTCCTCGAGGCGCGCAACCCGGACAAGATCAGGAAGGCCTCGAAAGACGCGCTTGAAAATATATTCCTGGTCGGCATAGTGAGCGCCAAGGACAAGGCGGGACTCCTCGAGAAAAGGGCGAAAAAAATATTGATTAGAAATCTGCGCTTCAAGACCGAAAGGAAGCTTGAGTCGAAAGACCTCGTGGACAAAAAAGAGGCCGGAAAAGTTGTCCAGGATACCCTGGAGAGGCTGCTTCCGCGGGAGCACCTGATAAGAAAAGCCGTTGGAGACCTTGTTGAGAACGAAGCCGTTGTAAACGCGCGTTTTAACAAAGAGGAGACAGAAAAGCGCAAGGCCGAAGCGAGGAACGAGGTCCCGCCAGTTTACAAACGAAAAACCGTAAAGAAGAACGAGCTCATCGTGGAAAAAGGCGTAAGGTTCTCAAAGGACGAAATAACCAAGCTTACTCAGATAACACGTGTTCACGCTATCGTAAACAGGACGGCCTATCTTTCGGGCCTTATACTTCTTCTCGCCGGGCTCCTTCTGGGCGCGGCAATCTATTTGTTAATTCTTGAAAAGAAGCTGGTAGAGACGCCGAAAAATATCCTCCTTATCACTATAAACGCTTTTCTCGCTATTCTGGTTTCGCTTGTGGTCATTCAGTCCCAGCAGCCGGGGTATCTAATCCCGCTTGCGAGCATCGCGATGTTACTGGTTCTGCTTCTCAATACAAACGTCGCTTTTATCACGAGCATAGCACTTAGCATCTACATCGGTTTCCTGGCGGGAGGGAAACTCGGGCTTTCTTTCATGCTTTTTGTGGGAAGCATTGTCGGCATATGCGCCGTTCGCGGGGCAAGAAAGCGCTCGCAGATATTTATAGCCGGTTTTGCGGTTTCCATTGTAAACTTCATTTCCATAATAGGAATAGGCCTGCTACAAAATATGGGAAAAGAGGCGATTTTTAAAGAGGGCCTCTACGGCATAGCAAACGGTATCATTTCAAGTTTTATAGTCATAGGGTTTTTGCCGGTTTTCGAGTATACCTTTAACCTCATCACGAATATCACGCTTCTTGAACTTTCGGATTTAAGCAACCCGCTCCTGAAGGAACTTACCATTAAAGCGCCCGGCACGTACCACCACAGCATCCTCGTCGGCAACCTGGCGGAGGAGGCCTGCGACACTATCGGCGCAAATTCGCTTCTTGCCAGGGTAGGCGCGTATTACCATGATATCGGCAAAATAGAGAAGGCGGAGTATTTCGTGGAGAACGAGATGGGTACCGCCTCAAAACATAAGAAACTCGCCCCCTCGATGAGCGCCCTCATAATTACGAATCATACCAAGGACGGCATCGAGCTTGCCAAGAAGCACAAACTAAACAGGGCAATTATTGATTTTATCAGTCAGCACCACGGCACAAGCCTTATCTATTATTTCTACCAGCGGGCGCTCGAGAAGGTGAAATCCGCAGACGAGCTGAAAGAGGAAGAGTTCAGGTATCCCGGCCCGAAGCCGCAGACGAAAGAGACGGCTATCGTGCTTCTTGCGGATTCGGTCGAGGCCTCCTCGCGCATGCTGAGCGACCCGACCCCCGCGCGAATCCGAGGGCTGGTGCAGAAGATAATTAACAACAAGTTCATAGACGGGCAGCTGGACAAATGCCCGCTTACGCTGAACGACCTGAATGGAATCGCGGAAAGTTTCGTCAGGGTTCTGATGGGCGTTTTTCACACGAGGCTGGAATACCCCGAGGTCAAGTCCAAAAAAGAACGGCAGAATGTCTTTAAAAATAAGAATCAGCAATCTCAATAAGAAAAGGGGAATAGACAGAAAGGCCCTCAAAAAAACCGCCTTGCGGATCCTGCGCGATTTCGGAAAAAACGAAGCGCTCATTGACATAACGGTCGTAGGTAATAGAAAAATAAAGGTGCTGAACGAAAAATACATGGGAAGGGGTGTTCCGACGGATGTTCTTTCCTTTTTACTGGAAGAAGGCGCCATCCGGCCGAAAGGCCGCCGTCTCATAGGCGATATCTACATCTCTTCCGATACGGCAGCACAAAACGCGAGGCGTTTTAAAACAAGCCCGCGAAAAGAACTTCACCGTTATGTCATACACGGGATCTTGCACCTTGTTGGTTTCGGCGATAAGACGGTTAAAGAGAAGAATAGAATAAGGAAATTGGAAGAGAAATTTCTAAAATGGCGCAGCAGAGACTAGTCGAAAGCTTGAACAGGTCGGTAGAAGGATTCATCTACGTCCTCAAGACGCAGAGAAATATGCGGCTTCATTTCCTTATCGCGACGCTCGTTCTCGTGCTGGGCCTTTATTTCAACCTGCCGAAAATAGAGCTTTTGCTTCTGGTAAGCGTTATTGCGCTTGTCCTTGTCCTGGAGATGATCAACACGGCGGTCGAACTCACGATTGACCTTATTAAAAACGTGTACCACCCGCTGGCGCGTATCATAAAGGATATAACGGCAGGGGCTGTTTTCCTGGCGGCCTTGAACGCTGTTGTGGTGGGTTATGTGGTGTTTTCTCACCGTTTTTCCCTGTCCATAGAAGACGGCGTTACCAGGATAGTACATTCACCCTGGTATCTTACTTTTCTAGCGCTTTTGGTGGTTATGTTTTTAGTACTGTCCGGAAAAGTATTTTTTCACAAGGGCACGCCGTTTCGGGGTGGCATGCCGAGCGGCCACGCCGCTTTTGCGTTTTCGCTCTGGACGGTTATAGTTTTTTCGACAGGAAACGGCCTTATAATGCTTTTGAGTTTTATAATGGCTTTTTTAATAGCGCGCCACAGGATGAAAGACAATATTCATACATTCTGGGAGGTACTGGCGGGAGCACTTCTCGGCATATTGTCTACAGCGCTCGTATTTCAGGTGTTACTATAAAACACAGATGATCACAGATGGGATTCACAGATGATCACAGATAAAGAAAGGATAAACCATGTTTACTAAAGTTCGAAATTATTTCATAACAGGCGTGGCGCTCATATTTCCCATCGCCATCACAATAATCATTATAAGGTTTCTTGTCATAAAGATTAACAGCTATATTCTTAATCCCCTGGTGAAGACCTTAACATTAAACCCGTACCTGACCGAGCACAGTATATATATTGCCAAGGTGCTCGTTTTCATCATCGTGATACTTTTGATTTCGCTCATTGGGTGGGCGGCAAATATTATTTTCCTGCGCAAGCTCTTCGGGTTCGGCGAGAAGATATTCCTGAAGGTTCCGATGATCGGCAAGATTTATTCCGTAACCAAAGAAATAGGCTCGGCTTTCCTCGGACAGGAAAAGGCCTTTTTTAAAAAAGTTGTACTCATAGAGTACCCGCGAAAGGGCATCTATTCGATTGCTTTCATGACTGGCGAGGGCGTAGACACGATAAGGGACGCCACGGGCAAGGAGCTTGTGAGCGTTTTTGTTGCCACGACCCCGAACCCGACAAGCGGCATATATCTTTTAATCCCGAAGGACGAGGTGAAGATTCTCGACATGACCGTCGAAGAAGGGCTTAAGCTCGTCGTCTCAAGCGGCGCTATTGTTTCTAATCGATAATAACTGTCGCGGTTTTGGTATGGCTGTTCAAAAAACACAAGGGTTCGTTCTCAGAAAGCAGGACTTAAGGGAAACGAGCATAATCCTTACGGTATATACGCGCGACTTCGGGAAGCTCAAGCTTATTTCCAAGGGCGTGAGGGCGCCTGAGGCGCGCTTCGTTAGCGCGTACGAATTATTGGCGCTTGACGATATAGTGTTTTACGAAAGAAAAAAGCGAAGTCTCTTTTTTCTTTCTCAATGCGACCTCGTAAATTATTTCCCGAAGGTCAGGGAGTCGCTGGAGAGGCTTTCTTACGCGGTCTATTTTGCCGAATTTCTTGATGCGGCCACTTCGGCGTGCGATAGGAACACGAGGATTTACGAGCTTCTGTTGAACTCGCTTTTTCTTCTATCGAGCAAGGCAAGCCCGAAAAGGGTGGCAAGGATTTTCGAAATTAAATTTCTGTCGATCCTCGGCCTTATGCCCAGGCTTAAGACGTGCGCGGCCTGCGACAGGGCGGTAGAAAAAGAAGGAGTCCGGTTTAGTTTTTCGTCAGGCGGGGTCTTGTGCGAGGGCTGTTTCGCGAAGGACAAAAACGCAAAGCCGGTCCTCGCCGGCACGGTCAATTTTATCGCGCACATAGAGGATTTGCCGTTTGAGAGGATAAAGCATATAAAGGTAAGTAAAAGGGTGGGCGTGGAAGTTGAAAGGCTCCTTCGGGGTTTCATCAATTACCACCTGGACATAAGGCTTAAGAGCATGGAGTTTATAGGGAAGGTCGGAGTGTGAAATGGTAAATTTAAGCACGATATCGTCCTTATGCAAGAGGCGCGGATTTATATTTCAGTCGAGCGAAATATACGGAGGCCTGGGAAGCGTCTGGGATTACGGCCCGCTCGGCGTGGAACTTAAGAATAATATAAAGCAAGCCTGGTGGCGTAGCTCGGTTTACGAAAGAGACGATATTTTTGGTATGGATGCTAGTATTTTAATGCATCCCAAAGTCTGGGAAGCCTCCGGTCACTCAAAGAGTTTTACCGATCCTTTTATAAAGTGCCCGGCTTGTGCAAAATTTTTTAGACCTGACAAAAACATAGTAGCGAAAGGACCCTGTCCGAATTGCGGCAGCGCCCTATCCGAGGAGTCCGCCTCAGCTAATTTAATGTTTGAGACGTTGTTTGGTCCGGTGAAAGAAACTGCTCAAAAAATATATTTTCGCCCAGAAACCGCTCAGGGTATGTTTGTTAATTTTTTAAATATCCTGTCTTCAAAACATCCAAAACTTCCCTTTGGTTTAGCTCAGATTGGCAAGGCCTTCCGCAACGAAATCACTACCGGAAATTTCATCTTTAGGACCCGTGAATTTGAGCAGATGGAGATCGAGTATTTTGTCAAACCAAAAGATGCAGAGGCGTCTTATAAGCATTGGGTTGAAGAAAGATTTAACTGGTATGTAAAACTGGGGATGAAAAAGGATAATTTAAGAACGCGGCCACATTCAAAAGAGGAGCTTGCCCATTATGCCTCGGCTTGTTCAGACATAGAATACAATTTTCCTTTTGGTTGGAGCGAATTAGAAGGCATCGCTAACAGGACCGACTTTGATTTACGACAGCATTCGAAAATAAGCGGTAAAGATTTGAGGTATTTTGACGATGCTACCAAGCAAAAGTTTTATCCTTATATAATTGAGCCATCAGGTGGAGTGGATAGAAGCGTATTGGCATTTTTGGTAGACTCCTATCGAGAGGAGAAAGTAAAGAAAGAGAAGCGTGTTGTTCTAGGTTTACATAAGGATTTGGCACCCATTAAGGTAGCTGTTCTCCCGCTTCTTAGGAACAGGCCCGAGATAGTGAAGCTCGCAAAGGCCATTTACGAAGATTTAAGGGGAAATTACAAGGCCTGCTACGATGATACCGCCTCGATAGGACGGCTTTACAGAAGGCAGGATGAGGCCGGGACTTTGTATTGCATTACGGTGGACGTTGATTCCCTGGAGGATAAAAAGGTAACCGTAAGAGACAGGGATACGATGAAGCAGGACAGGATAGGCGTTGATGCGGTGAAGAAGTACGTAACAGAGAAATTGCAATGATAGTGGGAGGGAAGATGAAAAAGAAGAAATATGTATATTTTTTCGGCGACAGAAAAGCTGAAGGCAAGGCCGCGATGAAAAATCTCCTGGGCGGAAAAGGCGCCAACCTCGCCGAAATGACCAATATGAACATACCGGTGCCGGCGGGATTTACGATTTCCACGGACGTCTGCACTTATTATTATGAAAACAACGAAACATATCCGGCCCACCTTGAGGGGGATGTTTTGTCCGCATTGAAAAAAATAGAAAAGGCGATGGGCGCCACCTTCGGTGAGGGGGATAACCCGCTTCTTTTGTCGGTGCGTTCCGGCGCGCGCGTTTCAATGCCGGGCATGATGGACACGGTTCTAAACCTCGGCCTGAATGATACTACCGTGCAGGCCCTCGCAAAACAGACAAAAAACGAGCGGTTCGCCTATGACGCATACAGAAGGTTCGTGCAGATGTTCGGGGACGTTGTTCTGGGCCTTAAGCCGAAGGGCAAAGACGAACACGACCCCTTTGAAGTCATAATGGATAAGATTAAACGGGAAAAAGGGATTAAGCTTGATATCGACCTCCGGACGGAGGACCTGAAGAAACTAGTGAAGCTATACAAGGAGGAAATCAAGAAGAAAACCGGCAAAATTTTCCCCGAAAACCCCTACAAGCAGCTCTGGGCCTCGATAGGCGCGGTTTTTGAATCCTGGAATACCGACAGGGCAATCGCCTACCGGAAAATCAATAAGATACCGGAAGGTTGGGGGACAGCCGTTAACGTCCAGTCGATGGTTTTCGGCAACATGGGGGAGGACTCAGGGACGGGCGTGGCGTTTACCCGCGATCCGGCAAGCGGCGAGAAAAAGTTCTACGGGGAATATCTTTTGAACGCGCAGGGGGAAGACGTCGTTGCGGGGATACGCACACCCCAGCCTATTATAAAACTCGGGAAACAGCTTAAAAAACCCTATGCCGAGCTCTTAAAAATCTATAAGGCCCTGGAAAAACATTACAGGGAAATGCAGGATATGGAATTTACCATTCAAAAAGGGAAACTCTGGATGCTGCAGACAAGGGCCGGAAAAAGGACCGGTCTTGCAGCCATAAAAATAGCGGTGGACATGGTGAGCGAGGGGCTGATTTCCGAGGAAGAGGCGCTTCGAAGAATAGATCCCGAGCAGCTAAACCAGCTTCTCAGGCCCATCTTTGACGTCGCGGAAAAGAAAAACGCCGTAAAGAGCGGAAAACTCCTGGCGCGCGGCCTTAATGCCGGCCCCGGCGCGGCCTGCGGCAGGGTCGTATTCAACGCCGTAGACGCCGAGGAATGGACGAAAAAGGGAGAGAGGGTAATCCTCGTCCGTATCGAGACAAGCCCCGATGACATAAGTGGTATGAACGCTGCGGTTGGTATCCTCACGGCGCGCGGCGGGATGACCTCGCACGCGGCGCTCGTCGCGCGGCAGATGGGAAAGGTCTGCGTGGCCGGATGCGGCACGCTGGAGATAGATTACGCGGGAAGAAAAATGCACGTGAAAGACGTTGTCGTTAAAGAAGGGGATTACATATCCATAGATGGTGCGACAGGGGAGGTGATCTCCGGCGAGATAAAGACGAAACCCTCGGAAATCCTACAGGTTCTTGTTGAGGAGAGTCTGGATCCCAAAAAATCGGAAACCTACAAGCTTTTCGAAAAACTGATGAGATGGGCTGACAGGAGGCGAAGGTTGAAAATAAGGACAAATGCCGACCAGGGCGACCAGGCCGAGATTGCCCTCGCTTTCGGCGCCGAGGGCATAGGCCTTTGCCGGACAGAACACATGTTTTTCGGAGAAGGCAAAATCGAGCCAATGCGTGAGATGATCCTTGCCGAAGACACAGAAGGCAGGAAGGAAGCGCTCGCGAAACTTCTGCCGATTCAGAAAAAGGATTTTACGGGGATATTTAAGGTGATGAATGGCCTGCCCGTCACGATAAGGACCCTTGACCCGCCTCTTCACGAATTCCTGCCGCACGAGGAAGCCGAAGTAAAAAAGATGGCCGAAATCATGGGCCTGAGCGCCAAGAAGGTGAAGATGAAGATAAGCTACCTTAAGGAAACGAACCCCATGCTCGGCCTTCGCGGATGCAGGCTCGGAATTATTTACCCGGAGATAACCCGGATGCAGACAAGGGCGGTTTTCGAAGCGGCCTGCGAGGTTCAGAAATCAGGCATCAAGGTTTTGCCGGAAATTATGATACCCCTTGTGGGGAACATAAACGAGCTTAAACAGCAGGCATCGCTGGTACGCGAGACCGCCGAGTGGGTCATAAAAAAGCGCGGCGAAAAGATAAAGTACACCATCGGGACGATGATAGAGCTTCCGCGGGCGGCTTTAACGGCTGACGAGATAGCGACCGTCGCGGAATTTTTCTCCTTCGGGACGAACGACCTCACGCAGACGACATACGGGCTTTCGCGCGACGACGCGGGAAAATTCCTCTACTATTACTATGAGAACGGCATATTGAAAGACGACCCGTTCCAGACAATAGACCAGAGCGGCGTCGGGCAGCTTATGGAGATAGCCGTTCGGAAGGGCCGCCAGACGAGAAAAAATTTGAAGATAGGAATATGCGGGGAGCATGGGGGCGAGACGAAATCCGTGGAGTTCTGCAACAGGATCGGGCTTGATTATGTAAGTTGTTCTCCGTTCAGGGTGCCAATCGCTCGGCTTGCAGCCGCTCAGGCAGCGGTAAAGGCGAAGTAATGGATAACATACGGCTTTACCTGAAGGATATAAAAAACCTTCCCCTTCTTCAGCCGAAGGAAGAGATTGATCTTGCCAAAAGAATAAAAAAAGGCGACAAGCGCGCCAAGCAAGAAATGATACAATCAAACCTCCGGCTCGTTATCAACATCGCGAAGAAGTATAGCTACCTTGGCGTCCCGATGCTCGACCTTATAGAAGAGGGCAACCTTGGTTTAATGAAGGCGGTGGGGAAATATAATTACAAGAGGGGGTATCGGTTTTCCACTTACGCGGCTTGGTGGATAAAGCAGTACATAACAAGGGCTATCGCGAATCAAGGCAAGACCGTGAGAATTCCCGTTTATGTCATCGAGCTTCTGATGAGGTTCAAGAAGGTTACAGGCCAGCTTTCCCACAAGTTCAAGAGAAAGCCCCGCCTTAACGAGATAGCCAAGAGAATGAAGATGCCCCTAAAGCGCGTCAGGCAGCTTAACAGGATGGCGAGTACCGTCTCGAGCCTGAACGCGCCGGTTGACGAAAGCGGCTCGACGGAGTTCATGGATCTGATCGAGGACGAAAAGGTGGCGCAGGAAGTCAACGAGTTGAGCAATTTCCTCATCCACGAAAGGGTAAAGGACCTTCTCTACAGAATGACGCCGCGTGAGAGGAAAATTTTAAGCCTGCGGTTCGGGCTGAAGGACGGCGTGAGGCATACCTTGAGGGAAACTGCCGTCCATTTCGGCATAACAAGAGAAAGGGTCCGCCAGATTGAGAGCATCGCGATGAGGAAGCTGCGTGAGCTCATGAAAGAGGAAGAAGAAAAAACGGGAGAGGGAGGCGTTGAGGCAAAGTGACAAAAGAGTTAAAAAAAATTATCCGCAATATCCCGGACTTTCCCAAGAAAGGCATTGTCTTCAGGGATATTACCCCCTTGATCGGCGAGGAGGAGGCATTCGCCTATGTGATCGATGAATTCGCAAAGCGTTACAAAGACAAGAAAATCGATTATATCGTGAGCGTTGAATCAAGGGGCTTTATTTTCGGCGCGGCGCTGGCCTACGTAATCGGAGCCGGCCTCATTCCCGTGAGGAAGAAGGGTAAATTGCCGCACGAAACGCATGAGGTTACTTATGACCTGGAGTACGGGAAGGATACGCTCCAGATCCACAAAGATGCCCTCGAGAAAGGTAAAAACGTGCTTATCCTCGATGACCTTTTAGCCACGGGCGGGACGACGTGCGCCACAATAGATCTAGTAAATAAGCTGGGCGGAAAGGTCATAGAAGCGGCATTTGTAATCGAGCTTGAATTTTTGAAGGGCCGCGAGAAGATAAAGGACGTGCCGATTTTTTCGTTGGTTAAGTACGATAAGGAATGATGTCCTTTGGACAGAGAAACCCTAAGAACAAAAGACTGGCTGGATAAGAGATTTACCTTAGGGGTAAAAGAGGGCAAGTATTTTGCCCATCAACCAATATATGGATATAAGAAAGGTTTTACCGAAGGGAGGGATATAATAAGGTATGCTAGGATTCTTTCAATTTTACAGAAGCTTTCAAATTTACAATTTGATAACTTCGTAGATATAGGCGGTGCAGAAGGATATGCGGCAAACCTTGTAAAAAAAATATTTAACGTTGACAGCTACACAAGTGATTTGTCATTTGAAGCTAATTTGAGAGCCCGAGAATTATTTGGTATAGATTCTGTGGGTTTAGATGTATGTAATTTACCATTTAAAGATGAATCATTCGATGTTGTGCTATGCAGTGAAGTGATTGAACACGTCAGCAAACCCGCACAGACCCTCTATGAGCTAAAAAGAATAGCCCGGAAAGCTTTGCTGATAACTACTGAGGCTATCTGCTATAGTAAGGGTGAAAGAAAACTTCGGATGCTGCTGGTCAATTTAAAGGAGCCGCACGCCGATAGAAACTGGTATATCGCAGATGATTTTATGGAGATTTTAGGAAAAGAGATATGTCTCGAGAATACAATAGCCGATACCGACTTTACCGATAAAAAAAATCCCTCGATAACTGAAGTTAAGAATATTTTAAACAAAACCAGTAGAACTTCAAGTTTTAGCCAAAAGGGCCTTGGCGCATCAATTTCGTTAATTAAGGACAGATCTTCGATAAGAAAAGCCCCTAGTACCGACAGCTACAAACTAGTAGATTTGCTTTTAAACAGCGTTGTTAATCTAGAGTATTCCCCCAAAAAGACAAACAATGAATTTTCTGATAAATTAACAGAATTTTTGATGTGCCCGAAATGCGGCAAATCAATTAAGAAGATAAAAAGTGAATATTTTGCATGTGTTGCGTGTGAGGCAAGATATAAAATTGAAAAAGGAATACCTTTGTTATATACACATGAAGAAGATATTCAGTTTTTATCTAAAAAATGGGAAAATATTTATAGAAAACATTTTAATGATTATGGAAGAATAATGCGATTGGTTAGATTATTTCAACATACACGAATTAGGCAAAATATTTTTATAAGAATATTAGCAACCCGGCTGCTAAAAATAAATAAATGTTTGAATAACTGTAAAACGGTATTAAATAACGGCACTCTAAAGGATTTGATATTCTATATTTTGCAAAGAATCTATAGAAAAGGTAAAAAGGAAATTAAAAGATTTGTACCGTCCCTGTAGCTCAGCTGGATAGAGCACAGGTTTCCTAAACCTGGTGTCGTCCGTTCGAATCGGACCAGGGACGCCACACATATAAATGTACAAAGGAAAAAATGATCGACCTACATACGCATTCGCTTTTAAGTGACGGGATGCTGTTGCCGAGTGAGCTCGTTAGGCGCGCGGAGGAAAAAGGCTACGAGGCGATAGCGATTACCGATCACGTTGATTTTTCGAACATAGATTTTGTCATACCCAGGATTGTAAAAACCTGTAAGATCCTCAATAAATACTGGAAGATAAAATCAATCCCCGGCGTCGAAATTACGCATGTCCCGCCTCAAAGCATAAAGAGTCTTGTTAAGTTCGCGCGAAAAAAAGGCGCGGAAATTGTTGTCGGCCACGGAGAAACTATTTCCGAACCGGTATTACCCGGTAGCAATAGAGCCTTTATTGAAGCCCGGGTAGATATTCTTGCCCATCCCGGCATGATAAGTGCCGCAGATGTAAGGTTGGCGAAAAAAATGGGTGTCTTTCTTGAAATTACAACGAGAAAGAACCACTCAAAACCGAATAAGCGCCTTGTTAAATTGGCATTAAAGCACAAAGCACCCCTGGTGTTAAATACAGATACGCACGCACCCGGCGATTTCATCGATAATAAGAAACGCCAGCGTTTCCTAACAGTATTAGGTCTTAATAATACACAGAAAGCGCAAGTAGTTAGGAATTCCTGCTTCATTGCGAAAGTGAGAAAAAGTGCCGCGAGACCTTGACAAAACTAACTTTTGTGGTATACTTACTTCAAAGTTCTGTACCATCATAGCGGTTTCGAATAACGGCTGGGAAAGGAGGGATGTAATAGTTTAAGCCGAAATAGTAAGCTATGGTGAGATATAGATATATAAAAGAGATAAAATAAAGGGCTTGACTTGAAAGCCCGTTTTGCAAGAATATAAGGATATAATAATCAGGAGGGAAAATGAAGTTATTACGTACGATATGTGTTGTAGGGTTAGCACTCTCTGTTGCAACAGGTGCTTATGCCGCAACACAAAGCATAAAGCTGTCGGGAGACATCACTATCCGCACTTTCGCGCGGGGTGAATACGATCTCACCAAGCACCAGGAACCAATCATACCCGCTCAGCCGGATATTGACGAAAGACACATGGATGCGTTGTATGGCACAAATAATTGGCAGACGTGGTTCATGAGCACGGCCGAAGTTCAACTCGATGCCGACCTAACGGACAACGTATCAGGCGTTATACGGCTTTTCAACCAAAGGGATTGGGATGTTCGAACCAAGGAAGGGGACGCAGATACTAAAAGAACCGATAACCTATATAGAGCTACCAACACGCCCCTTTACCCCGAGGAAGCCTATCCGGATCTGCGTGAATTCGACGTCGGCCTTGATCTCGCGTACATAGAACTGAAAGAGTTCTTGTATTCGCCGCTTACACTGAAGATCGGCCGCCAGGATTTGTGGTTCGGGAGAGGTTTTGTTGTTGGCGCGAACATGCGGGATTACAATAATCTGATCAATGCCGATGAATATACCTGCATGCGTTCATTTGATGCCATCAGGGCAACGCTCGATTACGACCCCTGGACCATCGACGCATTCGCGGCAATGATATGGGAAAACGAGATCGGTTCGAAAGACGACGAGACGCTTTGGGGCATAAACGTCGGTTATCTCCTTGACATGTATAACGCAGAACTCGAGGCCTACTGGTTTAACAAAACCGATAGAGGCACTGTGCCGCCGAGAGACCTAAAGCAGCATAATTACGTCCACACTGTCGGCGCAAGAGGCAGCGCTGATCCTCTCGAGTATATAACTGTTGCCGGAGAAGCCGCCTACCAATTCGGCCATTTTGTCGGCTTTAGGAATCAGTTAGAAGTGAGAAACCGAAGTGCGTGGGCTGTTGACGGAAGCGTTGAATGCAGCTATTTGAAAGAGATAATGCCGTGGAAACCGATTGTCGGCGCGGAATACATACTCTATACGGGCGACAAGACTCCATACCTGAGCGGGCAGACAACCGGCACATACACAGGTTGGGATTATATGTACCGGGGCAAGTTTGACACCGCATATCGTGAATATGTTGGAAGGTACAATTTTACGCACATGGGATGGTTGATATCAAGGAACACAGAATATAGAATCGCCATGAACACCCAGATCGATGATTCCCGCGACAACCAGCACCAGGTGCTCGTTTATGGAAACGTCATGCCGACTGACAGCATCACCGTGGACGGAAAACTTGGCTTTTTCTGGCAGCAGCATTATCGGGAAATAGATCCCAACATTCTTACGTATAACCAGCCCGCTATCATGGGGCAGACAAACAGGAGGCTCGCGACGTTCCTCGGAACCGAGTTTGACCTCGGCGTAACATGGGACTACACCGAAGACGTGTCGTTTGGCTTGTTGGCCGCATGGTTCTTCCCGGGCAGTTTCTACGATGATCAGTCAGATTCTACCGCGACGGACCTTGTCGGAACAGTAAAACTCAGCTTCTAAGAGAAGCATGTTTTTAGCCCAACATTTGCCCAGCACTAATTTTCAAAATTAGTGCTGGGCAAATGTTGGTCTTTTTTTAACCTTTTAAAGGAGGTATTTAGATGAATGTGGCCACGGGATGCTTAACTTTTCTGGGTTTTATTCTTCTGCTTGCAGGAATTGCTTCGAAACTGATGGGGATGTCAATTCTCGCCCCGTACATTTCGTCTTTTTTGGGATATTTCGTTGCGGCAAATGCCTGTTTCTTGATGGCCCTTGTTGTCGATAAATTCCAGAAGGATTAGTCCCCGTTTTTAAAGGCAGAATGAGACGATAGGTGGAAATGAAAAAAGTATCCTTCACAAAGGGCGCTTTTGGAGTAATTATTTTTTTCATTTTCGCCGCTACGCTTTTTCTGCTCGTGCGAGAAAAGATTCCTATCGGGGATTTTTTCCGCAGGAAGAGAATCGATATAGGCGCTGTCATAAGGTATTTCCCGTTTTCGAAAGAAAATTCTCTCAGGGAATGGGAAGAGAAAATATTAAAAGGTCAAGTTGTTTACGTTATCGAAAAGGGAAATGCCCTATCGTACGTCAGGGCAAAAAGCGAAAAAGCGGCCTCGGCTTTGTATTACAAGATAAAGCTGAACGTAAAAAAGCGCCCCCGGATAAGCTGGAGGTGGCGCGTCGATAAATTTCCCGAGAGAACCCTTCCCGAAAGGATAGAGAATAAAAAAGAGGAAGATTTTGCCGCCCGCGTCTATGTCATTTTCCCGGCCGCCTTTTTTACCAGATCAAAGTGCATAGAATACATATGGGCACAGACGCTTCCGGTAGGAACGTGCGGGCAAAGCGGGTACTCGAAAAATATAAAAGTTATGGTGCTTGCGAAGGGAGGGGCGGACGCCTGGCATTCGGAAGAAAGGGATATAGTCGCCGATTATGTTAAATTATTCGGGAAAGAGCCAAGGCTTAACGTGGGCGCCATAGCGTTTATGACAGACGCGGATTCAACGGGTACTTACGCCGACGCTGTTTACGACGAAATAAAAATAGGGTATAGATGAGAATAAGGTTTATTACAAAAAACCCGCTTCAGACCAAGTATCTCGTATTAATTCTGATTTCGATTCTCGTGCCCTTATTTATCGTCGGGGGGTGCCTCTATTACCTTATATTTCAGATTATGGCCGAACAGCTGGCCATACCGGAGGCGATCGCCTACAACCTGTTCCCCGTTGTGGAAAGAATTAATTTCCTGCTTATCGTGGGCGTGCCCCCTATAGTAATTCTCCTTTTTATCTGGGGTGCGGTTTTGAGCCACAGGCTGATAGGCCCGCTCGAGCGGCTTGAAAATGACTTGAGGAAAATTTCAGACGGTGATTATTCCATGCGCCTCAAAATACGCAAAGACGATGACCTGCGCCCCATAGCCGACGCGATAAACAAAATTATCGATAAACTGGAAAAAAAGTGAACCCGGGCAAAATACACCCTACCGCCATCATCGGAAGACACGCCGAAATAGACACAAGCGTTGAAATAGGGCCTTACGCCATTGTCGAGGACGGCGTCGTGATAAGCAAAAACGTAAAAATTTATGCCCGCGCCTATATCTCGGACGGCACCGAAATAGGCGAGGGGACAGAGGTTCACATGGGAGCGGTTCTGGGGCACCTCCCGCAGGACCTCGCGTTCGAAGGCAAAAAGACCTATCTAAAAATCGGCAAAAAGACCATTATAAGGGAATACGTAACAATCCATAGGGGTACGAAAGAGGGTACGACAACCGAAATAGGCAACGAAAATTTTCTCATGGCGCTCTCCCACGTCGGCCACAACTCGGTTCTAGGAGACAAGGTTATCCTGGCTAACGGAGTGCTTCTCGGCGGTTATGTTAACGTGGAAGACCAGGTTTTCATATCCGGAAACGTCGTCGTGCACCAATTCTGCAAAATAGGAACCCTCGCAATGATAGGGGGATTTTCGGGGGTGAATAAAGACGTCCCTCCCTATATGGCGGTGAGGGGCCCGTCGGTCGTCTGGTCAATAAACCTTATCGGCCTGAGGAGGGCGGGCTTCAAGCACAATGTCATAAAGGAAATAAAAGACGCATTCAAGTTGATTTACAAATCCGGCCTAAATACCAAGCAGGCAATCGACGAAATCTTAAAGAAAAAACCCGGCGAGGAGGTAAAGTACCTCGTGGAGTTCATAAAGAAGTCGAAACGCGGCATATGTAAATACAGGTGGGCGTCGGACGATAAAGAATTCTTCGAGCAAGAAAAAGGAGGTTGATATGGCAGCGAAAAAAGCGGACATTCAGAAGGACTTCACGAAGTTCCTGGATCAGACCAAAGACGGTTTCAGGAAGTTCGGAAAAGAGTTAAGCGTTTTAGCCAAGAAGAGCGAGAAAGAAATCGTCAAGGTTTCCAAGGCCGGAAAAATACAGTTCGATATCATGAATTTAACCATGCAGAAGGAGAAACTCTACTACGATATCGGCAAGAAAATCGTCTCACTAAGCGCGAAAAAGAAATCGGACATCCCGGAACTCGCGCCGTTCTGGAATAAATTGCGCAAGCTTGAGTCAGGCGCGAGAAAGAAAAAAAGGGAGCTCTCGGGTTTCAGGAAAGAAAAGAAATAAGCGGCATGCCTAAAAACCGCGAAGCGGCCCGGAAATATAACAGGACAAGGGTCCGCTTAAGGTTAGCCGGTATACTTTGTACAATCCTGTACCTGGCCCTGTTTCAGTTTCTTGTTTCCGGCCGTCTAAAACTATTCGCGATTTCCGTTACGCCCAATTTTAGTTACGCCTTCACGCTGTATCTATTTGTGTTCAGCCTTCTTTACTACGCGCTCGATTTTCCGATGCATTTTTATTCCGGTTTTATTCTGGAGCACAAATTTCGGCTGTCGAGGCAGAACTTTTTTGCGTGGCTTAAAGACGACGTTAAAAGAGGATTATTGTCCCTTGCCATATTTCTCGTGTTTATACACGTCCTCTACCTATTTTTGCAAAAGTTTGCCGCGACGTGGTGGATCTGGATAGCGGTTTTCTACCTTTTCGCCACGGTTATTCTCGCCAGGGTAGCCCCGCTTGTTATAATACCGTTATTCTTCAAGTATTATCCGGTAGGGGATAATCTTAAGAAAAGGATAATAGAGCTCTCCGGAAAATGCGGCATAAGGATTCTCGATGTCTACAAAATAGATTTTAGCCGAAAAACCAACAAGCTGAACGCCGCCGTAGTAGGCATGGGCAAGACGAGAAGGGTGCTTCTCGCCGATAATCTCATCGAAAATTTCACCGAAGACGAAATAGCAGGCGTCCTCGCGCACGAATTCGGCCACCACAAGATGCTTCACGTCTGGAAAATACTTGCCTTCGGTGCAATTTCGACATTCGTTTCCTTCTACGTGTTATATGTTGTCTCGTCGGGGATAGCAGGCGCTCTCGGCGCGGAACATATTTACGACATGAAGGTATTTCCGGCGTTCATGCTGGTTCTTTTCCTCGTAGGATTTTTGCTAATGCCGCTTCAGAACGGCTTCTCACGGCATCTTGAGAGAGGGGCCGACCTCTTCGCGCTAAAGGCGATACAAAACCGCGGTGTCTTTATATCGCTTATGACGAAACTCGCCGAGCGAAACCTCGCCGACCCGAACCCGCCGAAACTCGTGAAACTGCTTTTCTACGACCACCCACCCATTCCTGAACGAATCAAAATGGCAGAGAAGTTTTCTCCTTGACAGGAAGTAGTAATTAGGTTAGAATACACGTATATCTTCGGGGTGAGGTGAAAATCCTCAACCGGTAGTGAAAGCCTACGAGCCCTGAGAAGACGGGGCAGATTCGGTGGAATTCCGAAGCCGATGGTCAAAGTCCAGATGGGAGAAGATTAGAAGACAGGTTGTATAGATTGACGAACCCCGAAGAAATTCGGGGTTCGTTATTTTTATGAAGCTCAACAATATTAACGAAGTAGTCGAAGATTTAAAACAGGGCAAGGTCATCGTCGTTATCGATGACGCGTCGCGCGAAAACGAAGGAGACCTTATTATGGCCGCCTCCAGGGTGACGCCGTCGGCGATAAACTTCATGGCCAAATTCGGCAGGGGGCTTATCTGTGTTCCCATGGAGCGAGGGGACCTCGAGCGGCTCAACTTAAGTCCCATGTCAAGCGAGTTAAAAGACCCTTACCGGACCGCCTGGGCCATTTCCGTAGACGCAAAAGACGGCATTACAACCGGCATATCGGCGCACGACAGGGCTCATACGATAAAACTTCTTTCCGGTAAACGCGGCCGTCCCGGCGATTTTATAAAACCCGGACACGTGTTTCCGCTCTGCGCCAAAGAAGGCGGGGTCCTTGTAAGGGCCGGGCATACGGAGGCGTGCATTGATTTGCTGAAAATGTCCGGACTTGCGCCTGCGGGCGTTATTTGCGAAATCATGAACGAAGACGGGACAATGGCGAGGACGCCGGAGCTCTTGGAATTTGCCGAAAGGCACGCCTTGAAAATCTGCACGATAGAGAAATTAATCCACCACAGGCGCAAATGCGAGAAATTGGTTGAGCGGGTTTCCGAAGCAACCCTGCCGTCGGAGTACGGGATGTTCAGGGCCATTACATACAGGTCAAAGATTACCGACGAGTATCATATAGCCCTTGTAAAAGGGGATGTACAGAAAGGCACCACCCTTGTGAGGGTTCATTCGCAGTGTTTAACGGGCGATGTATTTCATTCTTTTAGGTGCGACTGCGGCAAGCAGCTCGAGAAAGGGTTAAATATAATTTCAAGGGCGAGGAAAGGCGTTTTGCTTTACTTGAGGCAGGAGGGAAGGGGTATAGGCCTCGGTAATAAAATGAGGGCCTACGAACTTCAGGATAAGGGGCTTGACACGGTTGAAGCGAACGAATACCTTGGGTTCAAGCCGGACCTCAGGGACTACGGCATAGGGGCGCAGATTTTGGTGGACCTGGGACTTAAGAAAATAAAACTGCTTACGAACAACCCGCAAAAAATCGTGGGGCTGGACGGGTACGGGTTAAGGGTTCTGAAGCGGATACCGTTAGAGGTAAAGCCGACCAGAGTAAACAGGAAGTATCTGAAGACAAAGAGGGAAAAATTAGGGCATGTTTTGAGGCATGCATAGATGGCGAAAAATAGGAGGTATAGCATGAAGGTAGTAAAAGGGGATTTGATCGCGAAGGGCTTAAGTTTCGGTATCGTTGTTTCGAGGTTCAACGAGTTTATATCGTCCAAGCTTCTCGACGGAGCCGAGGATGCGCTTACCCGGCACGGCGCGGACGAAAAGGATATATCTGTTTTGTGGGTGCCCGGCTCGTTCGAAATTCCGGCCGTCGCATCGCGGCTTGCCAGGTCGAAGAAGTACGACGCAGTAATTTGCCTCGGCGCAGTGATAAGGGGCGAGACACCCCATTTTAACTACATATCAAACGAGGTAGCCAAGGGCGTAGCGCATGTCGCATTAAGCGGGGATATCCCATGCATATTCGGGATTATCACCGCGGATACCCTTGAGCAGGCGATAGAGCGCGCGGGGACAAAAAGCGGAAACAAGGGAAGGGACGCCGCGCTTTCCGCTATCGAGATGGCCAACCTCTATAAGAAAGTGAAGTAACCGTGCGCAACAGGACGAGGGCGCGCGAATGCGCGCTTAAGATACTGTACGCCATTGACGTAAGGAAAGACCCGCCGGGTGAGTGCACCCGGACTTTCTGGGAAGACCACCCCGCTATAAAGGATGAGATAAGGGAATTTTCCGTTTTTTTAGTCGACGGCGTTTGTAAAAACATGGATCCCATCAATTCGATAATTTCCAAATACGCCACAAATTGGCAAATTCAGAGGATGCCGATAATCGACAGGAATATACTGAGGATCGCCACCTTTGAACTTTTGTTCGCGGGCGATATACCGCCGAAGGTTTCCATAAACGAAGCCATCGAAATGGCAAAGAGATACGGCGACAAAGATTCGGGCAAATTCGTCAACGGCGTCCTCGACAAAATAAATAAATCCGAAGAAAGAACCGCCGAATGAAATACGCCGACCTGCATGTCCACACCGACTTCTCCGACGGGACTTTCTCGCCCGAAGAGGTTGTAGATACCGCGAAGGAAAAGAAACTTTCCTGCATTGCTATCTGCGACCACGACTGCATCGATGCAATAGGACCCTCGATTAAACATGCCCGCGGAACGCAACTTGAAATCATACCGGGAGTCGAGCTCACGGTGATAAAAGACGGCAGGGAAATTCACGTGCTGGGGTATTTCATATCGTGGAAGGAGAGGTGGTTTCAGGAAGTACTTAGGAAGGTCCAGCGGGGAAGAATCGAAAGACTCGATAAGATGCTGGAAAAACTAGAGAAGTTTGATATAAAATTAAAGAAGGATCGTGTAATTGAAATAGCCGGCGGCAAGGGCTCGGTCGGGAGGCTGCACCTGGCGCGGGCCCTTCTTGAGGCGAAAGCGGTTTCGTCGATTCAAATGGCGTTCAACAAATACATAGGCGATTTCAGGCCCTGTTATGTGGAAGATGTCGGCTTCGGGGCGAAGGAAGCACTCGAGGTCATATTGCGGGCGAAGGGCGTACCGGTTCTGGCTCACCCCAGGACTATAAACGATGACTCGCTGGTGCAGGAACTTATAAAACTCGGGCTTCGCGGGATCGAGGCCTATCACACGGACCATCAATCACAAGACAGCAAAAAATACGAGAAAATGGCAAGGGATTACGGCCTTATCGTTACGGGTGGCTCCGATTGCCACGGCATGGGAAAGGGGAGGGTGCTCCTTGGCAGCGTCAAGGTCCCCTACAGCGTGGTGGAGCAGCTTAAGCAGGAGGCGGAGAGAATAAGGGAAAATGGTAAAATATCATGAAAGATTCATGATGCGGGCGATTTGGCTTGCGGAGAAGGCGGAAGGGAAGACATACCCGAATCCGCTCGTCGGGGCCCTTGTCGTAAAAGACGGCAGGATTGTAAGCGAGGGATATCACAAAAAAGCGGGCACTCCTCACGCCGAAATCACAGCCTTGAGGAAAGCCGGGAAAAAAGCGAAAGGAGCCGAGCTATACGTCAGTCTCGAGCCGTGCACTCATTTCGGAAGAACGCCCCCTTGCGTAAACAGCATTATTAAAAGCGGCGTAAAAAAAGTGTATATTGCCATGAAAGATCCCAATCCATTAGTAAACGGTAAGGGATTGAATATCTTAAGGAAAAACGGTATTATGGTAAAGACAGGGGTGTGCAAGAAGGAAGCGGAGAAGTTAAACAAGGCATATCTAGAGCGGGTAAAATAAAATGTTCACAGGTATAATAGAAGAGACCGGTATTATAAAGGATATCTCGAGAAAGGGCGATACGCACCGGTTATCCGTTTGCCTCCCGAAGAAACCGGATACGATAAAAATCGGGGACAGCATATCGGTAAACGGCGCGTGCCTGAGCGTAGTCGGCTTAGAAAAAAATCACCTTCTATTCGATATCACCGAAGAGACTTTCAGAAACACCTCCTTAAGACACATGAAGGCCGATGATATCGTCAATATCGAAAGGTCCCTCGGGTGGAAAGCCCGCTTAGAGGGCCATTTCGTTCTGGGGCACATTGACGGCGCGAGGAAGATAAGGTCTATAAAAAAAGGTGCACACCCTCATATGGACATAACGATTTTGCCCGGCGACAAAATTTACGTTGTAAAAAAAGGCTCTATCGCCATAGACGGGATAAGCCTGACGGTGGGTGCACTTTACGAAACTGCCGTTCGCGTATTCCTTATTCCGCACACACAGAGCAACACGAATCTGAAGCACAAAAAAGCGGGCGATGAGGTGAATATAGAGTTTGACATTCTGGGAAAATATGTGAAAAACAGATTATTATACGGAAAAAACGGTTCATCTGCCGTTACCGAAGAATTGCTAAAAAATAGCGGATTTATTTGCTTATAGTAAAATTATATGGTATATTTACTTTAAGAAAAAGGAGGTAAGGATGAAAAAAATTGTTGTACTCATATCATTAATAGCGATTCTTTTCGCGTCAAGTGCGTATGCGGACACGATGCTCAAGAAACTCGGCCGTGGCGCGGCAAATATAATCACGTGCCCTCTTGAAATACCTTACCGGATAGGCCGGGCGAACGAGGAAAGCGGGCCGTTTGCCGCTTTTACATGGGGCATATTAGACGGATTTTGCAGGACGGCCATGAGATTCATTGTCGGCGGATACGAAGTGATTTCATTTCCTATACCTTTTCCGCCGAATTACGAACCCATAATTGACGATCCGGAATTTTTCCTGGAAGAGGGGATGTACTAATTAAAAAAGTAAGAAAATCGGAGGCTACATGCTAAAGGCGAGAAAGACTTTTTGTCGTAGTGCGCTAATTTTGTTAGTCCTTTTTATGTTGCATTCTGCAGCATACGCTGGAAATGGGATAAGGCTAATCGGTTTTGGGCCCATCCAGCGCTCTATGGGAGGAGCGAGTGTTGCCGTTCCCCTGGATTCCGCGACCACAATAACTAACCCTGCCGGCATGAAAGACGCAGGAAGGCGTTTTGACCTCGGCCTTACCATCGCGCACGCGGAAAGCAAATATGACGCAACGTCCAATCTTTTCGCCGGGATTCCGCTTGTCCTCCAGAGCGGCGCTACCATGGAGTCCGATGCGAGGCCGTTTCTGGTACCGGCTATCGGAGTTATCTTTCCGCTGGATAATCAGTTTACCGCGGGCGTCGGCTGTTACGGCGTTTCCGGAGTATGCACGGATTACCCGAGGAACCTTTATAATAACATCACCTACGTAAAGTACCAGGCTCTGAAAATAGCGCCGGCGCTTTCTTTCTCTTACGAGGACATTTTTTCGGTGGGCGTAGCCGCTAATATAGATTACGCGACCATGGATTATGAAGCTGCCACGCCCGGCAACATAAGGCATGCGAACGGCAAATCAGCCGGTGGAGGCTACACGATAGGAGTCCTGGTAAAACCGATGAACGGCTTAGATATTGATCTGCCGAAAGACGTTTTTACCGTGGGATTCGCCTTTGAGAGCGAACAGTGGTTTGCGGATTTTGTTTATGATACCATCAAAGGGGTTGACAAACTTTCATTTAATCTTCCTCCTACGGTCACGTTGGGTTTTGGGTTAAGGCCTATAGATAGCCTTCGCCTGGCGCTCGACATTCAGTGGATCCATTGGTCCGATGTCCTCGGCCATAACAAACCAAGATATAATGTAAATCATAGCGGGGCCGCCGCGTGGGATGCGAACTGGCGCGACCAGACCGTGTACAAACTCGGGCTCCAGTACAATTTGCTTAAGAATGTTGCCGTGAGAGCCGGTTACAACTACGGCAAACATCCCTTGAGGGTAGAACGTCCGTTCGAAAACATCGCTATACCCGCCATTACCCAGCACCATATTACAGCCGGTGTCGGGGTGGACGACATTATTGTAAAGGGTCTCGGTCTCAACGTAGGTTTTGTCATTTCGCCGGATACTGTTATGAGCACGCAAAATGCCGGCACTTTTATAAACAACGCGCACATAACGACGATGTCATACAGCATCGACGCCGGGATTACGTATAAGTTTTAAGAGATCGAATTACGTATTGAGGCAACGGGGCAAGAGCTTTCTTGCCCCGTTTTTTATTTGCTTTTTATATAGCGTAATGATATATTGATATGATATAATTTCGTTATATGTATCGGGGCGTGGCTCAGCTTGGTAGAGCGCTTGGTTCGGGACCAAGAGGTCCGCGGTTCGAATCCGCGCGCCCCGACTCTTTTAGGTGAGGTAAGCATGAAAAGACTAGTTGTTCTACTTTTACTCGTATTCCTATGCGGGTGCTCGGCGATGCAGATACGGCAGATCTTTTTGGGCATGTCCGCCGAGGACGTCGAAAACTCGGAGAAAAAATACGCGAAAACCCTCGATCTCGACGCCGCTTACTGCTATAAGACGGCTCTTAAGTCCGTAAAGGATATGCAGGCGCGGACAATACACGAAAAGCCGGAAGAATATTTTATTGTCGCAAACAGATTCGATAAGGCCTACACGCTTTGCATAGATACAACCGAGCTCGGCATACTTATCGTGCCGCTCGAAGACGATAAGTCCCGCATAGAAGTTGCCTCGGGTAATTATAGCCTCGCCAGGTTTGTATCGGAGGAGCTTTTCAGGAAGCTCCAAGAGCAGGAAAAACTGCACAAGGAAGGAAAGCGTTGAAGACCACTCAGAAACGCGTACACATAATATATTCGGGAGCCGTGCATGGTGTGGGATTTCGGTTCACCGCAGAAGAAATTGCTAATTCGCTCGGGCTTAAGGGATCAGCTCAGAACTGCCCCGACGGGACCGTGGAGGTTATTGTGGAAGGCGAAGAGAGCGACATAGCAAGTTTTATGGATAGAATCAAGAAGGCCATGGGGTCTTACATCCGTTCAAGCAAAGTAGAACGGCAGGAAGCAACGGGGGAATTTGATAGTTTTGGAATAAAGTTTTATTACGAATGAGATACGGAATAATCGGCGACATACACGGAAATTTAGAGGCATTCGAGACCGCACTTGAGGCCCTTTCCCATGAGAGAATAGACAAGTATCTTTGCGTCGGTGACATAGTGGGTTACGGCACGGACCCGCGCGAATGCATAAAAATGACAAGGGACTTAGGTGCCGTTACCGTATGCGGAAACCACGACGCGGCATGCATCGGTCGTGCGGATATCAATTATTTTAACAACCCAGCCCAAGCGGCCATTATGTGGACAAAACAAACCTTAAGCGAAAATGACCTAGCTTTTTTAAAGGGCCTGGACCTCACCTACAGAAATGAGCATCTTACGTTAGTTCACGGGACATTAGCGGAGCCGGAGGAGTTCCACTACATGTTTGACGGGGTCGCCGCGCGTGGGACATTAAACCTCATGGAAACGGATATCTGTTTTGTCGGCCATTCCCACATGCCGGGTATTTTTTTGCTTAGGAACGGCGGCCTGAAATATTTCTATAAAGAAAAGACAAAAATGTCCAGGGATGAAAAATTAATCGTTAATACGGGCAGCATAGGACAGCCCAGGGACGGCGACCCGAGGCTGTGTTACTGCGTATATGATACGGATACGGGTTTCGTGGAGCTAAAAAGGATTCAGTACGATATAGAAAAAGCCCAAAAGAAGACCTTAAAAGCGGGCCTGCCGGCGTTTCTTGCGTACAGGCTGGGCGTGGGGGTCTGAAGCTTTATGGATAAAGCGGCCGCGAAGAAAAAAATATCGAAATTAAGGGACTTGATAAGGCACCACGACCGGAAATATTTCGTGGAAAACAAGCCTGAAATCTCGGACCAGGCGTACGATAAAATCTACCGGGGGCTCAAGGGCCTCGAGGGAAAATTCCCCGAATTTAAGACGCCTGATTCCCCGACCATGAGGGTCAGCGAAAAACCCGCCGAAGGATTTAAACACGTAAGGCACGCGGTCCCCATGCTTAGCATGGACAACACGTATTCGCACGAAGAACTAAAGAGTTTCGACGGAAGGGTCAGAAAAAACCTGGGCAAGGAAAAGTACGAATACGCCGTTGAATTCAAGATAGACGGCGTGAGCGTTTCCGTTATCTATAAAAACGGGACATTCGCGCAAGGCGCCACCAGGGGTAACGGGACCGTGGGTGACGGCATATCATTCAATCTGAGGACGATAAGGAGCATCCCGCTTAAGCTTTCCAGTAAAAATAAGAAAGTGCCTCCGCTGCTTGAGGTGCGCGGCGAGGTATTCCTGTCCAAGAAATGGTTCGATAAGCTGAATAAAGAGAGGGAAAAGAAAAACGAGGAGTTATTTGCCAACCCGCGCAACGCGAGCGCCGGTTCCCTGAAACTCCTGGATTCGCGCATTACGGCAAAAAGGCATCTGGATATATATATCTGGGGCACCGGAGGACACAAGGGAGTGGATATCAAAAAGCACGACGAGTTACTCGAATTTCTTAGGGACATCGGCTTGAAGGTTATACCGCACGTAAAAAGATGCGAGGACATAGGGGAAGTGATAAAATTTTGCGACCTGTGGCAGAAAAAGAGGCAAGTGCTGGATTACGAGATAGACGGGATGGTCGTAAAGGTTAACTCGCTCCGGCAGCAAAAGAAACTCGGCAGGACCTCCAAGAGCCCGCGCTGGATGATCGCCTACAAGTTCCCGGCTGAAAAAGCGCTTACACGGATTCTCGATGTTAAGATGCAGGTAGGACGCACGGGCGCCATAACGCCGGTAGCCATTTTAAAACCGGTGCACATCTCCGGGACGACGGTGTCGCGGGCGACGCTGCACAATTTCGACGAGATAAAACGGCTCGATGTTAAGATAAATGATAAAGTATTTGTGGAGAAAAGCGGCGAGATTATCCCGAAGATTTTAAACGTGGCCAAGGAGAAAAGGACAGGCAAGGAGACACCGGTCAGGATCCCGGCAAAATGTCCTTCGTGCAGCGGAAATCTATCCAGGGACGAAGGCGGCGTGGCGCTAAGGTGCGATAACACATCCTGCGTGGCGCAGATTAAACAGAATATTTTGCACTTTGCTTCCCGAAATGCCATGGATATAGAAGGCCTCGGCGAGAGCCTCGTCGAACAACTGGTTCGGGAGGGTCTTGTTAAGGATTATGCGGATCTCTATTATCTGAAATTCGAGGACCTCAAAAAACTTGAAAGGTTCGCCGAGAAGTCCGCCGAGAACTTAATCGGGGCGATAGAAAAAAGCAAATCCAACGAACTGAACCGCCTTGTGTTTGCCCTGGGGATAAGGCACGTAGGCAGGAAGGCGGCGTGGACGCTGGCGGTAAGATTCGGCTCGCTCGGGGAGGTGGCAACAAAGGACACGGAGGGCCTCACCTCGATCAACGAAGTGGGCCCCGTAATGGCCGAGAGCATTACGAACTTCTTCAGGAATAAAAGGAACCAAAAAGTTCTGGAAAAACTCCAAATCGCGCGCGTTAAGACAAAAATGCCCAAGCGCAAAGAAAAAGCCGTGCTGGAGGGAAAGACGTTTGTCGTTACCGGCGCGTTAAAAAGTTACACGCGGCAGGGTATCGAAGAACTTATAAGGAGCCTGGGCGGAAACGCAAGTTCCACCGTTAGCAAGAATACCGACTTCATGGTCCTGGGCGAGGAGCCGGGCTCAAAGCTTGCGAAGGCAAAAAAGCTGGGCGTAAAGACAATTGATGAAAACGAATTTAAAAAGATAATCCGGGAGCAAGAGAAATGAGAAGATTTTCGCTTAGGCTGCTGTCGCTAGCCGTTATATCGGTCCTGCTTCTCTCCTTGAGCGGGTGCGCGGCGCTTAAAAAGAAATTCACGCGGAAGAAAAAAGCGAAGAAGACACCGGTTTTTTACCACGTGAGGAAATACGACGTGAAGCCTTCCATGGACCTCTATGAGAAACACTATGTTTTCTGGGTTAACTGGCATAGGGAGCTGGTAATGGAACTCGGCGAGAATTTCAAAAGCGATATAAGAAGCGTCCAGGAGTTGAGGGCCAATCTCCAATCCATGGAGTCGCTTCTTACCGACGAGAAGGCCACGGAACTCGCCTCGCACATAAGCGAAGTCAAAAAAGTCGAGGTGATCATAGAGAAAAGAAACATGACAAAGGTGAACGAAACACGCATACGCCAGATTCTCGAAAGGGAATACAGGGTTATCAGAGGGCGGTTTTCCCCTTCGAAAGTGAAGGGCGCAATAAGGGCGGAATGGAAGTATTCCGATGAAGAATGGTCAAAATAAAAACGTTTGTTGTGGGCCCACTCCAGACAAACTGCTATTTGGTCTATGATGAGGACGGAAAAACAGGTTTCCTGATTGACCCGGGGCTATTTGACAAAAGGATAACCGAAGAGATCAAAAAAAACGGCATCCACATTAAAAATATCATAAACACCCACAACCATCCCGACCATACCTCAGGGAACAGCAGGTTCGGATACCCCGTTTTAATTCACGCCGATGACGGCGGAACGCTAAAAAACGGGGATATAATAAGCGACGACAGTATATCGTTTGAGGTTATTTACACGCCCGGCCATACCCTGGGAAGCATCTCGCTCAAGATGGGAAATGTAATTTTCACGGGGGACACGCTTTTCAAAGACGGCGTGGGAAGGACAGATCTTCCCGGCGGAAGCGAGAAAGAGCTGGTAAATTCCGTGAAACGCTTGATGGAATTTGACCGCAGCACCAAGATCCTGCCGGGCCACGGCCCGTCATCGACTATCGGAGACGAGAGGAAAGCATGCTTGAACTGGTAGACCAATTCCTGGATTACCTTTCGGTTGAAAGAGGCCTTAGCCAGAATACCGTTAAGAGTTACAGGCATGACCTGGCGAGATTCACGGAGTACCTTGCCTCCCGCCGCATCGGGAAGATAAAAGAGGCAACCAGGCGCGATGTATCAAAATACCTTTATTTCCTGAAAGACAAGGCCCTTGCTTCGAATTCTATCGCGAGAAACCTGGCGGCGATAAAGGTTTTTTATAGATTTTTAGTGGCGGAGAGAATCATAAAGGAGGACGCCGCCGCAGCGCTGGAATCACCGCGCCTCGTGAAGGGGCTTCCGGAAGTGCTGAATACGAGCGAAGTGGCAAGGATGCTTGAGGTGCCTGATAAAAGGGACTCCCTTGGCGTCAGGGATAAAGCGGTTTTGGAACTCATGTATGCTACGGGCATGAGGGTCTCCGAAATGACCGATCTTCTCCTGGGGAATCTGAACCTGGATGTCGGATTTATAAGGTGTAAGGGAAAGGGCGGAAAGGAGAGGATTATACCCGTAGGCAGGCAAGCCAAATTTGCCATGGAAAAATACCTGGAAAAATCGAGGCCGAAACTGTCCGGCAGCCCCGAGGACAAGCATTTATTTCTGTCGCGGCTGGGGAGGAAAATCTCGAGGCAAAGTTTGTGGAAAATGCTGAAGAAATACGCGAGGACAGCGGGTATAAAGAGAAAAATTAGCCCACACACCCTAAGGCATTCCTTCGCGACACACCTCCTGGAGAAGGGGGCGGACTTAAGAAGCGTCCAGGAGATGTTGGGCCACGCGGATATTTCTACGACGCAACTTTACACGCATATCAACAAGGCAAGGCTTAAGGGGATACATAGGAAGTACCACCCGAGAGGATAAATGGACTTAATCGTAACGCATAATAACGCTGATTTTGACGGATTTAGCTCTCTCGTAGCGGCGAAGAAGCTTTACCCCAATTCGAAGCTTTTGATGCCGGGTTCGCAGGAGAGGGCCGTGAGGGAATTTTTATCCCTTGTCAAGGATAAGATAACCGTAGAAACCGAAAGGAGATGCGATTTAACCGACATAAACCGGCTCGTCATCGTCGACACGAGGCATGCCTCAAGAATAGGGATAGCGGCGCAGTTACTCAAAGCCCCATCCGTCGAGGTGCACATCTACGACCACCACCCGCGCACCCCATACGACATAAAAGGGGATAAGGACGTATTTCAGGAGGTCGGGGCTACCGTTTCCATACTGATAGACCTTTTAAGAAAGCGAAAAACCGTGAAATTTACCCCTCTCGAGGCAACCATAATGCTGATCGGCGTCTACGAGGAGACCGGCTCGCTCACGTACAGGACGACAACAAAGCTGGACGTGGACACAGTGAGCTTTCTCCTTTTCAAAGGCGCCAACCTGCAAGCGGTTTCGTCGTACCTTAACAGGAAACTGACGGAGGAGGAACTTACGTTTCTGATATCGCTTATCAGTTCGACGAAAGTTTCCAGCATAAACGGCATTAACGTAGCCTTTTCGGAAGGCACGATAGAGCGGTTCATAGGGGAACTCGGCACGATAGTGCGCAAACTCCAGGACGTGGAGAATTTCCCGGTGCTTTTTGTCCTTTTTAAAATGGGCAAAAAGATAAGAATAATAGCGAGAAGCAGCCTGAAGGAGGTGGACGTCAACAAGGTCCTTGGCTCTTTCGGCGGCGGCGGCCACAGAAGCGCCGCAAGCGCTAAAATCGAAGATGAGGATATCAAAGCCGTCAGGAAAAAACTCGAAAACATTCTAAAATCAAACATAAAGGTGAGGATTTTCGCGCGCGATATCATGACCCGTTCCGTCGTAACCATTCCAGCCGATAAGAAGATTGCGCAAGCGAAAAAGATGCTTGATAAATCCCGGCTTAAAGGAGCCCCTGTTACGAAAAACACCCGCATAATCGGCATGATCACGATGGGCGATATCCAAAAAGCCCTGAGGTACCGCTACGGCCACGCATCGGTTGCGGGATACATGTCGCGCTCGGTTATCACGATAAAACCGGACACGCCCATTCACGTGATACAGAAGATAATGTTCGAAGAGGATATAGGAAGGCTCCCTGTCCTTCTGAATAAAAAGCTTATGGGAATAGTCACGCGCACCGATGTTTTAAAAAGCGTGCACAGGGACATATTCAGAAAACACAGGCCCCTTAAAAAGAAACCCCGTGCGCGATTTAACATATCCACCAAGATGAAAAGAGTTTTGCCGGGACAGATCCTTAAACTCCTTCACGTTATCGGCCGCCTGGCGGATAATGAAGGGTTCAGGGCTTTTGTGGTAGGCGGGTTTGTGAGGGATATACTCCTTAAGGTGAGGACTTTTGACATGGATATCGTCGCCGAAGGCGACGCCATTTCCTTCGGCAGGAAAGCGGCGGATCTACTCGGCGGAAGCCTCGTCGCCTACCACAAATTCGGGACCGCCACCGTCGTCATGAAACAGCGCCGCCGAGGGACGAAATTCAAGATAGATTTTGCTACCGCGAGAAAGGAATCTTATGAAAAACCCGCGGCCCTGCCCACAGTGGAGTTCAGCTCGCTTAAGGACGATTTGCAGCGCAGGGACTTTACGATAAACGCGATGGCGGCGAGCCTCAACAAGTCGAGCTTTGGCCAGCTTATCGACTTTTTCGGGGGCGAGAAGGATCTGGAAAACGGTGTTATCAGGGTGCTTCACGACGCCAGCTTCATAGACGACCCGACGCGCATATTCAGGGCCGTCAGGTTTGAGCAGCGGTTCGATTTCCGCATAGACAGGTACACCGAGGGCTTTATAAAAAATGCCGTACGCGAAGGCATGTTTTCGCGCACCCAGCACCATAGGATCCGCGACGAGCTCGTGTTGATGCTGCAGGAAGAGGAGCCCATAAAGGCCATATTGCGCATGAAGGAGCTTCACGAACTGCGCTTTATACATAAAAAAATAAAGGTGGGTAAACCCACAGAGAACCTTTTCGCCGCGATAAAAGAAGCCTTGCGGTGGTACAATAAAAGCGCATTCAGGAGAAGGCACATAGATCTGTGGCTTATATATCTCGCGGCGCTTATGGAAGGGCTGAATTTCGGGGAGACAAAGGCCGTATGCGAAAAATTCGCATTCAGAAGAGGCGATTGCATGAGGCTCCTCTCGTGCAAGAAGAATTGCCTAAAGGCGCTGAGGGCCCTTTCCTGGAAGGAGCTTCTTTCAAGCAGGGTTTACGGCATTCTGGAGCCGCTCTCGTTCGAGGAGATACTGTTTATAAGGGCTAAGACGGAAAATAAGCCCCGTTCGAAAGTCTCTTTCGAACGGGGCAAGCTTGCGCGCTCGAGGATAACGGACTTTTTCTCAGGGTACAACCGGATAAGGATTAAGATAGGCGGGGAGGACCTGAAGAAACTTAAGATTAAACCCGGCCCGCTATATACAAAACTCCTGACGAGGGTATTGCATAAAAAGATTGACGGCGGGTTGAAGACGAAGAAAGACGAGCTGGAATACGTAAAGAGGCTGGTACGGGGATGGTCCGAGTAGGCGTGTTAAAAATAGATTTCCATGTTACGAACAGCATGTCTTTAAAAGGAAAAAGATTTGTCCTTGAG
>JBARPB010000005.1:0-16289 GCA_049642705.1 Candidatus Omnitrophota bacterium
AGGATAGAGAGAAACGGCGGGTGGATGGCCAGCTGCCCTTTCCAGTCCACTCTCCACCCTTGCCCCTCTCCGGAAAGCGGCGAGGCCTCCAGATACATGAAGGTATTACGGATTTCGTCGTGGCCCAGGGGCCTGTTAACAAAAGGGATGCTTATTGCCAGATAGCAAAATACGATAAGGACTATACCGACGGTAAGTTTTCTTCGCGGCAAGAACAGCTCCATTTCAAAAATAACTTTCGTAGATGTCTATTATTTTCCGGATGGTTTTACGAACGGGGTCCCTATCGGCTTTGGAATTTTTATATTCCCCGGCCATGCCCTCTATCAGGCCTATCGTCGCGGTGTGAATAATGGCATCCCGCGAGTTCAGGTTGTAGCCCGCTTTCCTCGCGGTGCCTATCCTGGCAGGGACCTTAAACGCCTTCTCCGTCTCCTCGATCACGCCGTCGGGCAAGGCGCCGGGGCCGGTTACAACGACTGAGGAAAAATCGGCCGAGCGGGCTTCCTGAGTGCCGGATATCTCGCTTAATAACCTGCCGAACTTTTCCGTTCCCTTCTCGAGGACCATGAAATTTTGCAAAATATTGTTCTTAAAAACCAGGGCCTCGGTGAGAGAACTTCCTATGTCAACGAGAAGCACGCCTCTTACCTTTTCCTCCGCATCAAGAACGCTGTTGGCGGATGCCATGCACGAAAGGTATATGCCGTCCAGCAAAAACCCGGCATGGTCTATGCATTTTGTAATATTTTGAATTTTGGAATGGTTTGCCGTTACAATAAAAGTTTCGGCCTCAAGCTTTACCCCGTAAAGCCCGAGGGGGTCTTTAATCCCTGCCCTCCCGCCGTCTATATAAAATCTCCTTACGACTTTCTCTACGCAAACCCTATCCAGGGGAATGTTTATCATTGCCGCTATGTCCAGGCATCTTTTCACGTCTTTTTTTGTAATCTGCCGCGGCGCCCTGGCGAGCGGAATCATCCCGCGCGAGATATCCATTTTTGTATCCGCGCCCCCGGTTGTAACTAACACGTTCTTCGCCCTTCTCGCTTTGCGGCCATGGATTTTATCCATTACGCAAGATATATCCTTGACGGTCTTACCGATATCGGTTATACAACCGCTCGTTATGCCGCTTGAGTTCGTGTCCCCGAGCGCCAAAACCGAGACGCGGCCGTCGTTGGCTATATCGGCTTGTGCCGCGGCGATCCTGCTCGAGCCCAGGTCGATAACGGTTACTATCTTTCCCATTACTTAGGTCCGATTACGACATCCTTAAACCTTAGATCAATATATTTAATGTTGTCTTTATCCAGATCCGGGTCGGCAAGGATTTCTTTTAATTTTTTTAGTCTCCCCGAAAAGTCCTCGCCCCCTATTTTCACCTCAATGCCGCTTCCCAGGTAAAGAGAAAGGTTTCTATTGCTGGAGGCGTCTATCGTGGTTACTTCGTAATACAGCGAAACGGATGTTTCATTTATCGCGTCTATGAGGCGGAACGTGTTTTTCAGCTGCTCATTTTTAAGCCGCTCGCCGGCCCTTGGACGCCGCCACATGGAAAAGCCGATTATAACCGGCAGCCTCCCACTTTTCATATCCGGCGATAAAACCATGCCCGTTTTGTCAACGGGGAAATAGCCGCGCTTGTCCTTTATTTTGGCAACCGGAAGCCGCGGGATAATATCTATCTCAAGTCGGTTCGGCAGAATTCTCTTTACGACGGCTTTCTTTATGGCCGGGTAGGTGGTTTCGATCCGCGAGGCGAGGGAAGCAATGTCTATGTCGAAAATGTTTCGCCCCATGTTTGCCTGCAATGAGCCGTCCGTTTCCAGCCCGGCGGCGGCGCAGCTTACATCAACGACTTCTACGCTCTCCAGTTTAAAATAGCGTGAATTCCTTATCGCGAGACCGGCTGCGGCGATAACGGCGAGAACGAGGGCTATGCGCAAGGCCTTCTTCGCCAGCGTTTTTTTTGCATCCGGCGTTTCTTTTTCTTTTCTTATCTTCTTCCTGCTACCCTTTGCCATTGTTCGTCCCCTTTCTTCTATATGCTAAATTAACGAGTTTCATGCATAAATCTCCGAAACTTACGCCTTTGGCCATCGCCGCTTTCGGCAGGAGGCTTCGCTCCGTCAGGCCCGGAATCGTGTTTACCTCCAGGACGTAAATGTTGCCGTCGTAATCCATTCTCATGTCGACCCTCGAAAAATCCCTGCAGCCGAGGATGCGGTGCGCCTTAAGCGCAAAGTCTTGCGCCCGTTTAAAGTCATCTCCATGTAACGACGCCGGAACGATATACTTTGTCCCTTCGTCCAGGTATTTTGCGTTAAAATCATAGACATTGTGTTCGGTCACGATTTCCACAACGGGCAGCGCCCAATCCTCCAGAATGCCCACGGTGAGCTCCCTGCCGTGTATATATTCCTCTACGATAGCCGTCTCGCCGTAGCCGAACGCCATATCCAGGGCCGTATTTATGTGGGCCTTGTCGCTTACGATGGAAAGGCCTATGCTCGAACCTTCGCGCTGCGGTTTTATTACAAACGGCGTCTCAAATTCCCGGCAGGTGTCATCGATGCCGGTACCGGTTCTTATGACCTTGTAGGAGGGCACTTTTAAACCATTTGTTAAAAAAAGTTCCCTCGAAGCGAGTTTGTCCAGCGCAAGCCGAGACGCCCGAACGCCGGAACCGGTGTAAGGGATGTGCGCCTCTTCCAGAATCGACTGGACCGTCCCGTCTTCGCCGAAGCGCCCGTGCAAGGCAATAAAAACGACATCGGCGTTTGTGTTCCTCGATGCGCCGCGGACATCCTCGCCTACATCGACGAGTTCTACGTCCTGATTTCTTTTTTTAAGCGCCCCGTAGACGGCGCTGCCGCTCTTTAGGCTAATCTCGCGCTCGCTGGAAAGCCCGCCGGCAAACACAACTATCTTACCGTAGTTTTTCATATCGTCTTAATGAAAAATGTAAAATTAAAGATTTAAAGCCAAAATTTAAAATTCAAAATTTCCGAACGGTTTTTAATTTTGCATTATAATTTTTCATTTTTACTTCTAAATTTTAAATTTGAACTAGAGTATTGTTATCTCCGGGGTCAGTTCAACGCCGAACTCGGATTTAACACGTCTCTTTATAATCTCCATGAGGCGTAAAACGTCGCTTGCTTTTGCGTCCTTTGAATTAATGATAAAATTGGCGTGTTTTTCCGAAACCTTCGCGCCGCCTATCCCCTTTCCTTTGAAACCCAGCATGTCTATGTACCTGGCAGCCGGCAGAGCCCTTCTCGGATTTTTAAAAACGCACCCGGCGCTCGGCGAGCCGAGCGGCTGTTCCTTTTTCTTAATCCTCAACAGTTTATTTTTTCTTTTCAGCAGCTTTTTTTTATCGTCCTTTTTCAAGCATAATGTCGCCCCTAATATTATATAACCATCCAGGTCTGAATGTCGATAATTAAATTTTATTTTTGCCTTTTTTAATACGAGGATTTTTCCGGTTCTTTTATCCATTACCCGAACGGATTCCAGGCAATCCGATATATTTCCCTCATATCCGGCATTCATGAAAATCGCGCCGCCGAGGGTGCCGGGAATACCTGCAAGCCCTTCTGTGCCCTTAAGGGCCCTCCGGCAGGCCAGGTTAACAAGGTGCCTTAAGTGCGCGCCCGCGCCGGCTTTTACCGTCGGGCCCGCGAAACGCACCTTTTTAAAATGACGGCCGGCTAGGCGGATTACCACGGCCCTCAGGCCTCGATCGCCCGCAAGGAGATTGCTTCCATTGCCTATTATGACTACTCTCTTTTTTTTCAATTTCGCTAATTTTAAAATTTTTCTCAACTCTTTTTCGTCGCGCACCTCGGCCCAGACCCAGCAGGGCCCGCCTATACGAAACGTGGTATGCTTGCTGAGTGGTTCATCAAAAACTACTTTGTCTCTTATTTCCGAAAATACACTCTTCATTTATTACCTTCCCTATATCCCCCGCCCCCATCACGAGAACAAGGTCACCTTTTTTTGTATTTCTGCAGAGATATTCCCCTATTTTTTCCGTTTCCATGAGTTTTACTGGGGGCGTCTTATCCTTCGCCATGATATCGTATATTCGCTTTGAACTTGCGCCCTCTATTCTTTGCTCGCTGGCGGAATATACGCCCGCAAGAATGACCTCATCCGAGCCCGAGAACGAGGAGGCGAATTCTTTATAAAAGTATTTTGTCCTCGTGTAACGGTGGGGCTGGAATACTGTTATAAGCCTCTTGGGCTTTAGGGAATAAGCGGCGGAAATAGCCGCCTTTACTTCCGTGGGGTGATGCGCGTAATCTTCTACGACCCTGGCGCCGTTAATATCACCTATGACTTCAAATCGCCTTTTAACGCCCTTGTAACGAGCGAGTGCGCGTTTTATGCGACTTTTGTCTATGCCGAGATCCAGGCCTAAGGAGATTACGGCCGTGGCGTTTAAGACGTTGTGAATGCCTGGTGTGTTTATGGTGAAACGGCCGATTTTTTTTCTTCGGAGTAAACAGTCAAAATCGATTTTAAATATTTCTTTTTTTACGGCGCTTGCGCGTATGTCTGCGCCTTCGGAAAAACCGAAACTCGTAACTTTGCCGTTATAGGCGCCTTTTATTCTTTTTAAGTTGGCGTCATCGAAATTGTAAAAAAACACGCCTCCGGGCCGGGCCCTGCCTAAAAAATCCCTGAAGGTTTTCACGAGGTGCGCTTCGTCCCTGTAATGTTCCACATGCTCCTTCTCGAGATTCGGGATGATAATATGCGTAATGCCCTCAAGCATCACGAATCTGCCGTCGCTTTCGTCCACTTCGGCTACGAGCGTCCCGCCCTTTCCGAGTTTCGCGTTCCCGCCAAAATGCGGCGATTCCCCTCCTATGAGAACTGTAGGGTCGAAACCCGCCTCTTCCGCGAGATGTGCCGCCATCGCCGTGATGGTGGTCTTTCCGTGAGTGCCGGTAACGGCGATAACCCTTTTATGCTTTTCCATGACCATTTTTAAAAGTTCCATCCGCGGGATTACTTTCTTTCCGTCCTTCCGGGCCTGCAAAAGTTCGGGGTTATCAGCGCGGATGCTCGAGGAATATACCACGAGATCCCTGCCTTTTATGCGGGAGGCGTCATGGCCTATATCTACAGTCACGCCCTTCCGGCGCAGTTTTTTTATAACATTATTCTCCTCGATATCCGAGCCGCTTATGCTGTATCCCGTCTCGGCCAAGATAAAAGCGAGGGCGCTCATGCCGATACCACCTATGCCTATCATGTGGATTTTTTTATCGCCCATACAATCTCCGCTAGCTTCTTCGCTCCATCGATAACGCTCAATTTTCCCGCGTTTTCGGAAAGCCCCCTTCGCCTGTTGGCATTATCAATGAGGTCCGATATCAAGTCCCTTAGCTCTTCGGGCCTCAGGGTTTTCTCGTCCCTGTAAATCGCGGCGTTCTTCTTTGCAAAATAAATCGCGTTAAAGCGCTGGTTATTCTTTTCGTCCGGGTAGGGTATAAGGATCATCGGCTTCCTGAATGCGGCGAGTTCAAAGACCGCCGCCGCGCCCGAACGGCTGATTGCCATATCGCTTACGCTGTACGCTTCGTTTATGTTCGGGATAAAGGCGTATACCCGGCCGCGTATCCCCTCTTCGTCATAGCGTTTTTGGATTTCTTCCGTTTTTCTTGCGCCGGCTATGTGGATAACCTGTAAACGCCCTTTTCTTGCCTCCGAAAGCAGCACCATGCTTTCCGAAACCAGCGTGTTAAGTGAGCGGGCGCCCTGGCTCCCACCCATGACGAGGATGGTCATTCTATCCCTATCGAGCTTAAAATCCCCGAGGGCACCGCTTCGGGTCTCTTCCAGACTCTCCTTCCTCAAGGGGTTTCCGGTAATCACTATGTTTCTGTTGGAGAAGTATTTCCCGGTTTCGGGGAAACTTACGGCCACCCCCTCGACAATTTTATCAAGGAACCTGTTTGTCCTGCCGGGGATCACGTTCTGCTCGTGTATTAGCGTTTTTGCTTTCATCATCGCACCCAGCAGTACGAGGGCGCCGGAGGTATAGCCACCGAAACCGATAACCACCTCCGGCCTGTATTTAATAAGGATAAAGAAGGCAGAGAGTCCGTCGAGCGCCAGTTTAAAGGGAAAAACAAGCGCGCGAGGCCCGAATTTATACGGCATCGGATTGGCGGATAGAAATATCTTTTTATACGGCTCTTTCTCCAGGATGTTTCTGTCAAGGCGCCTTCTTGAAGCGACGAAAATTAACTCCGCGCCGCCTACCCTGAGTTCCCTTGCAAGCGAAACAGCGGGAAAAATATGCCCACCGCTCCCGCCGGAAGCGATTAATACCTTCATTGTTCTCTCATTGCGTTCAACAACAGCCCGAGGGCGGCCATGTGAAATAGAAGTGAGGACCCTCCGTAACTCACAAACGGAAGCGGCAGACCCTTTGTGGGAAAAACTCCCGTGTTTACGCCGATGTTGACCAGCGCCTCAAGCCCTATCATGCTCGTTATGCCGAATATAAGGACTTTATTGAACGGCCGCTCTGCCTTAAAAAAAGCGCGCATGCCCTGCCACACAAAAACTGCAAACAACATAACAACGCAAGTCGCGCCCGCGAATCCAAGTTCCTCGCCTATTATGGAAAAGATGAAATCCGTATGTGCCTCCGGGAGATAGAAAAGTTTCTGCTTTGATTCACCCAGCCCGACGCCGAGCAACCCCCCCGACCCCAGCGCGAGAAGCGACTGGACAATCTGGAAGCCGGCGCTCTCCTTGTCCCGCCAGGGGTTAAGGAAGATTAATATTCTTTCACGCCTGTACGGCACGCTGAATACCAGGTAATACAGAAACGGAATCCCGAGAAGCGCCGTCGTCATTAGGTGTTTTAGTTTTGCGCCAGAGACAAAAATAATGAGGAATCCTATAAAAAAAATTGAAACGGATGTCCCGAAATCGGGCTGCAGCAAAACAAGGGCGCTCGTCAGTAACACCACCGAGATAACCGGGACGTACCCCTGAAACAAATCTTTAATTCTGTAGCCCCTTCTGCTTACAAAGGAGGCCATGTATATTATGACCGCGAACTTTGCGAATTCGGACGGCTGGAAACTCAACGTCCCGGCGATTCTGAACCACCGCCGCGCTCCGCGCACGGAGGTGCCCACGCCCGGGATCAGGACGGCCGAGAGAAGCAAAATCGCTGTTATCATTAAAATTCGCGAGGACCTTCCGACTTCCGTGAGATTTATGGACATGGTATAAAGCATGAGAATAAAACCAAAGAGCAGAAACCACAAGTGCTTTTTTAAAAAAAACGCGGCGTCGCCGCTTCTTTCATACGCGTATATAGCGCTTGAGGAGTACAGCATGACAACGCCTATTGCGATAAGCGTAAGCGCAATGATAAAAATCGACCTTCTTATCTCACGCATGTTTCAGTTTCTTTACCGCTTCGCGGAATACCTCGCCCCGGTGTTCGAAGTCCCGAAACATGTCGAAACTCGAACACATAGGCGAAAGAAGCACGCACCCGCCCGGGGAGGCGCTTCTATAGGCGGAGCGAACCGCCTCTTCAAGCGAATCCTTTTCTTCAACGGCTACATATTTTTCAAAGATACCGCGCATTTTATGCCGCGTCTCGCCTATCAGGATAACTTTTTTTACGCCTTTTTTCAACGCCGGTATGACCTTTTCGTACGGGAGGTTTTTGTCCTTACCGCCGGCTATGAGGATAGTGCGCCTTCCGGCTGCTTTGAGCGCGCGACAAGCCGAATCCACGTTTGTCGCCTTGGAGTCATCGATAAATTCCACCCCTCCGACTTTGGCTATTATTTCAAACCTGTGCGCAAGCGGGACGAAATCTTTCAACGCTTTTTTTATGGAATGGGTGTCTGCCCCGAGTAAGGTTGCCACCAAAACAGAAGCCAGAATATTTTCGGTGTTGTGAGCGCCTTTCAGGTTTGTTTCTTTCAGGTCAAACAGGCCTTTTGCCTTCCTCTTTAAGAATATCTTTACAACCCCTTTGTCCAGGTATGCGCCCTCGACCTTTTTCTTAGCGCTGAAATAAAGGACCTTGGAAGTGACCCGGCCGGATTCGGCCAGATTCCTTACATTCCCGTCGTCATAATTCAATACGGTAATGTCGCCTTCTTTCTGATTTTTGAATATATTCTTTTTGGCCGCAAAATAATTCCAAAAATCGCCGTGCCTGTCCAGGTGGTCTTCTGTAACGTTAAGTATAACGGATATTTTCGGCCTGAAAGAACTTATCCGCTCCAGCTGGAAGGAACTTGCCTCGAGAACGACTACCGCGTCCTTTCCAATGCGCCTTTGGCCGGGGGCGGATATTTCCCCGGATAGCGAATTTCCTATGTTTCCGCACACCCTAACGGGAATGCCGGCCGAACCGAGAATGCTGCCTATCAGCGAAACCACCGTCGATTTCCCGTTTGTACCGGTAACAGCGACTATCGGTGCTTTGCAGAAACTGTACCCCAGCTCCATCTCGCTTATTACCGGGATGTTGTTCTCTTTTGCGTAACGAAGCGGCAGCGAAGAGGCCCCTACGCCGGGGCTCGCCACGAAGAGCTCCGTATCGGCGAGGAATGCCTCGGTATGGGCGCCGATTTCCGTGGCGATGTACTTTTCTTTAAGAAGCGCCTCGTTTTTCCTTATGTTCTCGGTATCGGCGTTATCCGTAACGGAAACGATGGCGCCCTCTGAATATAAAAGCAGCGCGCATCCGATTCCGCTATTACCGAAGCCCACCACGGTAACTTTTTTGTTGCGAAGGTCCATCCTTACATCAGTTTCAACGTCGCCAGCCCGAAAAGTGCCAGCATAAACCCCACTATCCAGAAACGCACGGTAATTTTAGGTTCCGGCCAACCCAAAAGCTGCAGGTGATGGTGGAGCGGGGCCATCCGAAAAACCCTTCTTGAGTAAAGCCTGAACGATATGACTTGTATAATCACGCTCGCAACTTCCACGACAAATATCCCGCCCACTATCAAGAGAAGCACTTCTTTTTTTATCAAAACGCTTACTATGCCGATAGCCCCCCCAAGGGGAAGCGACCCCGTATCGCCCATGAAAACCGTCGCCGGATAAGAATTAAACCACAAAAATCCCAATCCCGCGCCAACCAGGGTGGCACAGAATACTGTAAGCTCGCCGCTTCCCGGGAGGTAATAGATATTCAGGTAATCACTGAATTTTAGGTGGCCGGTTAGGTAACTGATTACACTGTAACTTAGCGCTATGAAACTGACGCAGCCAATCGCCAGGCCGTCCAGGCCGTCGGTTATATTTACCGCGTTGCTCGTCCCGACAATAACAAGGACGACGAACAAAATATAAAACACACCCAGATTAAACAACGCATGTTTTAAAAAAGGCACATAAAGCGCGGCGGAAACCTGAGCGTCAAAATAGAGGTAGACCGCCACGCCTATGCCCAGGATAAGCTGCCCGGCGAATTTTGCCGTAGCGCTCAATCCCAGCGATTTTATCTTGATTAGCTTGATGTAATCGTCTATGAAACCGACTATGCCGAGCCAGAGAACGCTTATTAGGCAAAGGATAATGAACCTGTTGTCGGGCCTGGCCCATAGAAGAGTGGAAATCAAAATGGATAATATGATAACGATGCCGCCCATTGTCGGCGTGCCCTCTTTGTGTTTGTGCAGCGCGTAGAGGTCTTCGACGTGTTCCTTTCTCGGCAACTCGCACATTTTGAGGCGCGAGAGTTTCTTAATAATAATCGGGCCTATTATCACGCTTAACGCAAACGCCGTGATACTCGCCATTGCCGCCCTGAACGTGATGTACTTGAATACGTTAAACCCGAACCACAGGTCTTTCAGGGGATATAGTAAGTGATATAGCATGTTTGGGTCTACCTAAACTTTTCGATTACCTTCTCCATCTCCATTTCACGCGAGCCCTTCACCAGTACCACGTCGCCCGCTTTTGTGACCTTTCTTAAAAAACCCGCGGCGTCGCCGTACGATGCGGCGTGATACAGCGTGCGCATGCCTTTCTGCCTTGCTGCTTCGCTTGTAAATCTTGAGAGCTTCCCCAGCGTTATGAGAACCCCCACCGGGCTTTTTGCGATTGTCCTGCCTAATGCCTCATGTAAAGTTTTCGCTCGCCTTCCCAGTTCCAGCATGTCTCCGCTTACGATAATTCTTTTCCCGTCCGTATCGTAATCGGTGAGCGCCTCTATCGCGCGCTTCATGGAAGAAGGGTTTGAGTTGTAGCTGTCGTCCAGTATTCCTACACCCCGGACGCTCTTGAATTCCAGCCTCATCGGGCACCCTTGCCTGAATGAATTTATCATCTTGCTGATAAGGCGGTAGCCCATGTTGAACTGCCGCGCGACGGCGATTGCAATCAAGGCGTTGTAAATATTGTGTTTCCCGAGAAGGCGCAGTTCAAATCTTTCTTTCCCTATGGAAAAGCGCCACCCGTTCTTTCCGTACTCCGGGTTCTCGGCCCGGAAATCGCCTTTTCTGTCGATCCCGAAATAAACCTTCTTACATTTCAGGCGGTTGAGACGCTTTAAATAAACGTCATCGTTATTCAATATCGCGACGCCGTCTTCCGGCAAATTATTCAAAAGTTCCGATTTGGCCGTGAAGATATTCTGCACGGTGCCCAAAAATCCGAGATGCGCCGGTCCTATATTTGCTATCACACCTATGTCCGGCCTTGCGATTTTGCACAGCTTATCAATCTCGCCGGCGTGATTCATTCCCATCTCCAGCACGCACGCGTCATGCTTTCTATCGAGTTTTACCAATGCGAGCGGAAGGCCCACGAAACTGTTATTTGACCTTTCGCTTTTAAGCACGTTATATTTCGCCGAGAGAACATGCGCTATCATCTCTTTTGCCGTCGTTTTGCCGGTTGAGCCGGTAACGGCCACAACGGGAATATTAAACTTTAACCTGTGCGCCTTGGCGATATCCTCCAATGCTTTTACGGTATTCTTGACCTTTACAATTTTGTAGCCGGCCTTTAAACCCCTGCTGCCTGATACAATCGCTGCTCGAGCGCCTTTCTCAAATGCTTTTTCGACAAAATCGTGGCCGTCAAACTTCTTGCCCTTTATGGCCAGGAATATCTCGCCCTTCTTTATTGTCCGCGAATCCGTGGAAATTAATTTTGGATTTTGGATTTTGTATTTTATTTGGAATTTGGATTTTGTCATTTGGATTTTTGCAGTATCTTCCGAGCTACCTTCTTATCGTCAAATGGTATTTCTCTATTCCCTATAACCTGTACCTTTTCGTGGCCCTTGCCCGCTATTAACACTATATCACCTTCGCCTGCCTTTTTTAAAGCCTTTTCTATGGCTTTTTTCCTGTCCGGAATAATACAGTAATTTCGTTTTTTTCTGTTCATCCCTTTTACTATTTCGCGGGTAATTCTCGCGGGATTTTCGTTTCGCGGGTTATCTCCGGTTATCACGACAAAATCGGAAAATTTCTGCGCGACGCCTCCCATAAGCGGCCTCTTCCTTCTGTCCCTTTCCCCGCCGCAGCCGAAAACCGTAATGACTTTCCCGGATTTAATTCGGTTGAGGAACTTAAGGACAACTTCCAGGGCATTATGCGTGTGGGCATAATCTATAAAGACCTTGAACGCCCGGGCTGAGCCCACCGGCTCAAGCCTGCCCGGTACATTTTTTACCTTTTCAATCCCCCTTTTTACGGCGTTTGCGCTGATGCCCTGCGAAATTGCAGCCGATACGGCCGCGAGAATGTTCGAAACGTTATGCAGGCCCGCCAGCTTTGTCCGAATAGAAATCGATTTTTTCTTTCGTATCCTGACGGTAAAAGAGGAGCCGAGAGGGTGCACTTTTTCGACCCTTGCGCTGATATCAGCGTTTTTGCTCAAGCCGTATGTAATTATCCTGCGATTCTTTATTTTTTTCACGCACAATCCGGTGTATCTTTCGTCCGCGTTAATTATCGCGGTACCGCTTTTTTTAAGGTTTTCGAAAATCTTTATTTTGCTCGCAAAATAACGCCTTAATGTACCGTGGTAGTCGAGGTGTTCGTGCGTGAGGTTTGTAAAAACGGCGGCGTCAAAATAAATATCGCTGGCCCTTTTCTGATCGAGCGCATGGCTTGAGACCTCCATCACAACCGCGCGCAGCCCGTTTTTAAGCATTTTATCGAGCAATGCGTTCGTGCCGAGCGCGCCCGGTGTGGTCAAGGGCGCCCGGACGCTTCGCCTGCCGGTCCTGTACTCTATCGTGCCTATTACACCGCACGGGATGAGCGCCTCTTTGAATATGCTTTCTATGAGTAGCGACGTTGTCGTTTTTCCGTTTGTCCCGGTTATTCCGATAACCTTCAGTCTTTCCGACGGCGAGCGGTAGAAGTTCTTTGCCGCTACCGAAAGCGCCTCTCTTGTGTCCCGGACCCTAATAATCCTCGTTTCGCTCTGTGACATGCGTTTCTTCCTGTCCACGACCGCGGCGAGGGCGCCCTTTTCGAGCGCCTCGTTCACGAATTTATGGCCGTCGAACCTAAGGCCTTCTACCGCAATAAAAAGGCACCCCTTTTTTACGTGCCTCGAGTCGGCCGAAATGCAAGATATGTCGGTTTCCGCAAGGCGCGGGTCTATCTCGACGCTTAAACCATCAAGAACTTTTTCCAGTTTCACCTTTATCGCTTTCGACTCCCATGTAGGGCAAGATCTTTTCCATTATACGCTTAAAGGCCGGGGCGGCGACGCGGCTCCCGAAGTGTTCGCCCCTGGGCTCGTCCACGCAGATAGCCAGCGCTACGGCGGGCCTCTCGTAAGGCGCGAAGCCGATAAAAGAACTTATATATTTCTGTTTATAATACCCGCCTTTCGGATTTACCTTCTCGGCGGTGCCGGTTTTGCCGCATGCCCTGAAATTTTCGAGCCTCGCACGCCTCCCGGTGCCCCTCTCGATGACTCCGGCGAGCAATCTCTTAACCTTACCGGCGGTTTCTTCCGAAATCACCCTTCTTATGACATCCGGTTTCTTTTTCCATACGGCGTTGCCTTCTTCGTCGAGTAATTTCTTTGCAACATAAGGCCGCATTAAGACGCCGCCGTTTGCTATAACACCGACACAGGAGGCAAGTTGCAGCGCCGTAACAGCAATGCCCTGCCCCATGGGTATCGTCGTCATGTCAACAGGGGTCCAGCTCGAAGGGTTTCGCATTATGCCCGTAGCTTCGCCCGGCAGGTCAATGCCCGTGGCCTCCCCGAAATTAAAACGCTTTATATACGCCGCCAGCTTTTCCCTGCCCAATTTGCCCGCTACCTTAACGGTGCCTATATTGCTTGAGCGCTCTATTATCTCCCTGAATTTTAATGTACCATAAGGCCTGTAATCGTGCAACGTTCTTTTGCCGATTTTGTAGGCGCCGTTCTCGCAGTAGAATTCGCTATCAAAATCGACAATTTTTTCCTCGAGCGCCGCGCTTGCCGTTACGACCTTGAAAACGCTCCCCGGCTCAAACGAATCAGTTATGGCCCTGTTCCTCACCGCGGAGGCGTTGACGCCGGAAATATCGTTCGGGTCGAACCAGGGGTAATTGGCCAAACCTAAGATTTCGCCCGATGCGGGGTCAAGCGCTACGATGGAAACTGCCTTGGGCCTGTACCGCCGTACAAGATTCTCGAGTTCCTTTTCTATAATGTGCTGGATAACCTCGTCAAGGGTAAGGACAATGCTTTTGCCTTCGCGCGCGGGCACGAAACCCCTCTGGAAAGAAACGACCTCCCTCTTCTTCGCATCTTTTGAGGAAAGGCGCCAGCCGGGTTTGCCTTTCAGCTCCCTGTCGTAATAAAGTTCTATGCCCTCCAGGCCTTCGTTGTCAATGCCGGTCATCCCCAGGACATGGCATAAAAGCTTTCCGCCGGGATAAAACCTCTTGTGTTCGCTCATCGGGTAAAGCCCTTGCATGCGCAATTCTTCGATCTTGCCCGCCGTCTCGGAATCGACTTTTCTTTTTACCCAGGCGAAATAATTGTCTTTCTTGAATTTTCGCAGCAGTTTTTCCTTGTCAATGTCCAGCTTTTCCGCCAGGATGAGCGCGCTATTTTCCTTGTCGCTTATCTCCTTAGGGACGGCATAAATAGAAGGCGCATCCATGTATATAGCCAGCACCCTGTTTCGCCTGTCATATACATTTCCCCTTTGCGGCTCTAACCTGAGGAAAAGCTTGTGTTGCTTGTCCGCGAGGTCCGAGAGGTACGTATGGCGTAATATTTGGATATATAAAAGGCGGGCGAGAAGGATTGCGAACAGAAAACAGAATACAATTAGAACGGAAAAATGGCGAGTTTTGCTAAAATTAATGTGCACTTACAATTTTAGATTCTGTTTTTGGCGTATGTTCTTTTTTTTAGGCATGCAAAGGGTAATCTCCTTCACGCTAAGCGTGTTTTCGATCCTCCCCGGCGATTCCAGCCGAGAAAGATTATATACCAAATATCTGTATTGGTCAAGCAGCAAGGTTACCTCGTGGTGGTGTTTATTTATGAGGAAGCTCGTCTTGAGGAGCTCTACCTGCTGGTGGGCGTAAAAAAGTGCTAATACCGCGCACGTCGTTATGCCGACAATCGTCCTTAAAAACCTTGTTTTTTCCATTATACCTTTTCTCCGCCTACGCTGAATTGCTTTCGCGTTCAGCTTCGGCGGATCCGCCGAAGCCTATCTACTATGAATTTCTCCCTTGGCGAAGGCGGAAAAAGCCCGCAACTTGGCGCTCCTGGAACGCGGGTTTTCCCTTATCTCTTCGGCCCCCGGTGTAAGCGGTTTCTTTGTGAGTATGCGGCCCTCGCCCACTTTCTCGAATTCCTTAAATCGCGTTTTGACGATTCTGTCTTCGAGCGAATGATACGAAATAACCGAGAGCCTTGCGCCGGGGCCGAGGAAGCCCAAAACCTTGCCGAGCACCTCGTCAAGGTTATCCAGCTCTCTGTTTACCGCGATTCGCAGCGCCTGGAATGTCCTCGTGGCCGGATGTATCCTTTGCGAGGCGTACCGTCTTCCAACCGCTTTTTTTATAAGGTCTGCCAGTTCGCTCGTTGAAGTTAGCGCGGCTTTTTTCCTTCGATCAAGGATAAAATCCGTTAGCCTCCTAAAATATCGCTCTTCGCCGAAATCGCGAATGATCCTTTCCAAGTCTTCCCTTTTACCCCTGTTCACGATATCATAAGCCGAGAGATTTTGCGACGGGTCCATCCGCATGTCGAGATATCCGTCGCCCTTGAAGCTGAACCCGCGGCTTGGGTCTTCTATCTGGTAACTGGAAAGGCCCAAATCAAAGAGCGCTGCATCGATTTTTTCGATGCCAAGATTTCCCAAGGTTTTATCTATGTCTTTAAAATTTGCCTGTACCAATCTGTATGTCTTGTCGTGGGGCCTGAGGTAATTTCTGGCGATTTCGAGCGATTTTTTATCCCTGTCGATTCCGATAAGAAGCCCGCCCGGCAGGATTTTTTGCAGGATAAAACCGGCGTGCCCGCCACAACCAACAGTTGCATCTAAAACTTTATAACCGTTTTTTAGTTGTAGGAATTCAATGACCTCATTAACCATTACCGGTTTATGAGGACTTGCCCTTTTCATTTCTGGTAGAAGATTTGGTCTTGCACTTTTTGTTCTTGGTTTTCATCCAATGCATGTTAAGCGCTCTTTCCCTTCTGACCCTTTCGATGATAAAAAGTGCTTCGTCAAGATAGCTTCCTTCTCCTATTTTCTTCACGACACTAAATGTAAACATGGCTACCCCCTTTTTGTTCTTCATTCTAAATCAATCAGTTTTTCGGCGATATCCTCAAACGATTCCTTCGTCGCCTTGTAAAACTCATACCATCTATCTTTGTTCCAGATTTCGATCCGGTTTGAAACGCCGATAAGGATTATTTCCTTCCTGATATCGGCGTATTGTTTCAGGTAGGACGGTATCATGATCCTTCCCTGCTTGTCGGGTGCGACTTCGACCGCGCCCGAGAAAAAAAGCCGGTTGAACTTTCTTGCTTCTCTTTTCGTGAACGAAAGTGCCTTAAACTTCGACTCCTGCTGCCTCCATTCATCCTCCGGAAACATAAAAAGGCACGTATCAAGACCCCTCGTTACAATAAATTTCTCGATGTAGTTCTCCTTGCTGACCTCGCGGAATTTCGAGGGGATTATGATTCTGCCCTTTTTATCAAGCTTGTGTTCATGTTCGCCGTAGAACATTTATTTCACCACTTTCCTCCACTTTAAACCACTT
>JBARPB010000006.1:0-8605 GCA_049642705.1 Candidatus Omnitrophota bacterium
CTCCAGGATGGCTTTGGTCTGTTCCTTCAGGTATTTTTCGTTGTCGAAAGCCGCTTTTTTTGTCATAATTATTAGAGGCGTGACGGAATCGCATTCCTCCAGGTGTCACTGAGCTCTTTTATTGACAATTCCAAAACTGCCGCGTCTCTATCGCTAACAACGAGTTTACTTCCTCCGGTATTTCCTAATACGCGGCAGAGGACCGAATGTTTCTTCGTTATTTTCTCGAGCGTTGCCAAATCACCCTTACTTACTGAAACAACTATTCTGGACGGCGCCTCTCCGAAAAGCACCTCGTCAAGTCTCGAATTGCCGTCTTTTATATCGTCCAGTTTTACTGTGCCGCCCAGCATTTTCTTGGAATTCGTAATGCACGATTCGGCCAGCGTTACGGCCAATCCTCCTTCCGAACAGTCATGAGCGGATTTAACTATACCCGATTCAATCGCTTCAAGGCACGCACCTTGCACGGCTTTCTCTTTTTTGATATCTATCGAGGGATTGCCCTTTTTCTGTTTGTGGATTAAGTATAAGTATTCGCTGCCCGAAAGGTCGGCTTTATTTTCGCCGAGAAGTACTATCATGTCGCTCTCGTCCTTAAAATCCTGTGTAACACATTTATCCGCATCCTTTATAAGGCCCACCATGCCCACCATCGGCGTCGGATCCACGGCGCCCTTGGGGTTTTCATTGTAAAAACTTACGTTGCCGCTTATAACGGGCGTATCTAAAACGGAACATGCCTCGGAAAGTCCTTCTATGCATTTTTTAAACTGCCAGTAGTTGCCGGGTTTCATGGGATTGCCGAAATTCAAGCCGTCGGTAATGGCAAGCGGCCTTCCGCCCGAACAGATTATATTCCTGGCGGCTTCCGCTACGGCCATCATGGCCCCGTTGTATGGATTCAAATAGCAGTACCTGCCGTTACAATCTACGCTCATGGCGAGCGCCTTTTTCGTGCCTTTAACTTTAATTACCGCGGCATCAGAACCGGCGCCTACTATCACCGCGTCTTTATCTATAGCCGTAAATTTGCTGTAGGCGGATTCCTTGCTCGCAATAGTCGGGGAATCCAGAAGTTTAATAAGCACCTTGTTCAAATCGTCGGGTATTTTTACCGACGAGGGGTCCAGTTCCTTGACTTCTTTAAGATACGTCGGCTCTTTTGCTTCCCTGTCATATAAAGGCGCCTTTTTTGTAAGCGCGTTGGCCGGAATTTCGCAGACCACTTGGCCTTTTTCTTTAACCCTCATCACTTTATCATCCGTAACCTTTCCTATTTTAACCGCCTTTATGTTCCATTTTTTAAGCACCTCGAGCGCTTCTTTTTCTTTGTCGTCTTTTAAAATGGCAAGCATCCTCTCCTGGGATTCGGATAATAAAATCTCGTAAGGCGTCATGTTTTTCTCTCTCTGGGGAATCAAAGAAACATCTATTTCTATGCCTGTTCCGCTTCTCGATGCCGTTTCACACGAAGAGCACGTAAGGCCCGCTGCCCCCATGTCCTGCATGCCGACTACGAGACCTTTTTCTATTAGTTCGAGGCAGGCTTCCCTTAGACGTTTTCCGAGTTCCGCGTCGCCTATGGCAATGGCGCTCTTGGAAGAGGTGGATTCTTCGGTTATCTCTTGCGATGCGAAACTTGCTCCGCCCACGCCGTCTCTTCCAGTATCCCCTCCTATATAATATACGGGGTTCCCCACGCCGTATGCAGCACCTCTTACGATATCTTTATGTTTCACTATGCCTACGACGAAAGCGTTAACTAAAGGATTGCCTTCATAGCTTTCGTCAAAATAGGTATCGCCGCCGACCGCGCTAATTTCCGCCGTGTTGGCATAATGAGCGAGACCCCTTATTACCTCTTTAAACAGGAATTTAACCTTTTCATTGTCCAGACTTCCGAAGCGCAGTGCCCCCAAACCCGCAACAGGCCTTGCGCCCGTCGTAAATATGTCTCTTAAGCACCCCCCTATGCCCGTGGCCGATGCTTCAAAAGGCTCTACGGCTGAGGGATGGTTATGGGATTCTATCTTGAAGGCTACTCCCATGCCGTCGCCTATGTCAACGATGCCGGAATTTTCCTCTCCGGCGCCCACCAGAACCTGCTTTCCCTTGGTCGGAAACAGGTTGAAAAGTTTTCTTGAATTCTTATAACTGCAGTGCTCCGACCACATTGCAGAAAAAACGCCGAGTTCCGTGAAATTCGGGTCCCGCCCTAATAATTCTTTTATTTTATTGAATTCCTCGCCTGTAAGACCCATTTCTCTTGCCATCTTTGCATTAACCTTAACCTCTGTCGTCATCACAATGTCCTCCTTTTCCTTATTTGTTGGTCAACCCTGCTGTTTTATAATAGTCCTGTAACGATTTCGGCAAAATTTTCATTTTTATTGCCGATTCGATGCCCTCTATGCTCGCCTCGGCTGCCGTAAGCGAAGTGATGTAGGGAATCTTGTGCTGTATGGCCTTTATGCGTATGTAACTGTCGTCGTACTTTGAACTGCGGCCTACAGGCGTGTTGATAATAAGGCTTATCTCGGCGTTTTTTATCGCATCGGCAATGTTTGGCCTTCCTTCATGCAATTTGTTTATCCTGGTATTTTCTATGCCTTTCTTCTCCAGGAAACGGCTCGTGCCGTCGGTGGCAATAATATCAAACTTAAGCCTCTTAAGCCGCTCGGCAATCGGCACGAGGTATTTTTTATCCTTGTCGGCTACGGTAAGCAAAACATTTCCTTTTAAAGGCAGTTTTGTGCCCGCGGCTTCCTGGGCTTTATAGAAAGCCATGCCGAAGGTCTCGGCAATACCCATAACCTCTCCCGTCGCTTTCATTTCCGGGCCGAGCACCGGATCCACCTCGGGGAACATGTTAAATGGAAAAACCGCCTCCTTGACGGCCACATAAGGTATCTTTCTCTTTTTTAATTCCGGGAATTCCGAGAGTTTCTTGCCGAGCATGACCTGGGTGGCTATTCTCGCTATCGGGATACCCATGACCTTGGAAACGAGCGGGACCGTTCTCGAGGCGCGCGGATTGGACTCGAGAATATAAACCTTATCCTCGCATATGGCGTATTGTATATTCATAAGGCCTACAACCTTTAGCTCTTTTGCGATCTCTCTTGTGTATTTCTCTATTGTTTTTATATGCTTATCCTTGATGGTTCTCTCGGGAATAACGCAGGCGGAATCGCCCGAGTGCACGCCCGCCAGCTCAATGTGTTCCATTACGGCGGCAACAAAGGTGTCCTCGCCGTCGGAGAGGGCGTCGACTTCCACCTCAAGGGCCTGCTCGAGAAACCTGTCGATAAGCATGGGATGCTCGGGGCTTACGTTAATTGCCTTCTGGGCGTAAGCTTTTAATCTCTCTTCGTCATATACGATTTCCATGCCGCGGCCGCCCAAAACATAAGAGGGCCTTACCATGAGGGGGTATCCTATTTTGTTCGCGATTTTAATTACTTCTTTAAGCGAACGCGCTGTCCCGCTTTCCGGTTGCGGAATAGCGAGTTTTATCATCTTCTCGCGGAAACGCTCCCTGTCCTCGGCAAGGTGGATGCTTTCCGGTGTTGTCCCGAGGATTACGACTCCGTTATCCTTTAATTCCTGGGCTATGTTAAGAGGGGTCTGCCCGCCGAACTGGACGATAACGCCAATCGGCTTTTCTTTTTCATAAATCGAGAGGACATCCTCGACTGTAAGCGGTTCGAAATAGAGTTTATTTGAGGTATCATAGTCGGTGGAGACGGTTTCCGGATTGCAGTTAACCATGATCGATTCGTATCCTTGGTCGCGCAGGGCGAACGCCGCGTGAACGCACGTATAATCGAATTCGATGCCCTGGCCGATTCTGTTAGGTCCGCCGCCCAGGATCATGACCTTTTTGTTGGGGGATACGGGAACCGTATCTTCGGCGTTATAGGTGGAATAGTAATATGCTGCGTCTTCTACGCCGCTTACGGGAACTGCCGCGTAGTTCTCCGTTTTCCCGAGAGCAATTCTTCTCTTCCTCACGTCCTTTTCTTTCACGTTGAAAAGCCCGGCGAGATATCTGTCCGAAAAGCCCCACTCCTTGGCCTTTATGACTTCTTTGTCCGGCAGGTCTCTCCATTTAAACTTGAGCAATTCCTCTTCGAACTGCACGAGTTCCTTCATTTCCTTGAGAAACCAGCGTCCTATATAGGTAAGCTGATGGAGATCTTCCACGCTTATGCCTTTTCGAAGCGCCTCATACATGAGGAAAATACGCTCACTCGTTGGGTAAGAGAGTTTTTCTTTCAGCGTTTCCGGATCAAGGTTTTTGAAATTCCTGGCGTTCCCCAGGCCGTATCTTTTTATCTCAAGGGAGCGTATCGATTTCTGAAACGCTTCTTTGAACGTCTTTCCTATCGCCATTACCTCGCCTACGGCCTTCATCTGTGTTCCTATTACATCTTTGGCTTGCGGGAATTTTTCGAAAGCCCAGCGCGCAAATTTAATGACAACGTAGTCCCCCCATGGCTCGTATTTCTCAAGCGTCCCCTTCCTCCAGTATGGAATCTCATCCATGGTTATGCCGGCGGCGAGTTTGGTGGAAATGCGCGCTATCGGAAAACCTGTTGCCTTGGAGGCAAGCGCCGAAGACCTGGAGGTCCTGGGGTTTATCTCTATTACGACGAGCCTGCCATCTTTCGGATTATGGGCAAACTGGATATTCGTGCCGCCGACAACGCCGATGGCGTCAACGATCTTGTAGGATAGTTCCTGCATGCGTTTCTCTAGTTTCTCCGGAACTGTAAGCATCGGGGCAGAGCAGAAACTGTCGCCGGTGTGGACGCCCATCGCGTCTATGTTTTCTATGAAACAGACGGTAATTTTCTGATTCTTATGGTCTCTTACGACCTCGAGTTCCAATTCTTCCCATCCGAGAACGGATTCTTCCACTAAAACCTGGTGCACGATGCTCGCCGCAAGGCCCCGGCTTACGATGGTTCTGAGTTCTTCCACGTTGTATGCTATACCCCCGCCTGTTCCGCCAAGCGTGTAAGCGGGCCTCAGAACTACCGGGTAACCTAATTTTTCGGCGATTTTTTCCGCTTCTTCGACGGAGTGCGAGGGTTCTGACTTCGGGATCGGTATCTTGAGTTTCCTCATCGTCTCCTTGAAAGCAATCCTGTCTTCCCCGCGTTCTATTGCGTCGGTCTTTACGCCTATAACTTCAACGCCGTATTTCCTGAGGATTCCTTTTTTGTGCAGCTCGCAGGCGAGGTTAAGGCCTGTCTGGCCTCCAAGGTTGGGTAAAAGGGCATCGGGCCTTTCTTTTTCTATAACTTTTTCAAGGCTCTCTACGGTAAGCGGCTCTACATAGGTTTTATGGGCCATGCCAGGGTCTGTCATTATCGTGGCCGGATTGGAATTAACCAGCACTACCGCATCACCCCCTTCCTTCAATGCCTTACATGCCTGGGTGCCGGAATAATCAAACTCGCAGGCCTGGCCTATAATTATGGGGCCCGAGCCTATTATCAGGATTTTGCGGATGTCTTTTCTTTTCGGCATTATTATTTGATTATATCTGGCAGGTTATAATAGGGTAGGCTATCACACCAGCCCTTGGTCCAGCATCGCATCGGCAACTTTTACGAATCCTCCGATATTCGCGCCTTTTACATAGTTAATAAACTTGCCTTCTTTACCGTACTTAACGCAGGTATCGTGTATCTTTATCATGATCTCATGCAATTTCTTATCCACCTCTTCCCGCCCCCAAGAGAGCCTCTGGGTGTTCTGGGACATTTCAAGGCCCGATACGGCAACCCCGCCTGCGTTGGCAGCCTTGCCGGGACCACACAGAATTTTGGCTTTCTGAAATAATCTAATTGCTTCGGGCGTTGTGGGCATATTTGCGCCTTCACAAACCGCGATGCAGCCGTTTTTTACGAGTATCTTTGCGTCTTTTTCGTGTATTTCGTTCTGCGTGGCGCAGGGAAATGCTATATCGCACTTGACTTCCCAGGGCCATCTGCCCTTCGTTGAATCGAAATACTCGCAGTCGTATTCTTTTGCATATTCTTTTATGCGGCCGCGTCTTACATTCTTAAGTTCCTTTGCAAATTCGAGTTTTTCCTTGCCTATACCGTGTTTATCATATATATACCCGTTGGAATCGGAAAGCGTAACGGCTTTAGCACCTAATTCCAGGAGTTTTTCTATGGTGTACTGCGCTACGTTGCCCGAACCGGAAACAACACAAATCTTGTCTTTAATAGATTCACCCTTTGTACCTAACATCTCCTGGGCAAAATAGACTGTGCCGTATCCGGTCGCTTCCGGCCTTATGAGGCTACCGCCCCAACTAGTTCCCTTGCCCGTGAGCACGCCGGTAAATTCGTTGCGAATCCTTTTGTATTGTCCGAAAAGGAATCCGATCTCACGTGAACCTACGCCTATGTCGCCGGCCGGCACATCAGTATTAGGGCCTATGTGCCTTGCAAGTTCTGTCATAAAGCTCTGGCAGAATTTCATTACCTCGTCGTCGGACTTCTTTTTGGGGTCGAAATCGGAACCGCCTTTTCCTCCACCCATCGGGAGCGTGGTGAGGCTGTTTTTAAATACCTGTTCAAAAGCAAGAAATTTTAAAATTCCGAGGTTCACCGTCGGATGGAAACGAAGGCCGCCCTTGTAAGGCCCTATGGCGCTGTTCATTTCTATGCGGTATCCACGGTTTACGTGAATTTCTCCCTTATCATCCGTCCACGGAACCCGGAACATTATCACCCTCTCGGGCTCTACAATCCTTTCCAGAATTTTGGCTTTCACGTATTTCGGGTTCTTCTCCAGAAACGGCATTACGGACTCAATTACTTCTTGGACCGCCTGGTGAAATTCCGTTTCGTCCGGATTTTTTTCGATAACCTTCTTCATGAAATCTTGCATTCCCTCTGCCATCTCTCTCTCCTTTTACTATACGCTATAAAACGCTATAATATCGCCAGATATTTGCCCAGTTCGTACTCTGTCACCTGTTTTCTGTATTCGTTCCACTCGTCCTTTTTATTACGGATGAAATACTCAAATACTTTATCACCCAGTGCCTTTCTGACAAGCGCGCTTTTTCCCGTTAACTGTATTGCTTCAAATAAGTCGTCGGGCAGCGATTCTATACCTTTTTTCTTGCGTTCGGATTCGGTCATTTCATATATGTTGCCGGTAACCTGCGGCGGCAGCGCGTATCGCTTCTTTATGCCCTCGAGCCCCGCGGCGAGCATTACCGAAAATGCCAGGTAGGGGTTGCACGCGGGATCGGGGTTTCTTAATTCAATCCGTGTTGCCTTTTCCTTTCCCGGCTTATATACGGGCACCCTTACGAGCGCCGAGCGGTTCCTCTGCGCCCACGAGACATACACGGGCGCCTCGTAGCCTGGTACCAACCTCTTGTAGGAATTTACCCACTGGCAGCATACCGAACAGGTCTCCCTGGCATGTTTTAATAACCCTGCGATAAAATACTTTGCCGTTTTTGAAAGGTGCATCTTATTGCTCCTGTCGAAAAAGGCATTCTTCTTACCCTTGAATAAGGACATGTGGGTATGCATGCCGCTTCCGCTTATTCCGTACACCGGCTTCGGCATAAATGTGGCGTAAAGATTGTTGTTCATGGCTACTTCTTTTACGGCCATGCGGTATGTCATTACGTTATCGGCCATGGTCAAAGCATCCTTATAACGAAGGTCTATCTCGTGCTGGGAACTGGCGACTTCATGGTGCCAGTATTCCACCTTTATGCCCATCTTCTCAAGCATGAGAACGGTTTTGCGCCTTAAATCCTGGCCTATATCCATCGGCGTGAGATCAAAATACCCTCCCCTGTCCAGTATTTGGGTGCCGCCTTTGTTTCGGAAGTAGAAATACTCCAGTTCCGGCCCTACATTAAATGTAAACCCCATTTTTTTTGCTTCCGCGAGATTCCGTTTCAAAACGTACCTTGGGTCTCCCGTGAAAGGCTTTCCGTCAGGTTCAAGGACGTCGCAAAAGATCCTAGCAACGGGTTTATCCTCTCTTATCCAGGGTATAATCTGGAAGGTATCCGGATCGGGTTTCACTATCATGTCGGACTCTTCGATGCGCGAAAAACCCTCTATGGACGAGCCGTCGAACCCCATGCCCTCTTTTAAGGCACCCGAGAGTTCTCCTACGGGTATATCAAAGCTTTTTAAGAAACCCAGAACATCAGTAAACCAGAGGCGCACAAAACCTATTTTCTTTTTCTTGACGACTTTTAAAATCTCCTGTTTTGTCATAACTTTCTCTCCTTTTGCCGCAATATTATAGCACTATTTCGGCCGTTCGGAAAGATATTTAATTATTGCCGCGGAAGCCTTTTTTGCCATGCCCATGGCTTCGATTACGGTTCCTTCTCCGCCCACAATATCGCCGCCGGCATAGACTCGCCTCACCGACGTCTCCATGGTTTCTGGGTTCACTAAAATATCGCCCCACTTATCGAGTTTTATTTCCGGCGCAACCTTTGTAAGCACCCTGTTTGCCCCAAGGCCTACGGCGATAATTGCGAAGTCGCATGCCCTTTCAAAGACGCTCTCCTTGATCGGGATGGGCCTTCTTC
>JBARPB010000007.1:0-11255 GCA_049642705.1 Candidatus Omnitrophota bacterium
GAAGCATAAAACCCCACAAAAAAGCCAAGGGCGAGGTCTACATCCTGACAAAAGAGGAAGGCGGCCGCCACACACCGTTTTTCAACGGCTACAGGCCCCAGTTCTACTTCAGGACAACCGACGTAACAGGCTCTGTCACGCTCCCCAAGGATGTGGAAATGGTTATGCCCGGCGACAACGTAACAATCGAAATAGCCCTCATAGAGCCCATCGCGATGGAAAATGGGCTGAGGTTCGCCATACGCGAAGGCGGACACACCGTCGGCGCAGGCGTAATAACGGAGATTATCGAATAATATGCCGGCGGAAATTATTACATTCGAATGCACCGAGTGCAAGAGGCGCAATTACAGCTCTTTAAAAAACAAGAAGAAAAATCCGAATCGCCTGGAGCGTTCCAAGTATTGCAGGTTCTGCCGGAAACACACCAAGCATAAGGAAATAAAGAAAACTTGATTACACAGATTAAAGAGGATTACACCGATTGGTTAGGAGCGTCGGTTAACTGGCAAACCAACGGTCTCCAAAGCCGTGACTGCAGGTTCGAGTCCTGCCGCTCCTGCCATAGTTGTATATGAATAAAGCCGTAAAGTTCATAAACGAAGTAAAGCTGGAACTGAAGAAGGTTTCGTGGCCGACAAGGCGGGAGCTGATTAACTCAACGGTCGTTGTCATTATTTCTGTGATTATTCTGGCGGTCTTTATCGGCTTTTGCGATCTGATATGGTCGACGCTCATCAATTTCGTCATGAGGTAAAATGGCGAAGAAGTGGTACGTGATACACACGCAGACAGGCTTTGAAGAAAAGGTGAAGGCGACCCTCGAGAAGAAACTCGAGCAGGCGCCCGAAGCGAAAGATTTCATCGCGCAGGTCATCGTGCCGACGGAACAGGTAGCCGAGATCAAGGGCGGCAAGAAAAAAATAAGCGAGAGAAAATTTTTCCCGGGTTACGTGCTCGTGGAGATGGAACTCAACGACAACAGCTGGTATTTCGTAAAGCGTACGGCCGGCGTTACGGGTTTTGTAGGGCCGCACTCGCGGCCGACCCCGCTTACGGACGCGGAAATAAAGAATATACTAAAACAGACAGAGACGACGAAGGAAAAGCCGATACCGAAGGTCCTGTTCGAAAAGGGAGAGGCGATACGCGTGAAGGAAGGCCCGTTTAACAATTTTAACGGCGTAGTGGAAGAAGTAAATCACGAAAAGGGCAAGGTAAAAGTAGCAATATCGATATTCGGCCGAGCAACACCTGTTGAGCTCGAGATGTGGCAGGTGGAGAAGGTTTAGAGGCGAGATGGCGAAAAAAATTAAAGCAGTAATTAAACTATACTGTCCGGCAGGACAGGCGAACCCTGCCCCTCCGGTGGGCCCTGCGCTCGGGCAGCACGGGCTCAACATAATGCAGTTTTGCAAGTCATTTAACGATAAAACGAAGGGCAAAGGTCAGGAAGGGCTTACCCTCCCCGTTGTAATCACCGCTTACGAAGACAGGTCCTTTACCTTTATAATAAAAAGCCCGCCCTCAAGCGTGCTCCTTAAGAGGGCCTGCGGTATTGCCAAGGCAAGCGGCGAGCCGAACAAGGAAAAGGTCGGCCAGGTAACAAAAAAAGAGGTGGAAGAGATAGTGAAGACAAAGATGAAGGACTTAAACGCGAACGACATGCAGGCCGCCATGAAGATAATAGAAGGCACCGCGCGCAGCATGGGTATAGATGTAGTCGAAAAAAGAGAAGCGAAGAGACTTGAGGAAAAAGATGAGCAAAAAGAAGAAGGCGCTGGAGAAGCTGTTCGAAAAGAATAAGCCGTATAAACTCGAGGAAGCCGTGGCGATATTGAAAGAGGCGCCGAAGGCGAAATTCGACGAGACCGTCGAACTTTCTATAGATCTCTTCATAAGCCCGAAAGAGGCCCAGCAGCCGGTGCGCGGAACAGCGACCCTTCCTCACGGAACTGGGAGGAATATCCGGGTCGCGGTTTTTTGCAAGAGCGAAGACGCGCAAAAAGCCAAAGACGCGGGAGCTGATTTTGTCGGGGCCGACGAGTTAATAAAGAAGGTTTCGGGCGGCTTTTGCGATTTCGACGTGGCGATAGCCGCTACGAGCGTAATGCGCGAGATAGCAAAGCTTGGCAGGATACTGGGGCCGAGGGGCCTTATGCCCAACCCAAAAACAGGGACAGTTACCGATGATATAGAGAAGACGGTGAAAGAGGTAAAGGCCGGAAAAATCGAGTTTAAGATGGACAAGCAGGGCGGCATACGCCTCGGCGTCGGGAAGATCTCATTCGAAAAAGACGCGCTATGTGAAAACATAAAGCAGATTATAAAGGCGGTATTTTTGTCAAATCCGAGCTTGAACAAGCCTCAGGTCGTGAGGTCAACGACGCTTGCTACCACGATGGGCCCGGGCCTTAAGCTTGATATTTCGGAATTCAGGAAGTAACTGGTTGAAAAGGTTGGTATGGAAGAAAAATTCGGAATAACTACAAAGATGTACATGCTTAAGGAGCTCGTGGAGAGGTTCGAGTCGTCGCCCAACTTCATTATCACTAGCTACAGGGGCTTAAGCTCGCCCGAGGTCGAACGGCTCAGGAAGGATTTGCTTAAATCCTCCTCGGTGTATTTCGTGGTTAAAAATTCTGTCCTAAAACGGGCCTTCGACCAGTTGAAGTTTGAGGACATGGCGCAATTCATCAAGGGGGGGGTTGGAATAGGCTTTACCGGAGACGTTATAGCGGCATCCAAAACGCTTGTCGGTTTTTCGAAAAACCACAATTCCTTCAAGCTGAGCTGCGCGATGATAGACGGAAAGGTAGAGGGCGTTGAGAGGCTTAAGCATATGGCGATGCTGCCCTCCAGAGAGGTATTGCTCGCTCTCATGTTAAGCCGCATGATGAGCCCCATTACTGGATTTGTAGGGGCGCTCGGTGGGTTATTAAGAAATCTAGTTTATGCAATTAACGAGATAAAGCGGAAAAAAGAGGGAGGCAAAAAAAATGGCTGAGGAGAAGAAGGAAGAAACAAAAGCGGCGAAGGTCGAGCTCACCGCCAAAATGAAAGGCGTAATGGATACGCTTGAGAAGATGACAGTTCTCGAGCTCGCGGATTTCGTCAAGGTGCTCGAAGAGAAATTCGGCGTAAGCGCGCAAGCGCCTGTGGCCGTGGCCGGAATGGCGATGGCCGGAGCGCCGGGTGCCGCCGGAGGGGCCTCGGCGGCCGAGGAGAAGACCGCCTTCACCGTGGTACTTGCGGACATCGGCAAGAACAAGATACAGGTAATCAAGGAGATACGCGCCGTAACGACCCTCGGCCTTAAGGAAGCCAAGGAACTCGTGGAAGCGGCTCCGAAGCCCGTCAAGGAAGGCGCCACAAAAGAAGAAGCGGAAAAGATAAAAGCCCAGCTCGAAAAAGTAGGCGCAAAAGTCGAGCTAAAATAAGAAGGAGCTATGGTAAAGCGCAAGAATTACGCGAAAATAAAGAAGTGCTTCGATTTCCCTAACCTTATCGAAATCCAGCGTTCAAGCTACGAGAAATTTCTACAGCTAGGTGTCGCTAAAAACAAAAAAGAACCGAAAGGGCTGGAGGGGCTTCTTGAGGAGATGTTCCCTATCGAGACGCCGGATAAGAGGTATTTGCTGCAATATATGAATTATACCGTCGGGAAGCCGAAATACACGATTGAAGAATGTCTGAAGACCGGTATGACGTACGCCGGGGCGTTGCGCGTGCGGCTCAGGCTGAAAACACCGAAGGAGACAAAGGAGCAGGAGGTATACCTCTCTGACATTCCTTTCATGACGCCGACCGGCACGTTTATCATTAACGGCGACGAGCGCGTCGTGGTAAGCCAGCTTCACCGTTCTCCCGGCATCTCTTTCGAGGAATCGAGGCACCCAAGCGGCAAAAGAATCTTTTCGGCGAGAATAATACCGTACAGGGGCGCCTGGGTTGAGTTCGAATTCGACCCAACGGACATCCTCTACGTCTATCTCGACAGAAGGAAGAAATTTATCGGCTCAGTATTCTTGCGGATATTCGGTTTATCAAAGGACGAGGATATCCTGAAGGCCTTTAGCGGCATCGAGAAGGTCAAGCTGACGCGGGAAAGCCAGCTCGCAGGATATGTTAATTTCGTTCTGGCCGAAGATATCATTGACGCGGCGTCCAATTCCATACTGGCGAAGTCGGGCGAGAGAATAACAAAGGAACTGGCGAAAAGAATATGGAATTCGAAGATCAGGAAATTCTCGGTTTTGAGCGAGGAACTTCCTGAGATCGTGAAGACCATAGACCGGGACTACGCGCGATCTAGGGAGGAGGCGCTTCTGGAAATTTACAGGAAACTGAGGCCTGGCGATCCGCCGACGCTGGATTCTGCGCTCGGGCTGGTCGATAGGCTTTTCTTTGACCGAAAGCGATACAGCCTCGGCCGCGTGGGGAGGTTTATGCTCAACAGGAAACTCTCCATGGACGCGCCCCTCGAGAAGACAATACTTGAGGGCGACACGCTTATAAAGGTGATAAAGAGGCTTATAAAGATAAAGAACGAAGGCGGCCCGGTAGACGACATAGACCATCTCGGCAATAGGCGCGTAAGGTCCGTGGGAGAACTTTTACTTAATCAGTTAAGAATAGGCATGGTGAGGCTTGAAAGATCTGTCAGGGAACGGATGAACATATACGACCTCGACAGCGTCATGCCCCACAACCTGATAAACGCAAAACTCGTTTCCAGCGTCGTGAAGGACTTTTTCGGTAGGAGCCAGCTCTCGCAATTCATGGACCAGACAAACCCCCTTGCGGAACTTACGCACAAAAGAAGGCTCTCCGCGCTCGGGCCCGGCGGTTTAAGCAGGGAAAGAGCCGGTTTCGAGGTAAGGGACGTTCATTACTCCCATTACGGCAGGATGTGCCCCATCGAGACGCCGGAAGGCCCGAACATAGGCCTTATCACCTCGCTTAGCACGTACGCCCGCGTGAACGAGTTCGGCTTTCTCGAAACGCCGTACAGAAAGGTCGAAAACGGCAGGGCAACGGAAAAAATCGAATATTTATCCGCCGACATCGAAGACGAGTACATCATTGCGCAGGCGAACGAAAGGCTGGACAAGCGCGGTTTCTTTATAAGCGACAAGATTTTCTGCAGGTACAGGCGCGATTTCATCTCGACGAATCCAAAAAACGTGCAATACATGGACGTTTCGCCCTGTCAGCTTGTAAGCGTCGCGGCGAGCCTCATCCCGTTCCTGGAACACGACGACGCAAACCGTGCCCTCATGGGCTCGAATATGCAGCGCCAGGCAGTGCCGCTGCTGGAAACGGAAACGCCGCTCATAGGCACGGGCATGGAATACAGGACAGCCAAAGATTCCGGAACTGTCGTGGTCGCCAAGGCGAAAGGCACCGTAACCTACGTTGATTCGGAAGAAGTAGTCATAGGCGGGAAAAGGTATCGCTTAAGAAAATTCGAGCGTTCAAACGCTAACACGTGTATAAACCAGAGGCCCCTTGTTAAACTGCATGATAAAGTAAAAGACGGCGACGTTATTGCCGATGGCGCCGCTACAAAAGACGGTGAACTCGCGCTCGGCAGGAACGTTCTGGTGGCATTTATGCCATGGCGGGGCTATAATTTCGAGGACGCCATTCTCATAAGCGAGAAACTCCTAAAAGAGGACAAGTACACTTCGGTGCACGTGGAAGAATTCGAAAGCGAAGCCCGCGAAACGAGGCTCGGCAACGAAGAGATTACCAGGGACATTCCGAACGTAGGCGAAGAAGTCCTGCGGAACCTCGACGCCGACGGCATCGTCAGAATCGGCGCCGAAGTTGCGCCCGGAGACATACTCGTCGGAAAAGTCACGCCCAAATCCGAGACGGAACTATCACCGGAGGAAAAACTTCTGCGCGCCATATTCGGCGAAAAAGCCGGGGACGTGAGGGACGCATCGCTCACCGTTTCGCCCGGCATCGAGGGGATAATAGTAGACGTAAAGGTTTTCGCGAGAAAAGAGGCGCGGTCAAAGACAAGGGAAGAACGGGCAAAAGAACTGAAGGAAATAAAGAAAATCGAGGAATTTTATTCGAGCCAGATAAAGAAAATCGAGGAGGAAAAAGCGCGGAAATTACACAAGCTCCTCGTCGGGCAGAAAATGGCCGCGAGCCTCTTGGATAACGAGTCCGGTAAGGTTTTGATAAAACACGACGTCGTCGTAAAGGCAAGGGACCTCGGCAAAGTAGAAAAGGCGGACCTCGATAATATAAAGGTTGCTGACAGCCCGCAGATAGAAAACGAAATCAACAGGATAATGCACCTTCTGGACGCCCAGATAGAGGAACTATCTTACGAGCAGGAAAGAGAAATAGACCGCGTGAAAAGAGGGGACGAGCTGCCGCCCGGGGTCCTGAAGAAAGTGGTGGTTTACGTCGCCAGCAAGAAAAGGATTTCGGTCGGCGACAAGATGGCGGGAAGGCACGGCAACAAGGGCGTTGTTGCGAAGATACTGCCGGAGGAGGACATGCCTTTTCTGGAAGACGGAACGCCCGTTGAAATCGTACTTAACCCACTCGGCGTGCCTAGTCGAATGAATGTCGGGCAGCTTCTGGAAACCCACCTCGGCTGGGCTGCCAAGATTCTCGGTTTGAATATAGCGGCCCCGGTATTTGACGGCGCGCGGGAAAACGAGATAAAAAAGGAAATGAAGCGGGCGTTGCTTCCCGAAGGGGGCAAGGTATGCGTGTACGATGGGCTGACGGGTAAGCCTTTCGACCAGAGGGTAACCGTCGGCTACATATACATGATGAAGCTCATACACCTGGTGGACGATAAGATACACGCAAGAAGTATCGGCCCGTATTCGCTCGTTACGCAGCAGCCACTTGGCGGCAAGGCCCAGTTCGGCGGCCAGCGTTTCGGCGAGATGGAGGTATGGGCGCTTGAGGCCTACGGCGCCGCATATACGCTCCAGGAACTTTTGACAGTAAAGAGCGATGATGTGACAGGGAGGACAAAGATATACGAAGCGATTGTTAAAGGCGAAAGCACGTTTCAGCCGGGCACGCCCGAGTCGTTTAACGTTCTCGTGAAAGAACTGCAAAGCCTGTGCCTTGACGTGAAGATGGAAAAGCTCCAGGAGGAAAAAGCAAAATGATGCCGGAAGTAAACAGATTCGACACCATTAGCATACGCTTGAGTTCGCCCCAGACAATTAAATCCTGGTCAAGGGGAGAGGTTAAGAAGCCGGAGACCATCAATTACAGGACGCTCAAACCCGAAAAAGACGGCCTGTTCTGCGAGCGCATATTCGGCCCGACGCGCGACTACGAATGTAACTGCGGGAAATACAAGAGGATAAAACACAAGGGGATTAAATGCGACCGCTGCGGCGTTGAGGTTACGCGCTCGAGTGTCCGCCGGGAAAGAATGGGGCATATCGAGCTCGCAAGCCCGGTTGCGCACGTGTGGTTTTTTAAAACCCTTCCTTCGCGGATAGGAAATATCATTCAGCTTAACGCCAGGGAAATGGAAAAAGTACTGTATTACGAAGAATACGTTGTAATAGACCCCGGAAAGACCCCGCTTAAGAAAAAAGAACTTTTAAACGAAGGGAGGTATGTTGAATACAGGGAGAAGTATGGCAATGATTTCGTAGCGAAGATGGGCGCCGAGGCGGTCAGGGAGCTTCTTAAAGAGGTGGAGCTCGACAAAATGTCCCAGAAACTGAAAAGAGAAATACACGAGTCGAAGACGACGCACGCGCAGAAGAGAAATATAAAGGTCCTGAAGATTGTCGAAAACTTCAGAAAGTCCGGCAACAAACCGGAATGGATGGTGCTGGATATAATACCGGTAATTCCGCCGGACCTGCGGCCGCTGGTGCCGCTCGACGGCGGCAGGTTCGCCACCAGCGACCTAAACGACCTATATCGAAGAGTGATCAACCGGAACAACCGGCTCAAGAAGCTTCTCGAGCTCAAGGCGCCCGAGGTAATTATAAGGAACGAGAAGAGGATGCTCCAGGAGGCGGTTGACGCGCTTTTTGACAACGGAAGGCACGGAAGGCCGGTTCTCGGGCCGGGCAACAGGCCGCTTAAGTCCCTGGCAGATATGTTAAAAGGTAAGCAGGGAAGGTTCCGCCAGAACCTGCTCGGCAAAAGGGTTGACTATTCGGGAAGAAGCGTCATAGTGATCGGGCCGGAACTCAAACTTCACGAATGCGGGCTGCCGAAAAAAATGGCGCTTGAATTATTCGAACCGTTTATCATCCGCAAACTAAGGGAGAAGGGTTTCGTTCACACCATAAAGAGCGCGAAGAAAATGGTTGAAAAAGCAAAGATCGAGGTTTGGGATATACTCGACGAAGTAATTAAGGACCACCCGGTCCTCCTTAACAGGGCACCAACGCTGCACCGGCTCGGCGTGCAGGCCTTTCAGCCGATATTGATAGAGGGCAAGGCCATAAGGATACACCCGCTTGTCTGCGCCGCCTTTAACGCGGATTTTGACGGCGACCAGATGGCTGTCCATGTCCCGCTTTCGCTCGAAGCACAGATGGAGACGAGGATCCTGATGATAGCCACGAATAATATATTTTCGCCGGCAAACGGAAAGCCAATCGCGGTGCCTTCGCAGGATATCGTCCTTGGCTGTTACTATCTGACGAAGGAGAAAGAGGGACTGAGGGGCGAAGGTCGCACCTTTGCGGACACCGACGAAGTCATCACGGCATACCAGGACGAGGAAGTCGCGCTCCATGCAAGAATAAAGGTAAGGATAGACGGTGAGATTATCCAGACAACCGTGGGGAGGGTGCTCTTTAACGACCTTCTGCCGGAAGGCGTTCCATTTGTTAACGAAGTGATGGTTAAATCCAAGGTGAGCGATGTCATTTGTAATTGCCATAATCTTAAGGGTCACGAGGCAACCATTAAACTCCTCGACAAGCTAAAAACGGTCGGGTTTGAAGAAGCGACGCTGGCGGGGCTGTCGATTTCGATAGATGATTTAAACATCCCGAAGGAAAAACAGAAATACATCGAAAAAACAAGGGGAGAAGTAGCGCGTGTGGATGAGCAGTACAAAAAAGGCATCATAACCGACGGCGAAAGGTACAATAAGATCATCGACCTCTGGACGCACACCACGGAGGCTGTTTCCGACCTTATTTTCGAGGAACTAGATTCGTTTAACCCCATCTTTATGATGGCGGACTCAGGCGCCAGGGGTTCGACGCAACAGATCCGGCAGCTGGCCGGGATGAGGGGGCTCATGGCAAAGCCTTCGGGCGAGATAATAGAGATACCTATCATAGCGAATTTCAGGGAAGGTCTTACAGTGCTCGATTATTTTATCTCTACCCACGGCGCGCGTAAAGGCCTGGCCGACACTGCCTTAAAAACGGCCGACTCGGGATATCTTACAAGAAGGCTTGTTGATGTTGCCCAGGACGTGATTACGAGCGTAATAGACTGCGGCACCCTAAACGGCGTTTTCGCAAGCGCGATTGTCGAGGGCGACGAGGTCGTGGCGACACTTTCGGAGAGAATAATCGGAAGGGTAACGCTGGATAATATCGTTAACCCGGTTACGGACGAGGTTATAGCGGAAGCCGGAGAGGAAATAACGGAAGAGAAAGCGGAAAAAATCGAGGACGCGGGCATGGAGAGTATAAGGATAAGAAGCGTTCTAACGTGCGAAGCCAGGCGCGGGGTATGTACGAAGTGCTACGGCAGGAACCTCGCCACGGGCAATGTGGTGGAAGTGGGGGAGGCCGTTGGCGTTATCGCGGCGCAATCCATAGGCGAACCCGGTACGCAGCTTACTATGAGGACGTTCCATATAGGAGGCACCGCAAGCCGCGTAATCGAGCAGTCGTATATCGAGACGCGGAATAAAGGCATAGTGAAATATCACAATCTTAAAACCGTCCGGAAGAAAAAGCAGCCCCATTACATCGTGCTCAACAGAAACGGTCAGGCAAGCATAGACGATAAATCCGGCAGGGAGCTCGAAAGGCACACAATACCGCAGGGAGCGCTCATGCTGGTCGCCGAAGGCGCGAGCGTAAACAAGAAGGAAATCTTTGTCAGGTGGGACCCTTATACGGTCCCCATACTTACGGAAGTGGACGGCTTCGTCAAGTATGAGGATATAAAGGAAGGCCTTACCATGAAGGAGGAGGTAGACCCCAGCACGAAGATAAAAAACAGGATAATACTGGAGCACAAGGGCGACTACCACCCGGAGATCGTCATACTTAACAAGCAGGACGAGGTATTGGCGATATACCCGATTCCTTCGGGCGCCGTAATCACGGTGAACGATAAACGCGGGGTTAGCGCCGGGGACATCCTGGCCAAGACCCCGCGCACGATAACGAAAACGAAGGACATTACGGGAGGGCTTCCCCGCGTCGCCGAGCTTTTCGAAGCCAGGCGGCCGAAGGACCCCTCCATAATAAGTGAAATTGACGGCGTGGTTGAATTCGGTGAAACGAAGAAGGGGCAAAAAAGGGTGGTCATTAAAAGCCCGACGGGCATGTCAAAAGAGTATGTGATACCGCACGGCAAGCACCTAAACGTGTATAAGGGCGACCGAGTTTTTGCGGGACAGCAGCTGATAGACGGCCCGATTGTGCCGCAGGACATACTGAAGGTCTCTGGAGAAAAGAAGCTCCAGGAATACCTCTTAAACGAGGTACAGGAGGTTTACCGGCTTCAAGGCGTGAAGATAAACGACAAGCATATTGAGATAATGATCCGCCAGATGTTGAAGAAGGTGAAAATAGAGGACCCTGGCGATACGTCTTTTATAATCGGGGAGCAGGTGGACAGGACCAGATTTAAAGAGGAAAACGAAAAAGTGTTGAAAAGAAAAGCAAAGCCCGCGAGCGCAACGCCCGTGCTTCTCGGGATAACAAAAGCGTCACTTGCAACGGAGAGCTTTATTTCCGCGGCAAGCTTCCAGGAGACGACGAGAATATTAACGGAAGCGGCCGCAAGCGGCAAGACCGACTATCTAAGGGGCCTTAAGGAAAATATTATAATGGGGCACCTCATCCCGGCCGGAACGGGCTTCAAAAGCCACGGGGATATAGAGGTTGTGCGAAATATCTTTGAGGAAAAAAAACCCTCCTTCGCTAAAGCTTCCTCCTTCGCCAAGGCTTCGGAGGACAAGTCGGAGGGCAAGGAAGAAGCGAAGAAAGAAAAGAAAACTAAAAAAAAGAAGGCAAAGTAGATGCCGACGGTAAATC
>JBARPB010000008.1:0-3522 GCA_049642705.1 Candidatus Omnitrophota bacterium
TTAAGTAACCTTCTGTAACCTTAAATGATATATACGAGGCAAAGATGAATATAGCTAACAAGATTACCATAGTCAGGATACTGCTTATTCCGTTTTTCATAGCGTTTCCCCTTTACGGGAATTGGGAAGCGGCGCTTGTTATTTTTATTATCGCGGCGGTAAGCGACGGGATAGACGGCTACATAGCAAGGACCACAAAACAGAGGACGGAACTGGGAAAAATCCTGGACCCGATAGCGGATAAGTTCCTCATCTTAAGCGCTTTTATATGCCTTAGCGTTGTTAAAGGGGTACCGCCCGAGCTTAAACTGCCGCCGTACGTGCCTATCGCGATAATATCGCGCGACGCCATTATCATTCTTGGCGCCCTTCTTATCTTTTTGATAAAAGGAAATCTCGAGATTAAGCCCACCCCCGCGGGCAAGATTACAACGTTTTTCCAGATGCTTACCGTGATAGCGGTTCTCGCAAAGTTCGCGTTTTCGCCTATTTTGTGGAACGTTACCGTAGCTCTCACTATTCTTTCGGGAGCGCAGTACGTCGTAAAAGGCAACAGGATCCTGAATGAGAAATAGGGGTATGCCAGTGGTATCCATCGTCGGAAGTCCGAATGTCGGAAAGTCAAGCCTCTTCAACCGCATTGCAGGAGGAAGGCATGCGGTTGTCGAGGAAAGGGAGGGCACGACACGGGACAGGATCGAGAAGCAGGTGAGGATTAAAGGTAAAAGCTTGATTTTGATAGATACAGGCGGTTTTCTGCTGCGGAGCAAAGACGAGATATACGTTTTGGTTAAAACCCAGATTGAAAAAGCCATAGGGTCTTCGGACGTTCTCCTATTTGTGTGCGATGGCGAAAAAGGACTTTTACCTTTGGATCTTGATTTAGCGCGTGTGCTACGTAAATCCGGCAAGAAGATAATGTTAGCCGTAAATAAAATCGATAACGAGAAAAGGAAGGAAGAAAATCTTTTTGATTTCTACCGGCTTGGCCTGGGCGAGCCATTCGGAGTTTCATGCCTTCACAACCTGGGCGTAAAAGAACTTCTTGACGGTGTTTTAAATGTTCTCCCGGAGCGTTCGGAGGCCGAAACCGAAAAAGTCCACCCTATTAAAATTGCCATTACGGGGCGCCCTAATGTCGGCAAGTCCTCTTTCCTTAATAAAGTACTGGATGAGGAAAGGGCCATCGTGCACGAGAAGCCCGGTACCACCAGGGATTCGATAGATACATATTTCACCAAAGACGGCCTTTCCTTTTTACTCATCGATACAGCGGGCATAAGGCATAAAAGGAAAGTCAAGACCGCGGTGGATATTTACAGCATGATGAGAGCGAAAAACTCAATAGACCGCTCGGACGTGGCGCTTCTTCTGGTTGACGGCATGGAGGGCGTTACCGCCGACGATATAAAGATTTTCGATTATATCAGGGAAAAGGGAAAGGGCTGCGCCATAATCGTAAACAAATGGGACCTCGTAAAAGGAATAGAGACCTCAAGGTACGAAGAGGCTATTATAAGACGGGTGCCGGATGCGAGGAATTTTCCCGTCGCGTTTATCTCGGCAAAGACGGGGAAAGGTGTGTTGGAGGCTTTTAACCTCGTTGGGTCCATAAAGACAAACGCGGATCTCTTTATAGACACAGAAGCGCTAAAAGATTTCATGGAGGAAATAAAACCGGAAAAGGTTACACTGCCGCGCAAAAGGCGCCCGCCCAGGTTCTGTTATATGACGCAGGTCAGGATATTCCCGAAGGAATTTCTCGTTTTTGTAAACGACACAAGGACCACTCACCCGACGCACACAGCATTTATAGAAAACAGGCTGAGGGAAAACTTTCCGCTAAAAGGGGTGCCGGTGAGGATACGGTATAAGAAGTTACGGGGCAGGCGAGGGACGAAAGGTAAATAATGGTAAATTTGTTAATATCACTAATCGTAGCTTACCTGATTGGTTCGATTCCGACGAGCTTTATCTTTACGAAGATATTACGCGGAAAGGATATAAGAGAGCACGGAAGCGGCAATGTCGGCGCTACAAACGTCTTCAGGGTTGTAGGGAAACTGCCCGCTTTACTGGTGCTCCTCGTAGATATATTCAAGGGAAGTTTTGCTGTATTTTTCCTTCCGGAGATATTTTTTAACAATACAATAGGCGTAACAATGGGATTGGAGGCCTACCGGATTCTTTTAGGGCTCGCCGTAATAAGCGGCCACGTATGGAACATGTTCCTGAAGTTGAAAGGCGGAAAGGGCGTCGCAACAACAGCAGGCGTGCTCCTCGTATTGGCCCCTGACGCGTTGATAGCGAGCCTCCTTGTCTGGATCGTTGTCTTTTTGCTATTCAGGATTGTTTCGGTTGCGTCTATTGTTTCAGGTATATTTTTGCCTATGTTTGCTCTTGTGTTTCGCCATTCGATTTACCTTGTCTTATTCTGTGTTTTCCTTTGTATCATGGACGCATATAAACACAAGGCAAATATCAGGCGCCTCGTAAGGGGTGAGGAAAAAAAGTTGTTTTAAATACGAAAGGAGTAATGGATGAAAAAAGTATTGATTGTTTTTCTGGCCGTCTGTTTCGCGGTGAGTTCTTACGCGAGAGAACGCAACCTGTATGAAAAGTTTAAAAACAAACCGCACATAAAGGTGTACCTGGAAGAGGTTACGAACGAGGCAGAGGACCCGAACGCCAAAATAAGCGAATTCAAAAGTATTTTTACAGATACACACAGGAAAAGAATTGACATCAAATTCGTGCCCGTGGATAGCGCGGATAAAGCAGATGTTATCGTAACCGTGAAGATTAAAAACTATGTTTTCACGGAGAAGGCGTTGCCCAGCATATTCGGCGTTGCGACCCTTGCCGCGGATACGTTAGCGCCGAAAAGCTCTGCTAAGCTTGTTGTTGATTATACGTTAACCGACGGCAAAACAGGCAGGATTCTAACGGAATACGACAACTTTACCACGGATGCAAGACGACCCATAGAAACCATGAAAGAGGGCGACAAGGCGTTTGCGTTCGCCGCTACGAAGAACATAAACAGGTTTATTCACCAGGTATTTTGCTTACAGGAGCCAAAGGCCCACGAGGTTATGGACGCCAGATAAGACATAAAATTCGAGTTATCCACAAAAGTGGGGCACGTTTAAACGCTAGACGTGCCCTATTTTTTTTGCCGTAACAGCTCAGCCCGCAGTAGTTATTTTCCTCGCCAAATACCCACCGTCAAGATACGGAAGCCGTGCTGTGTTTCAGAGCCTTCTGCTGAAAGCTGATAAGAAAAATTATCCTCCTACGCCGAAGTAGAAATTCATAGTAGTTATGCTTCGGAGGACCGGCATACTTTTAATCTTTTTCAAGGGGATTGCAGAACTCGGGCCACACACACCATCTATATACCACTATCGGTGTGGGCCTCAGACAACTGCAATCCTTTTTGTCTCATAACATGTGACAAATAGAAACCTTGAAAAAGCTTAAAAGATACGCCTTAATTTTTAATGCTCTGTAAACACAGCA
>JBARPB010000009.1:0-9897 GCA_049642705.1 Candidatus Omnitrophota bacterium
TAAATTTTTACTCTCACCCGATAGGAATTATTAACCTACGCAGAAAGAGAGTAGAACCTATTAACAATATAATAAAAGTGTAACCCATCTCTCCGGTCTAAAATGTAACCTATGTTTCGGTTGCACACCCCCTATGAAAAAACTTATAATTTCATTTAGGAAGGGATATGTCGGCTACGACGAGCGTCCCTATCTTGTCCGGGCCGTCGTTTTTAATAAAACCTGTCTTCGGGAAAGCGAAGGTAACTGTCTTCGTGGCTTTTATGCAGCTTCCGAGCGCTTTTCCCTCCGTGGCGTCCAGGCCGGAGGGCGTATCTACGGCCAGGATAGGTTTTTTGGATTGATTCATCAGGTTTATCACGCTCGCGAAAGGTTCTTTCACTTCTCCCGAAATGCCCGTTCCCAATATAGCGTCTATTAAAAGGCCCGATTGCTGCAGGCTCTCCCTGAAACTATCGAGCTTCCGGTTATCTTTCAGCAGCTTAAATTTTATCTTCATTTTATGAAGTATATTGTAATTTATTTTCGCGTCGCCCCTCAGGGTTGCGGGATCGCCAAGTAAAAAAATCTCCGTGTCAAATCCGTTATTTATGAGGTGCCGGGCCGCGACAAATCCGTCGCCGGCATTATTGCCCCTGCCGCAAACGCAAAGTGTCTTTTTCTCTTTCGCGCCGGATAACATCTCGCGCGCCGCTTCGTATACGGCGCGGCCGGCATTTTCCATGAGGATAACGGAGGGAATGCCGAATTTCTCCACGGCTTCCTTATCCAGCCTGCGCATTTCCTGAGAGGTCACGTATCGCATTTTTTGCCCTCGTGAAACCCATTCCCGGATTGTTTAAGTTATCCACAATGTAGGTCACCCTTAAGGGTGACCTACTCGCAATGACGAATTACGGCTCTTTTGATATTCTGATGGCCCGAATTATGAGGCGGATGAGTAGAAAGATAGGGTAGGCAAGCAACGCGAGAAAAACCAGGGAAGTAACTATCTTTTGACTCGTCCCTTCTCCGACTTCGACAATATCGGTTACGATCAAAACGAATATAATAATTGCGGCTAGAAGTAGAATGCCGCCCACTAAAGGCCCTTCTTTCGCGATGAGTTCCTTTAAGTTCTTTTTCATGAATCTCCCCTTTCTTATTTGTTTTAAGTATACATGTAGAAAGTGGAATTTGCAAATCAATGAGAACCGAGCGGGAAATGAGAGATTGCTTGCACTTTCTCTATATCACAGGTATACTTTAATCAAAATGAGGAAAAAATGAGCAGTATTTTAATTATAGGCATTGTGCTTTTTGTAGGTTTTATTTTCGGGCAGGAATTAAAAAGGCTCAAATTCCCCAAGATAGTCGGGTATATTTTGGCGGGGGTTTTATTGAACCCCAGAATATGCCGCTTTGTGCCGGCGAACATTACCGCGCAAACCGATATAATCGAGAATATCGCAATCGCCTTTATCGCATTCGCGATAGGGGGCACTATAGTATTTTCAGAGATAAAAAAGCTTGGTAAGGGAATTGCTTATATCACGTTATTTGAGGCTGAAGTCACTTTTCTGGCTATCATGGCCGGATTTCTTGTTGTCCTTCCTTTTGTCACACACATACCCGGCGCTACCTGGCTTACGACTTTCATACCCATAGCCTTGATGCTGGGGTGTTTAGGGTCTCCGACAGACCCTTCGGCGGCTCTGGCGGTTAGCCATGAGTACAACGCGAAGGGTGAAGTCACATCGACGATGTTGAGCGTCGCCGCCTTTGACGACGTACTTGGTATAATAAACTTTAGCGTTGCCATGGTCCTGGCAAGAGTAATGCTGACGAAGATGTCTTTCAACGCTCTTAATGTTTTGCTTACCCCGTTTTTTATTATCCTTGGATCGGTTGTTCTTGGCGCGGTAATGGGCGTTATCTTCAATTTCTTAACCAAGAGGTTGAAAGAAAAAACAGAAGGCTCGTTGTTTGTTTTGATACTTAGCTTTGTTACTCTTTGCTGGGGGCTTGCGACCCTTGTCCATGCGGAGCAGATCCTTTCGATCATGGTAATGGCCATGGTTGTTACGAATTTCAACCCCCATTCTAAGAACATTTTTGCCATGCTTGAAAGATACTCTGAAGAACTTATTTTTCTGATATTTTTCACGCTAAGCGGCATGCATTTAAGCTTCAGCGGGGCGTGGGTCGCGATAGTGCTGCTTGTGTTTTTTGTCATATTCAGAATAGCCGGGAAATTTGCCGGGACCGTGATTGGCGCCTCGGCAGCGCATTCTTCCCCCAAGATAAAGAAGTATACGGCAAGCGGCCTCATACCCTACGGCGGCATCGTCATAGGCCTTGCGCTCATCATGCAGCAGGACCCTGCCTTCAGCAAAATCGCTACGTTTGTGGTAAATACTGTTGTAGGCGCCACTATCGTAAACGAGATTATCGGCTCTATCTTCATAAAGAAAGCGCTTAAAAATTCGGGTGAAATAAGCGATTAAAAAAATCGAGTATGCCGGGTTTTTTAACGGGTTTTTTTGCGGCCGACAGCGGGTTTACCGCATAATGCGTGAAATTATATCTTACGTATCTCTCCCCGGGCTTTACACGTAAAATCCCTGTTTCCTTGCCGATTTTGAGAAAGAGAAACGCCAGAAAAAGTAAAACCATGACGATTCCCAAAAACGACTTCTTGCCCGATGAGCGCGCCCGGATGACAGCGATTATACTCGGTAGAATGCCGAAAAGTACGACTATCCCCAGGCCTCCCACCATGTCAAGGGCGTTAAGGAAAATATTCGGGTAAATAAGCGCGATGACAAGCGGGGGGCCGAAAGACAATATGATGGTAAGAAGCCTGTTTGACTTTTTGAAATAATTCGACATAAGGTCGTTCATAAACTCCATGATCGCGTATCCGTTGCTTAGGTATGATGTTATTATCGCCATTAGTGCGAAAAGAAGCGAGGAGGTGACAAAAAGGGGCGATTTTACAATCTCTGACAGGGGCACCGTCGATGGGAAATTATTCCCGAAAGCGCTGGCTATACTTATCTTGCCGTCTAACGGAAGCGCGCCCAGGCTTACCTGGCACCAGACAGTCGTTATGAGGTACCCGGCGAGAACGCCTACCGTCATAGCGGTCAATACGGCCCGGCGGTCCCATTTCAGGTCTTTGCAGATATTCGGTATAATATTGTGAAAACTTAGGGCGGTTATCAGGATGGGAATCGTAACCGGCAAAAATTTCCAGTCCATGTAGCGCAACCGCTCGAGATCAACCTGTTTCTCCCCTATTATTACGATAATCGCAAACGACAACCACAGCAAAACTACGAACAAAGCGTTATAATGCCTTAGGGCGCGCGGGTTAACTACCGTAAGCCCCGTTACGATTGCGAAAAATATCAGCATGATAACCGTCCCGGGTAAAGCGGTATTGGTGAGTTCTTTTATGATTATCGTAGCGCCGGAAATATAAACTATCAGAAAGCCGTAAAGGATTATAAGATTTGATATTACGGCAATCCACTTGCCCGCAAAACCAAGATATGCCTGGTAAAGGCTCGGGTAGTGGAATTTCGGATTTTTCGTTCTGATGGCTTCGTCACTTAGCACTACTCCCGTGAAGAAAAGCGCTGCCCCGACTAAAACAATACCCGCAAGGCATGGAATAAATCCCGCGAAACCGGCCTGTATCGGAAGGCCTAAAATTCCGGCGCCTACAAGATTACCCATGACAAAAAAGGCCACCAGAACTACCAGTAAAAATGTGGGCTTATTATTCATTTATTTTTTTCGGGTTACCTGAAAAAGGGATCTTTGGCTAATTAAAAAATAGGTCAGTTTACAGTTTCGTCAAACTGATATCCTATTACCTTGCCGTTTTTGTCAAAAAATACGTTTATCAGTTTTACATTGCGCGAAAATATAACGCCGCCTAAAGTTAAGACCGCGTTATCGCGCTTCCAGGCTGCTTTATCGCTCAAATCAATATACGTCCACGTCTCTTTGGCGACAATTTTCGAGCCCTTAACGAAAGGTATTCCCGACAATTCAAAATTTGTATAATCCAGGGTTGTCCTTATGTGCGGCTCCCCTAATATTTTTAAGACGTCCTCTTCGATGCTTTTATTTATGACGATATTAGCGCGAAAATCTTTTTTTAAGCCGGGGGCTTTTTCTTCGGCAGCAGCGGGTTCTTTTGAAAAGTCCTGGGAATATGCGGGCGCTCCAAGTAACGTAAAAATCAAAACCGCTAAAATAAATTTCTTCATGGGTTTCCTCCTCTTGTTATTTTTAAGTATACCTGACATCTTTGTATTATTCAAATTGCTTTCGCAAGCAGCGTGTTACTGGAAGACACGACGGAAGCGGAAGGCCCCTGCCGTAAAGGCCGCCACACCGATGGCGAGAAGGCTCGCCACCCACTTCCACATGGCAAGTAACGAGGTTCCCTTAAAAAATATGCCGTTTGTCAAATCGAGGTAATATTTTAAAGGCGATAGGTGCACCAAAAACTGCACCCATTTCGGCATGACCTCCATAGCGACCCACGCGCCCGAGAGAAACATTATCGGCACTAGTATCAAAAGCGAAAACAGTACTGTCTCGGAGAGGTTGTTAGAGATGGTGGATATGAATAGCCCGAGGCCCGCTACCGTGAAAAAGTATATGAGGCTCACGAAGAAGAACGACCAGATGTTTCCCATGAGCGGAATGCCTTCCACGGGAATCAGTATCACGAATATCGAGATGAAGGTAGCGACAAAAAGAATGGCTACCATGGGGACAATTTTGGCTATCATGATTTCGTGCGTCCTTAAGGGGGTCACCATGAGTTGCTCGATAGTGCCGAACTGCTTTTCGTTGACCATGGCGGTTGCGGTAAGAAGCACCCCTATAAGGCTCATTATCATCAGGAATTCCTGGATGCAGAAACTCCAGCGGTCTATGAGGTTCGGATTGTAGAAATAACGCATGCTGTAGTCCACGTATGGAAGGGTATCCTTCGCTATCTGTGATACTTTCCATTTTGTGAATGTGAGCTTAAGGTTATACTGATGGACGATGTTCGATATATACCGGAGCGCAAGCTGCGAAGCATTGCTTTTGGAGCCGTCCAGTATAACCTGCAGCTGGGCAGTGCGGTAAGCGGTGATTTTCTTGGCGAAATCGTGCGGGAACACCAGAACAACGGAGACCACGCCTTCCTCTATGAGGTCCCTTATTTTATTCTCATCGTTTATATTATAGGTGACATCAAAATATGGCTTGCGCAATTTACTTATCACGTCGCGGCTTTGGGCGCTATGGTCGAGGTCATAGACGGCTACCGGATAGTTATGGAGATCCATCGTTACTTGCCCTGCAGTGTGAATGTCAAGCGTCGAAGCGTATAAAACGATAATAAGAAGCGGGACGTTGCGAAGAAACTGCAGGAACTCTTTTCTCATTAACAAAAATAGCCTGAAAAACACGTTCTACCCCAACCTCTTTTTAAACAGCTTGATACAGAGAAAATAAAACCCGAGACAGAAGGCGATTATTACTGCAATATCAAACCTTAGATGGACAAATTGCGCGCCCTTCACCATTATTTTCCTGGTGAGATCTATGTAGTAAGTAGCCGGGAACATATAAGCCATGTATTTTCCATCTCTTCCGACATTCGAAACTGGTATCATGAATCCGCTGTATAGAAAAGAAGGCGTAAGCGTAAGTATGGTGGTAATGAGTATGGCCGCGACCTGGGTATTGACGACGACTGCCACGAGAAGCCCGACAGCCACCGCCGATGCCACGAAAAAGGCGGAAACCGAAACGAGCAAAAACAGGTTCCCGCGCATCGGGACCTTGAACAGGAAAATCGACAGCGCTATGAATATCAGGGCATTCGCGTAGGAAATTATCACGTAGGGCGTCATCTTACCCAAAAGATATTCGGACTTCGTTATGCTTGAGCAGAACATGTTAAGAATCGAGCCCGTTTCCTTTTCCTTGGCGAGGGATATGGCCGCCACAAGCGGCGGAAAAAACATCATGACTATTGCCACGATGCCGGGCACGATAAAATCCTGGCTCCTGAAAGACGAGTTATACCAGGCGCTGACCTTTAAATCGATGGCCGGGCCTCCCCTGCCGAATTCCGGATACTTCTTTAGAAAAAAATCCCCCAGCATGCGGTCCTGGAATGCCGCGATGGTCGATTCAAGATATGACCCGACGATATTGGCGTATGTAGGCATGACGCCGTCAACGATTACCTGCAGCGTGACCGGGGTTGCCTTTCTTATGTCTTTCGAAAATTTCGACGGAATTACCACTATGGCCCGGATTCTATTAAGCTCGAGGTCCACGTCCAGGTCTCTGATGTTGCTCGCGACCTTTTTTATATTAAAAAGATCCGTGGCGCTTCTGAACGAGTCAATGAGGCTCCTTGAAAGGTCTGTTTTATCGAGGTCCACGACGCCGATGGGTATGTTTTTCGCTTCCAGGGAAAAGCCGAAGGCAAAGAGAAAATAAAGTATGATCGGCGCGAGCATTGTCATGAGGAAGAAAAGCTTGTTCCTCTTGAGCTCGAGCGTTTCTTTTTTGGCGACGGCTATAAAACGGCGTATAGAAAACATAAATTATATTTTGACGGTGGCATCCGCTTTCTCGCAGAAATAGACAAAGACATCTTCAAAGGGCATCACCTTTTTCCGTATATCCGTAAGCGCGATATTATGCCGTTTCAGCAGTTCTTTGATTTTCGGCGTATCTTCCTTTTCTTTTTTGGTATAAACGTGGACGTTGGCCCCGTAAATAAGGGAATGGGGAAAAGAATTTTTGAGCACTTCCACCGTGAGGAAAGGGTCGGATGTTGTAAGTTCGAGCAGGATGCCTATTTCTTCGCATACGCGGCCTTTAAGGCCGCCTGGCTCCCCGAGGGCTACGATATTGCCCCTTGTCATAAGCGACAGGCGGTCGCAATGTTCCGCCTCATCCATGTAGTGGGTGGTAACAAGCACCGTTACGCCCATTTTCCGCGATAAGAGAAATATTATGTCCCAGAACTTCCTCCTGGCTATGGGGTCAACCCCGGAGGTAGGCTCGTCGAGAAATATGCATTTCGGCTTATGGATAATAGCGCAGCCGAGAGCAAGCCGCTGCTTTATACCCATCGGCAGGCCCCCCGTTATAAGGTCGCCCTTTCCCTCGAGGTCGGCGATTTTAAGTATAAGTTCCCTGCGTCGCCTGACTTCTTTCGGAGGCACGCCGTAGATGCCGCCGTACAATTCCACGTTTTCAGCGACGGTCAGGTCCCTGTAGAGCGAAAACTTCTGGGACATATAGCCTATACTTTCCTTTACCTCAAACTGCTGCCTGGAAAGGTCGAGGCCCCCGATCGTCCCGGTTCCCGAAGTAGGCTGGTAAAGGCCGCACAGCATTTTTATGGTTGTTGTTTTACCGGCGCCGTTCGGCCCCAAAAATCCGAATATTTCACCGCGTTTTACGCTAAAATCTATTTTATTGACGGCGGTGAATTTGCCGAATTTTTTCTCGAGCTTTTCAGCCTTTATCATGACGCCTTCTTTGGGGGCGGCTTCCGCTTCCGGCTTCTTTTCGAAGAACTCCTCGAAAGCGGCCTCGTTTATGCCTTCGGACTTCGCCGCTATCTTTGAAAGAAACACGTCTTCGATGCCGGGGGTTCCTTTTTTTGCGCTCTTCACTTTAACGCCGGCGGCTTCCACGAGGGACTCAAGCTCTTTCATATCCGTTCCCTTGTAGATAACGCTTAATTTGTCCCCCATGGGATAGGCTATGCGAACGCCGGGCGCCTGCCGAAGCGCCTTAAGGGCGCCTTGCTGGTCTTCTACATCCACTTCAGCGAAATTGCCTTCGAGTCTTGAAGGGAGGGAGTCAGGCGTTCCCCTCTCGATAATTTTCCCGTGGTGCAAGAGGAGTATTTCATGGCACCTGGCCGCCTCGTCCATGTAGGCGGTGGTGAGAAAAACGGTGAGGTTTTTTTCCTTTACGAGGGAATTTATTACCGTCCAGAGGTCGCGCCGCGAAATGGGATCCACGCCCGTTGTGGGTTCGTCAAGAAATATCAGTTCCGGCTCGTGGATGAGGGTGCAGCACAATGCGAGCTTTTGCTTCATGCCGCCGGAGAGGTTCTTCGCCGGCCGCGTCCTGAAGGGGTCGAGCTGCATGCTTCTTAAAAGCGTATCTTTTCTTTTTTCGCGTGCTTTATAATCAACGTGGTTAATCTCGGCGAAAAAATTGATATTTTCGTCAACGCTTAACTCCTGCGCGAGCGCAAGGCCGAGGCCCTGGGGCAAAAAACCAATGGAGGTCTTGATGCTTTCGGGGTCGCGAAGGACGTCTTTTCCGAGCACCAGGACTTTGCCGACTTTTGCGCTTAAGACGCCGGTGATTATGTGGATGAGGGTGGACTTTCCGGCTCCGTCGGGCCCGATAAGCCCGAAAATCTGGCCGCGTTTTACCTTAAGGGATGCATTGTCGAGGGCGCGGATTTTTTTGTAGCTTCTGGATACATTGTCTACTTCTATAACCGGGCTCATCTGGTTCGGCGGTAGGATTTCCAGGAGGCATTCTTTTTTATTTTGATGACGCCGTTAGAGGGCATGCCGGGTTTTAATTTATGCCCCTTATTGTCCACGACGTTAAGTTTTATTTCAAACACGAGTTTGGCCCTCTGGCTTTTGGTTTCTACATTTTTAGGGGTGAATTCCGCCTTCTGGGCTATCCTGTCGACGTAGGCGTTGAAGGAGTAGTTCGGCAGCGCGTCCGGGAAAATCTTCGCTTCGTCGCCTAAGTTTATCTTTCCGGCGAAATCAGTGGCGAGGAATACCTTAAGATAAAGTTTGTCCATGTTGATAACGGTTACAAGGGGCGTCCCCACGGCAATTACTTCCCCGAGGCGTACGATTTTCGTGACGATAACTCCTGATATCGGCGCGACTATAACGGTATCCTGGAGGTCGGCGTTGCGTTTTTCCAGTTCTTTCTTTGCGGCGACAACCTCCTCGGTAGTCACCGTGTAGTTATTGACGACATGGTCGTATTCCATTTTGGGAATGGCTCTGGCGGCAAAGAGGCGCCCGTAGCGCTCGTATTCTATCTGGGCCAGACGCAGGTTCGCCTCAGCTTCTTTAACGCGCGCTTCCGCCCGGCCCAAGAGCGCCAGGCGCTGGCGCGAGTAAATATGCGCTATCCTCTGGTTGGCTTCTACCTCCTGGCCTTCCTTCACGAGCATTTCGTCGACCCTCCCGGCTACTCTCGTCCCGGCGTGATACTCGCGGCCCTCAATCCTGCCGCTTACCTCGAGAAAGCCGCGCTTCAGGTTCGTGCCCCTTGCACAGCTTCCCATGAAAACGATGAGGCCGTAAAGGATAAGGGCTATGAAAATAAAAACCAATATCGTTGAGGCCTTGTTCTTTGATTGTTTGAATTTTTCCGCGTAGGCCTTAAATTTCTCCGCATAAGGTTTAACGAAACTGATTATCTTCGTAAAATCAAAATTTTTCATTTATCCTACCTCCACTCCTGCTCCACGTTAGTCCCCATAACGCGCTCGAGCCTTGCCAGGGCCACGTTGTATTTGTAAAAGGCGTCGTGATAGCTGTAGCCCGCGCGCCGGAGGAGTACGAGCGCGTCGTTTACTTCGGTGGATTTGGCTACCTGTTCCTCGTAACGGAGCCTCGCTATGCGGTAATTTTCTTCCGCGTGTTCGATTTCTTTTTCGGCGACCCTTAGCCGGTTTTCCGCGGCCTGCATGGTAAGGTGCGACCGGCGAATATCAAGCGATATCCTGTCCCCGACGCTCCTGCGGTTGTCAATTATCATCTCGAGTTCCTTTTTTTTCGCTTTTACGAGGTCGCGCGTTTTAAACCAGTCAAACAC
>JBARPB010000010.1:0-24036 GCA_049642705.1 Candidatus Omnitrophota bacterium
CCGTTATGTCCAACCTCGACAGGATCTTAAGCCTTGCCAGAACCGCGTTCTGGTTTTTTTTCGGCAGCCGGAGCGCCTCCCGAAGCGTGCCATCAATCCTGTACCTTACCCGTAAGTCCCTTTCGCACGGCTCGATATGAATATCGCTCGCCCTTCCCCTTAACGCCTCGTTTAATATAAGCGATACGATTTTGACGATGGGGGCGCTCTGGCTTTCGGCGGTGACCTCGCCTATGTCTAATTTTTCCTCCTCGAGGACCTCCACGCTCTCTGCGCCTACATCCTTGATTATTTTGGATAGGTCTCCTGTCGGCGCGCCGAACGTTCTCGCCAGTGTGTCTTTCACATCGTTCTCGGCTGCGATAACGATATCGATATTGTTTATATCGCGCGGAACCGTCGCCCTTACATCATCGATGGCGAGGATGTCGGTAGGGTCTGACATGGCGACCGTAATGGTATTTCCGATTTTCGATATCGGGATGAGGTTATACTTGAAGGCCAGCTTCTCAGGGACAATCTTCGCGACATCGGGGCTTACCCTGTATTTCGAAAGGTCCATCGGCGGTATATTCAACTGCTCGCTTAAAAATATCATCAGTTCCTTATAGGTGATGATATTTTCCTTTACCAGAATCTTGCCTATGCTGCCCCCGTGCTTTTTATGGGTATTCACCACCTTTTTAAACTGGATCTTGCTCAAAAGTTTTTTCTCCTTAAGGATGTCCAAAAGTTTATCCGATATCGTCTTCTTATGCATCTATCCCTCTATTTCAACGGAATATCCTGGTCCCCGACGGTAACGCGCAACACTTCCTCTACCGTCGTATCGCCGCGCAGGATTTTTTTCACGCCGTTTTCCCTTAACGTGCTCATGCCCTCCATGCGCGCCTCTTGCCTTATTGTGTGCTCCTGGGCCTTCTCAAGAATAAGGTTGCGGACCTCCGGCGATAATACGAGCGTCTCTATGAGCCCTATCCTTCCTTTATATCCCGTATTCTGGCATGCCTTGCAGCCCTTGCCCCTGTAGGCGGTGTTTTTCGCGCCGACGGTTTTAAGCTTAAGTTTTTTTGAAGTTACATCGTCAATCTTATACGACTCCTTGCAGCTTTCACAAATCTTGCGCACGAGCCGCTGGGCCGCTACCAGGATCATGCTCGAGGTTATGAGAAAGGGCTCCACCCCCATGTTGATGAGGCGCACTACCGAGCCGCTGGCGGTCGTCGTGTGCAGCGTGCTTAAAACAAGGTGGCCGGTCAGGGCCGCTTTGATGGCTATGTCCACGGTCTCAAAGTCCCGTATCTCGCCGACCATTATAATGTCCGGGTCCTGCCTTAAGAATGAGCGAAGGCTTGAGGCAAACGTAAGGTTTAAATTAGGCTTTACCGTAAGCTGGTTTATGCCTTCCAGCTGGTATTCCACCGGGTCTTCGGCGGTGATTATATTTTTTCCCGGCGAGTCCACGAATTTCAGTATTGAATAAAGGGTTGTTGTCTTGCCGCACCCTGTCGGCCCGCATGAAAGAATCATTCCGTGCGGTTTCGAGGCGGCCTTTTTTATATTTTCCAGAGGCTCCTTTTCAAAACCCAGTTTCTCAAGGTCCAGCGTCGCCTGCGATTTGTCCAATATCCTGAGCGCCACCTTTTCACCGTTACTGGATGGTATGACGGAAATTCTGAAATCTACTTCCCTGTTATCTATCTTTGCTTTGAAGCGGCCGTCTTGCGGAAGCCGCCTCTCGGCGATGTTCAGATTCGATATGACCTTTAACCTCGAGACCAGCGCAGGGTGGATCTTCTTCGGCGGGTGCTCGGCTTCCTGCAGTATGCCGTCTATCCTGTATCTTATCCTCAGGGTATTCTCAAGCGGCTCTATCAAAATGTCGCTTGCCCTCAATTTAACGCCCTCGGCAAGCAGCATGTTTGTAATTTTGACGACGGGGGCCTCCTGGATGAGCTTTATAAGCTGCGCCGAGGAAACGGTATCCGCGCCTTCCTCCACCACCTCGATATCGCCATCCGACTCCATGCCGTCTATAATCTTTTCTATTGCCTCGTGTGCGCCGGCTTCGTAATATTCGGCTATGGCTTCGTCTATATCCTTTTCGCCCGCTATGACGACGCTTATCTTGCAGCCGGTAATCACAGCTATGTCATCTGTCGCGAATACGTTAAGCGGGTCGGCTATCGCTATCGTTAAGAATTTCCCCATTTTTGAAACGGGCAAAACGCGGTAGTTTTTCGCCAGCTTTTTGGGGAGTAGTTTTATCACCTCGGGAGAAATTTTATAGCGCGAGAGGTCGATAGGGGGGATGCCGAGCTCTTCGCTTAAGGCGGAAGTAAGGTCGCTTCTTGAAACCAGGCCCATCCCGATGAGTATGTCGCTCAGTTTGCCGCCTGTTTCTTTCTGTATCGCGAGGGCTTTTTTAATATCATTTTCGACGAGAAGCTTCTTCTTGCAGAGGATCTCTGTTACCCTGTCTTTTATAGATAGGTTGTCGTCGCGCATTTTTAATGAGATCTGGACTTATGGAAATCTTTGATTTTCATAAGTCCATCTCCATCGACTTTCTCCCTTGAAGGATCGAATTAAACCCCCCACCACTTTTAGTGCACCACTTTTAGCTGAACTCACTAAAAGTGGTGGGGGGTAAATTCAGCCAACAACTTACGTCGACCACCATGGCCAACGTAAGTTGTGGCTTCATTTATTTTTTTTCTTTGGCGTAGAGTTTGGTAATTGCGCTTGAGATATCCGTCATGGTGCTAACGAACACCTGCACGTTGCACTTGGTCAAGAGCTCTATGTCTTCGATCGCTTTTATGTTTAGCGGGTTCGCCATGGCGACCGTAAGCGTATCCCCGATTTTATCTACGGCCATCAGGCAGTACTGGCGGGCTACGTTTTCCGGTATAAGCTGGACAATGCTTTTTGAGAGTTCGTAGTTCGCGAGCGGCAGGTAAGGGAAACCGTACTGGACGGTCAGGGCCTGCGCTATTTCCTCTTCCTTGGTAAACCCCGATACAACGAGAATCTGGCCTATGAGGCCGCCTTTTTGCCTCTGTACCTCCAGGGCTTTCTCAAGCTGGGACTTCGTGATAATTCCCCTTTCTATCAGAAGCTCCCCCAACTGTTTTTTTACCAGGCGCCTGAACGGAAGCATAGTCCGGTTACCTTGTTTTAATCAGTTTGTCAAGCTCATCGGCATTCGTGGTCTTATGCAGGCACACCTCATAGGATATGATGCCCTTATTGCACAGTTCCGCCAACGACTGATTCATCGTCTTCATGCCGTCCTTCTGAGAGGTCTGTATGACGGAATACATCTGGTGAATCTTTCCCTCGCGGATTAAACTCCGGACAGCCGGCGTGGCAATGAGGACCTCCGTCGCAAGCACCCTGCCCGAGCGGCCGGCTTTCGGAATCAGCTGTTGGGAAAGCGCCGCGAGAAGAACAAAGGAAAGCTGCGTCTTTATCTGCTGCTGCTGGTTGGAGGGAAAAACGTCGATTACCCTGTTTACGGTCTGGACGGCGTCTGATGTGTGAAGCGTCGCAAAAACCAAATGCCCGGTCTCGGCGATTATCAAAGCGCTTTCTATTGTTTCGAGGTCCCTCATCTCGCCTATCAGTATAACATCGGGGTCCTGCCTCAGTACGTGCTTCAGGGAAGCTCCGAATGAATGTGTATCCCTGTAAACCTCCCTCTGGTCCACGATGGCTTTTTTGTTTTTGTGCACGAATTCGATGGGGTCTTCTATCGTTATAATATGGCATTCCTTGTGCGCGTTTATGAAATCTATCATCGAGGCGAGGGTGGTAGATTTTCCGCTTCCCGTGGCGCCCGTAACAAGCACGAGCCCCTTCGGCTTGGCGCAGAGCTTGGTTACCACATTTACCGGAAGGCCGCATTCTTCAAAACTCATTATTTCGAAGGGAATAAGCCTTATGGCGCAGCCAACCGCTTCCCTCTGGTAAAAAATGTTTACCCTGAAGCGCGCCAGATCCTTAACTTCGAAAGAAAAATCCAGTTCCCAGTCCCTCTCAAACTGCTTTATCTGCTCTGGACTAAGGAGCGCATACGCGCTTTCCTTGACATCTTCCGCGCTCAGGACATTTTTGTCTACCGCGTAAAGTTTTTCGTCAATTCTTAAATGCACCGGCGACTTTGCCGTGACATGCAGGTCCGACGCCTTTTTCTCCATCATAACCTTTAGTAGATTTCCTATATCTGCTTTCATACTTCGACTCCCTTCACACCCCTGCGCCTACAACTCTATTTTTTCCTTTTTGCTTGGCTTTGGCAAGCGCCTCCTTGGCCTTCTCCATGATCTCGTCTATGCTCGAGCCGTCGAGGGGGTTCTCGCTCACTCCGCCCGAGGCGGTTACCCTGTCGTCCTTCTCGGATGAAAGCTGGAGCTTCTCTATCCTTTTCCTGGTCTTCTCCGCGATCTCCATCGCCTCCTTCTTGTTTACCTCGGGCAGGATAAGGGCGAAGGTGTCCTTTTCGATTACGCCCGGCTTCCCGAGCGGTTTTGAAAAATCGGCTATAAGGCCGGCGATTTTCCTGAGGGTAATCTCTGCCTGGGGCTTTCCCTTTTTGTCTTCGTATTGCCTGAAATCGTCGATGTCCATCAGGATGAATGAACACGGCCTCTGCGAAACAACGGAGCGCTCTATTTCTTCTTTCAGGCGGTTTAAGATATAGGTTTTATTGAAAAGGCCCGTAAGAGCGTCTTTTATCTCCAGCTTTTCGGCTTTCCGGAGAAGAATATCGTTCTCTATCGCTATAGAAAGCTGTTCCGCAAAAACCTTGACTACCTCTATGTCATCGTTTGTATACGTAAAATTCTTGATGTCGTTGCCGACCACGAGAAACGCCCGCGCATCTCTTGAAATAAACATGGGGTAAGCGATTATGTTTTCGCATTTATATTTTATTTTAAACTCCTGTTCCGCCGAGGAAAATTTTGACGAGGCGTCTACCGTAACATGTTTTCGCTTGGCAAGCGCCTTTCCAAAAAGACCCTTGCCTTCCTCTACCGGCTCTCTCAAAAGCTTTTTCTGTTGTAAATTGTGCGAGGCCCGCATGATATATTGTTTGCTCTTACCCGACGAGCAATAATACAGAGCCGCAAAACCGCTTTCATAAAGTTGAGATAACTTGCCGACCACAAGCTCTAAAATGCTGTCCAGCTTAACGGAGGCGGAAATAAGCTCGCCTATCTGAAGGAGGTTGGACAAAACAGAAACCCTTTTCTGTATGTCCAAGTTTATCTCCCTCATCTTGTCCTGGTAATCCTTAAGATCGGCTATGTTCGATCTTATCTTTCTGGTAAGGAAATTTATCGCCTCGCCGATCTGGCCGATTTCATCGCCCGTATCCACGGGGACCTTCCTGTCGTAGTTTCCGTCCGTGATAATTTTGGCCTCCAGGGCTATGTCTATAACGCGCTCGGTTATGCTTTTAGCGAGGAATAATCCAAGCCAGGCGATTATGACGCAGAAAAGGATTACTACGCTGACCTGGCCGAACGAGACTTCCTCTTCCAGCAATATGAAGTTATTCGCCAGGTACCCTATGACGAGAAGCGGTATGACGGACATCAGGCTAAAGGCGATTAGCAATTTGTACCTTATGCCCTGGGGCAACAGTGAAAACTTTTTCAGGATCGAGTTTTCTTTCATATCTTCACCTCATTTTTAATTTGCCTATTCAAGTATACTTGATATATGCTACTTTGTCAATATTATGTGCTATACCTTAAAATAAGGGCCGCCGCATACCTATATTAAGAAGAAGCCCCATGCATACCAGCATCGTTACGATGCTCGAACCGCCGTAACTTATAAGCGGCAGGGTAAGTCCTACGACCGGCAAAAAACCTATCGTCATGCCGACGCTTATGATAACCTGAAGGGAAAAAAGCGTCACAAGGCCTGCGGCCATCAGCCTGCCGTACGTATCGGGCGTTGTCTCGATAATTTTTATACCTCTATATATAATGAGGGCGTAGAGGAGCATCAGAATCAACGCGCCCAAAAAACCCCATTCTTCCCCTACCACGGAAAATATAAAATCCGTGTGCCGCTCCGGCAGGAAATTTAGCTGATTCTGCGTGCCGCCAAGCCATCCTTTTCCGAAAAGCCCGCCGGCGCCGACGGCAATTTTTGACTGGATTACGGTATACCCCGAACCGAGAGGGTCGATGTTCGGGTTCACAAAAACAAAAAGCCTTTGTCTCTGGTAGTCCTTTAAGAGGCGCCAGAAAACCGGAAGGGCGCTCATGCCGAGGAAAACTATGCCGGCAAGGTGCTTAAGCCTCGCACCGGCTATAAAAAGCATTGCAAGGGTTATCGGCACCAACAGTAACGCCGTTCCGAGATCCGGTTCTATAAGAATGAGGGCGAACGCGGGCAGAACCAGGCATAATGCGCCGAACGGGAAGCTTATTTTCGCAGCATCCGCCCTCCTCGCGCTCATGTAAGCGGAAAGCGCTAAGACCAGGGTTATTTTGGCAAATTCGGAGGGCTGGATGTTGAATGCGCCGAAACTTATCCACCTGTGAGCGCCGCCCCTGGCCTTGCCAAAAAACAATACCAGGACAAGAAGTAATATATTTATTCCGTAAAGCAGGTATGAGATGCTTATAAACCTCTGATAATCGACGCGCGCCGCGACAAACAAAAGCACAATGCCGGACAGAATCCAGAAGGCCTGGCGCAAGACGATATTTTGATGGTAATACTCCTTTGAGGCGCTGTAAAGTATTGCAAGGCCGATTGCGAGTATCGCAAGAACGGAAAGGAATAGAACTTTGTCAAAATTTTTCATATCATAACAATTCGAGCTCTTTGGCTTTTTCGATAATCTTCCCGGCAAAGCGGGCCGGCTTAAGCCCGCCTTTCCCGCCGTGCTCGATAAATACGACGACGCAGATTTTGGGATTTTCAAACGGGGCAAACCCTGCAAACCAGGCATGCGGTTTACCGTGCGGGTTCTGGGCAGTGCCGGTCTTTCCCGATATAATAATTTTTTTTGACCTCGCATACAGGCCGGTCCCGCGGCGTTCGTTCACGACATCCCTCAAACCCTTTTTCAGCACCTTCAAAGTCTCTTTTTTAAGGACTGTGCCTTGCGTTTTGCCCCGGCGAAATTTTATGTCTTCGATCCGCTCACAGACGGCGGGCTCGGCGAGTTTCCCGCCGTTGGCGACAGCGCTTGTCATGCATGCGATTTGAATCGGCGTCACCAGAAGGTAGCCCTGCCCTATCGCATAATTAGCCGTTTCGCCTTTAAACCATGCTGTTTTGAATTTTTTTCTTTTCCACGCCGGCGTCGGAACGAGGCCGCCCGCCTCCCCCGGCAAATCTATCCCCGTTACCCTTCCCATGCCAAGCTTAAACGCGTACTTCGATATTTCGTCTACACCCGTAAAAAGCGCAAGCTGGTAGAAAAATACATTGCACGAATTTTTAATTGCTTCGGTGATATGCTGGGTGCCGTGCCCCTCTTCCTTCCAGCATTTGAACACCCTGTTACCCACGCGAAGGCGCCCATTACACGAAAATGTTTTTTTTTCGTCGAATTTCCCGGAATCCACCGCGGCAGCCACGACAACTATCTTAAAAACGGATCCCGGCGGGTAGGTGCAGCTTATGGCGCGGTTTAAAAGCGGGTATGCAGCCCTATTGTTTAAAATGGCCGATACTTTTTTAAAATTGCCGGGCATGACAAACACGTTAGGGTCAAAGGCGGGATGGCTCAAAAGCGCCAGAACCGCCCCGCTCGAGGGGTCCATGGCGATGATTGCGCCGTTCTTATCCTTCATTAACGAGTGACAAAATTTCTGAAGTTCCAGGTCGATGTTCAGATAAAGGTCTTTTCCCTTGCGTGGTTCTTTCACGGCCAGGCGCCTTAGCTGCCGGCCCTTGGAATCAACCTCCACCTGAAGGCCGCCGTCGGTGCCCCTCAGATAATCGTTAAACGTGCGCTCCAGGCCGTCCTTGCCGACAAAATCCTGTATGTGATACCCGTATGCCCTGTATCTTCGAAGTTCCGTCTCGCTGATCTTTCCGAGATAGCCCGTTACGTGGGAAAGGGCATCCTTGTAGATGTAATTCCGAAGCGGCCTTGTGGTCACGATAACGCCCGGCAAGTCCCTCGTGGCTTCTTCGATCCGAATCGCCTTGTCCTTTTCGATGTCCTCGGCGATTTTTGCCGGCATAAACGGCCTCTCGCCGGCCGCCTCTATCCTGCTTGAGAAGACCTTCCGATCGATGCCGGTAATATCGCTGAGCAAAGCGGCTGTCTTTTCGATGTCCTTCAGTTCCCGGAAAATAACCTGCACGTCGAAAGAGAGCCTGTTACTCACAATGACCCTTCCCTTCCTGTCGTATATCCTTCCCCTCGGTGCTTCCAGCAGCAGCACCCTGATTCTGTTATTTTCCGAGAGCTCCCTGTATAAGCTGCCTTTCAATATCTGGGTGTAAAAAAGCCCTGCGATAACAGCGCCAAAGAAAAACAGAATTGTTGCGGCGAATATTTTTATTCTCAAGCGGCTTCCCTACCTTAACCTGACAAATATTCTCCTAAGCACAAAAAATAGTAGCGGCGCTACAAAAGCCGTGTACAGGCCCTTGTAAAAAATTATCGCCCAAAAACCCGCGCCCACATCACCTCCTGCAATCGCCTCCACATCAAGGAAGTAGATGCCTGAGGTAAGGTAAACGGCTGAGCCCGAAATAAAAAATTCCGTGACAAAATTTTCCCTGGCCAGTTTCTTTCTAAGGTATCCGGCCAAAACTCCTACTAATAGAAAGGAAAACGCATTGATTCCGAAACCCGTCAGGGTGAACATATCTTTAAGAATGCCGGAAATAAGACCTGCTTCTAGGCCGCAAATTATCCCGAAATGAAATCCGAAAAAAATAGTCGCGATAAGCAAAAGCCCGGGGCTTGCGCCGTGGATTCGAAATTTGCTAAATAGCGTGATTTCGAGGAAAAACAAAAAAGCGATAGCTGCGTATATTTTTAGCCTGTTATTCGCCCGCATCAATACACAAAACCTCTTCTATCTTTCCCATATCCTCGAAAGGTTCCACGATCGCAAATTTGTAAAGGTTGGGTTTTTCGACGCCGGTTGCGGTAACCTTCCCTATCGCCAAGCCCTTCGGCACCGTTTGGCTGAATCCGGCAGTAAGGACCCTCTCGCCTTTTTTGATTTTGCTATCCAGGGAAAGGTATATAACCTTGCATTCGCCATGCGGCGAGCCGGTTAAAAGGCCGCTTTCTCTGGAGCCCTCAAGCACCACTCCTATCTTAGAGTTGGGGTCTGTTATAAGCATAATCTTGCTGGAAGCGGCGGATGCCTCCCCCACGCTGCCGATAAACCCCTTGACCGTCGCGCACGGCATGCCCTCGGTTATACCGTGCGTTTTCCCCTTGTCTATTATTATCACCCCCCTCCAGTCCGTCGGATCCCTCGCTATGACGCGCGCGGCTATAACGGTGTAAGGCAGGTTTTTTTCGAAATCCAGGAGGTCGCGCAATCTTTCGTTTTCGCGGCTTATCTCTTTCATTCTTGCCAGCGCAACCGAAAGCGCGCCGAGCCGCTCTTTAAGGTGCAGGTTCTCCTCGGAAAGATGCCTGGCGTGCACGAAATAGGTTTTCACGCCTTTTAAAGCGGCGAAGGGCTTCGCCATAATTCCAAATGTGAATTCCTTAAGCGAGAGGAATGTCTTCGGATTAAACGCGATGATGATTATGGCTAGAATAAGAAGGAATAGCCCGGCGGGAAATTTTCTTATCCTGTAAATACGCATTAAACACGAATTTCCTCGTGTCTATCTTTCTACTTTCGGGCTTACGGCAAGCCTTTTAAGGTATCTCATCTCGCTGAGCACCTTGCCGGTGCCCAGCGCAACGGCGGTCAGCGGATCTTCGGAGATATGAACCGGCAGGCCCGTTTCTTCCGATATAAGCTTATCCAGGCCACGCAAGAGCGAGCCGGCGCCGGCCATAATAAGCCCTTTTTCCATCAAATCTGCCGAAAGCTCCGGCGGGGTCCTCTCCAGCGTTATTCTGATGGCCTCGATAATCTGGGCTATGGGCTCTGCGAGCGCTTCCCTGACCTCCTCGCTTGAGACGGTAATCATTTTCGGAAGGCCGGCTACAAGGTCCCTCCCCCTTACCTCCATAGTTAATTCTTCGTCCAGCGGATAGGCCGAACCAATCCTTATCTTAATCTCTTCCGCAGTCCGTTCTCCTATCATCAGGTTATAGGTTTTTTTCAAATAATTTGTAATCGCCTCGTCCATCTCGTCGCCTGCTATCCTTATCGACTTGGAAAAAACTATTCCCGCCAATGATATAACCGCCATCTCGGTCGTTCCGCCGCCTATATCTATGATCATGCTGCCCGACGGTTCCTGAATCGGCAGGCCAACGCCTATAGCCGCGGCTACCGGCTCTTCTATCATGTAAACCTCGCGCGCCCCCGCGTGAAGAGCCGAATCCTTAACCGCCCTCTTTTCTACCTCCGTAATGCCGGAAGGAATGGCTATGACCATTCTCGGCCTTACGAGGAGCCGGGAATTATGGACTTTTTTTATGAAGTATCGAAGCATCGCTTCGGTAATCTCGAAATCGGCTATTACGCCGTTTCGCATCGGCCTTATCGCGACGATATTGCCAGGCGTCCTCCCGAGCATTCTCTTTGCCTCTTCTCCAACGGCAAGGACGTTTGAGGTGCCGGCCTGAACCGCCACGACGGATGGCTCGCAGAGGACGATACCCTGATTTTTTATGTAGACGAGGGTGGTGGCAGTGCCGAGGTCAATACCCATGTCGTTTGAAAAGAGACCCAGTAAACTATTAAGGCCTTTTGAAGCAAGTTCGACGAGTGCGTTAAGATTCATCTTTACTCCGTGCAATTATCCTATGATATTAACAAAGCAATCTCTTTTTGTCAAACTATTTTTTTGTTTTATCAATAAAAATCTCTTCTTCGATTTTAAAGTTCCTCTGAAACGCCATATCGCCCGTGAGCTGCGGCACTTTAAACTGGCCGTCGTGTGCGCCCTCTTTTACCCTTTTGGCGCGGAACCGTTCGAACTCACCCCTTGCCACAACCTTAAGGACAGGGCCCTCAAGTTCCTGGGCCTTTCGGTTAAAATCATATTCTTCGCTTATTCTGCAGAGCTCTTCTTCGAGCGATTTCAAAAATTCTTTTTTCTTTTGCGTAGTGGGATTTTCGCTGAACTCGACTAAGAATATGTATCGGGGCATCTTTCTCAGTTCTATCGAAGCCGTAACGAACTCTATGAGTAGCTTGTGCCGGCCTTGCGCCCTCTCTACCGCCTCGACCACCTCTGATTCGTAGAGTTTCTCGCCGGTTATGGAGGTGACGTTTGTGCCCTTCTGGACAAATTCGATTACGGGCGTTTTATTAAAAAAACTGTCGACGCGGATCAGGTCGTCTATGTTATACCTATATAAGCCACCGGGGGTACTCAGCACTATAAAGTATTCCCTGCCTTTTTCCAGCCGGTCGCACAAAAGGATCCTTTTTTCTTTCTTGCCGATATCTTCTTTGGGAATGAACTCATAAAAATTGGCATTAACGGCCAAGGCACCGCCCGCGCCCTCGTCGCTGGTGGGTATCGAACAGCGCGCTTCGCTCGAGAAATATCCGAAGTCCCTGACGGCTACATCGCCGAAGTATTTCGGGAACCCTTTAAGGTATAACCCCACTGTCCCGCGCTTCCAGCATTCTATCAGTTCCATATCGGGCCAGAAATATTTAGGGAGAAGCGCCTTCCTGTCTTCGAGAATTGCCGTAAGTTCCCTTGCCCTTTTTGGGTTTGGCTTAAGGGCCTTTGCTATTACCTTTCTGATCTCGGGCTGGATGTCCAGGCGTTCTTTGAGGGTGCCCTTTTCTATATCGTTTATGACATCGCCCTTTACTTTTTCTATCCGCTGGCAAAGCAAAATTATTGTGCTGGGGGTCATGGTAGCTATGGTGGTGATATTCTGTTCCATGGCTATCCGTAATATCGTGTAATACCTCGCGTCGTAATCCCTGATTTCAAAAACCTCGTACGGAAGCGCGTAAAGGACTTTAAGGGAATCCGGCAGGTTTTTGTAACCGTGCCCGCTTTCGGCCCCGTAGGGTATCCCGGACGGGGTGAGCCCGTCAACCTCGGGGCTTACGATTGCCAGAATTTTTCCGCTGCTTATTTTGGGATGGTCCTGCAGTATGTAGTACGCCCAGAGATTTATCACCTCTGCTTTTTTGGCCCTTGAGTACTTTGTAATCGGGACGAATTTGGGGTGGCCGCTCGAGCCGCTTGTGAGGCTAAAAAGTATAGGCTTCTCTGCGGTAAGGATATTGGGCTCGCCTTTTGTCATCCTCTCTATATAGGGCCGCATGCCTTCGCAATCGGTTAAAGGCACCAGGCGCTGGTAATCCTCTATTGACTTTATCCCGGCAAAATTATATTTCAGGCCGTACTCCGTATTTTTATTGCGGGCTAAAAAGTCAAAAAGAATCCTTCGCTGGGCCCTGATCGGGTCCTTTGTGGCCTGTTCGAACGCCCTTGCCGCAGGCGCCATAATCTTCATGGCAAAGGTCGCTAAATTTATTTTCATTTTTTTAAATAGTCGAGTAATTCAAAAAATTCCGGGAAAGAAATATTCACGCAGTCAGCGTCTTCGATAACAGAGTTGCCGCCTGCAGCAAGGCCTGCGATGGCTGAGGCCATAGCCGTCCTGTGGTCCTTGAAACTTAAAAGGCGCGCCTTTCCTAACCTGCGTTTACGACCGTTGATGATGAGGTTATCGTTTTCGGATTTTATGTCGGCGCCCATCCGGCCGAGATTTGTGACCATGGATAAAACCCTGTCCGTCTCCTTTACCTTGAGCTCGGATACGCCTCTTATGACGGTTTTTCCTTCCGCCAGAGATGCGACGACTGCCAGTATCGGAACCTCGTCTATGAGAACGGGCACATCCTCGGCTTTTATTACCGCTGACTTAAGGGGCGCGTATTTTATACGGATATCGCCGTATGGTTCGACTGCGTCGGTTTTATTAGTGATCGTAATATTGGCGCCCATTTTAAGAAGGATATTTAAAAACCCGAGCCTCGTGGGGTTTAGGCCTACGTTTCTTATTGTTACATCCGAACCCTCCAATACACAGGCTCCGGCGATAAAAAACGCCGCGCTTGAGGGGTCTCCGGGTATGAAAAATTCTTTTCCGTATAACTGGCCCCCGCCTTCGACCGAAATCCTGAGGCCCTTTTTGGAAATTCTTGCGTCGCAGAATTTCAGCATGCGTTCGGTGTGGTCCCTCGACGCAAACGGCTCTGTCACGCCCGTAGTGCCCTTCGCGTACAAACCGGCAAACAGAATACATGACTTTACCTGCGCGCTTGCAACCTTTGTCGAGTATTCTATGGCATTTACCGTGCCGCCTTTTATCACAAGCGGAGGGAAGGCATCTTTATTTTTCGATTTTATATCCACGCCCATTTTTTTTAACGGTTCTATAATTCTATCCATCGGTCTTTTTGAAAGTGACTCATCACCTGTAAGTGTCGCCTCGAAAATCTGACCGGCAAGAATACCGGGAAGAACTCTCATTGTCGTTCCGGAATTGCCGAGATAGAGCTCGCCCTGCGGCTTCCGAAGCGCCCTAAGCCCCTTCCCCGTCACAGTGATGGCCTTGCCTTCAAGCTCAATATCGATACCCATATCGCGCAGTGCAGAGACGGTTCGTAAAGAGTCTTCGGCTTTCAGGAAATTCCTGCCCGTGGTCTTTCCCTTGGAAATACCCCCGATCAAAACGACCCTGTGCGATACGGATTTATCGCCCGGGAGCTCAATCTCACCGCGTAAGCGTTCTACTGGCTTAATTATCTTGTCCATATTTTGTTATTGTATCATATTCTCCCTTTATTTATCAACCCCTGCATGTCCTCCGGAAGATCGCTATCAAATTCCATAAACTTCTTCGTCGCCGGATGAAAGAAGCCGAGCGTTTTTGCGTGCAGGGCATGGCGGCCCAACCCCTTCGCCGAACCGTACAACTTATCCCCGATGAGCGGGTGCCCCATGTGCGAGAGATGAACGCGGATCTGGTGCGTCCTTCCCGTTTCTGGCGAAAGCGAAAGCATCGTAAAATCGTTAAACCTTTTGAGGACCTTGTAATTCGTAACCGCGTTTTTCTTCTTCTGGTCGGTGAAAGAGACGCCCATTTTTGTTACGTCTTTTTTACGCCTCGCGATGGGAAGTTCTATCCTTCCGTTGTCCAGCTGTACGATTCCTCTCACAAACGCAATGTATGTCTTTTTTATGGTGCGGTTTCTGAACTGGTTTGAGAGGTTGACATGCGCATCGTCGTTTTTCGCCACCACCAAAAGCCCGGACGTCTCCTTGTCCAGGCGATGGACAATCCCGGGCCTCAAAACGCCGCCTATGCCGGAGAGGTCTTTACAGTGGCCGACGAGCGCGTTAACGAGTGTCCCCGTAAGATGCGGCCCTGCGGGATGCGTAGACACCCCCGCCGGCTTATTAACGACGAGGAGGTCTTTATCTTCGTATACGATCTCAAGCGGGATATTTTCCGGCAAAAGTTCCGTGGCTTTAGGCCGAGGGATTGTTACCGCGATTAACTCTCCCTCGGAAACCCTGTGGTGCGCGTTCGTATGCGCTTGATTTACCGCTATATGTTTGCCGTCGATTAACTTCTTGATAAACGTCCTCGAAAACTTCTTTTCGAGAACCTCCACCAGAAACTTATCCAGCCTCTTCCCCGCATGAGCCGCCTCAACCCTAATCCTTATCTCTTCCATATTTCCTTCTGAGGACTAAAAGAAAAATCGCTATTGTAAAGATGGCGGCGCTTATAAGCTGCGAGACGGTCAGGCCGAAGATATATGTCGGGTTGTCGCCGCGCAGGAAATCGACGAAAAACCGCATGCCACTATATAATAAAAGATAAAACGCGAATACCGAACCGCTCGCATGCGGCCGCTCCTCGGCCACTTTTAGTATGATAAACGTGCATAAAAGTAAAAATGAGGCGTAAAGTTGTGTCGGGTACCGGTAAGCCGTATCGCCCGGGAAAACGACACCCAAAAAAGGCCATGCCGCCACTTTTCCGAAACAACATCCGTTTAAGAAGCAGCCAATTCTTCCTATCGCATGTCCGAGAGCCATATAGGGAGAAATAAAATCGCCTACTTCCCAAAGCGGCATTTTATTTTTTAAGGCAAACGCCGCGCATGCCAGAATTGCCAGAATAAACCCGCCTAAAAAAGCAAGACCCCCCCTCCAGATGAAAAACGCCTCTAGTAAGTTTTTGCTGTAGAAATCGAGGTTGACCAGGACGTGGAGCGCTCGTGCACCGAGTATGCCGAATACAAGAATTACAAGTTCTAAGTCCAGGATTTTGTGCGCATAGAAGTTTTTCCTTTTTGCCTCTCTGTATAAAAGGAAAAATGCCACGAAAAATCCCGTGGCAACCAAAACGCCGTAGGTCCTTATCGTGACAGAACCTATTTTGAAGAGTACGGGATGCATATTACAAGCATGATAGCGCCGATTGTTACGGCTGAATCGGCAACGTTAAACACGGGCCATATCCTGAAATCCAAAAAATCGATTACGTACCCCAGCCGCAGCCTGTCGGTCAGGTTGCCGAGCGCACCGCCTAATATTAACGCAAGAGCGGCGTCTCTTAAGAAAAACGCCTTTCTGGTCTTCCTTATATATATAACGATTGCGGCCACCGCAAGAGAGGCGATAATAATGAAGAAAAGCGTCTGTTCCTTAAAACTACCGAAAGCCGCTCCCGTATTATGGACAAGGGTAATGTGGAAGGTATTTTTTATTACCGCCAGGGATTCGTTGAGCTTTAAGCTGCGCGAGACCAAAAATTTTGAAGCCTGGTCGAGAAGCAAAGCAAGGACGGCGACAACCCAGATTATTTTATTCATTATGCTTGGTTTTGCTTCTTCTCCTCTTTTTCCTGGCACAAGCGGCAGTAAGCGGTGTACGGTATGGCCTTAAGGCGCGTTTTCGTTATTTTCTTTTTACAACCGAGGCAATAACCGTATTCCCCCTCCTCTATCCTCTTTAAGGCGTCGTCGATCTTGAAAAGGAATTCACGCTCACCGGAGGCAAGCCGCAGGAGAAAATCCCTTTCGTAAACGTCACTCGCCATATCCGCCATATGGTAGGCGTAACCCGAAAGGTCACCCGATGCCTCGCGCTGCGATTTTTTCAGCGTCTCGTTTGTCAGATGGTTTAATTCCCGCAAGAGATCAATCTTCTCCTTTATTAAAAGGTCCTTATAACTTTTTAGCTCTTTTTTGCTCATTTTGTTTCTTTTTGACATTTTTTCGCTCCTTTTTTAATTAGACTTGCGCATCTCGAACAGATATCTTTAAATTCTTTATCGCTTCCGACGCTTTCGCTGAAGTTCCAACATCTGGCACATTTGGTGCCGTCTGCTCTTCTCACCAATACCCAAAGGGGAAGGTTTTCCGATTTTTGCGAATTTTTCTCCTCTCGATCCGAAACCCCGGCTTGAGAGGTTATGAATAGCGCTGGGAAGTTTTGGATATTCTCTTTTAGGAATTTTTTAAACCCGGGCTCATCGCTGTATAAAACGATTTTTGCTTCGAGCGGACTGCCTATTTCGTTTGCAATCCTTTTCGATTCCAGTGCCTTCAGGACTTCTTCGCGAATTGCCAGACACCGCGACCATTTTTCGTCCAACGCCTTATCCTTCCATTTCTTTAATGTTTTATCCTGCCAGTGCCAGCGCTCCAGATGCACAGAAGTTCCGTCCGGGCATAACGTCCGGCGTGCCTCCTCTGTCGTAAACGGGATTATCGGCGCCAGTATCTTGAGAAGCGCTATCAGGGTCTCGAATAATACACTCTGGCAGGAACGTCGCTCGTGCGAATTTTTTCCGAATGTATACAGCCTGTCCTTGGAGATATCGAGATAAAGGCTTGAAATCTCATATATACAGAAGTTATATACCAAGCGGAACACCTTGTAGAACGCGTAATCGGAATAGCACATCTCGGCCTCCTCAACAAGACCGGCGAGCCGCGAAAGCATCCATCGGTCGATTTCCAGCATGTCCTTTGGCTTGAGCGAATCGCTTTCCGGATTAAAATCGTAAACATTGCCCAGCAAATACCTGAACGTATTTCTTATCTTCCTGTAGGCGTCGGCGAGCCTCTCTAAAATTTCTTCGGAAAGCCTCACGTCATCCTGATAATTGCTTGAAGCAACCCAGAGTCTCAAGATATCCGCGCCGTATCTTTTCATAACATCTTGTGGCGAAATGACGTTGCCGAGGCTCTTGGACATCTTCTTCCCTTTTCCGTCAACTACGAAACCATGCGTCAGAACCCCTCTGTACGGCGCCCGGCCCTCTATGGCACCCGAGATAATTAAAGACGATTGAAACCAGCCCCTGTGCTGGTCGGAACCTTCTAAATAAAGTTCGCAGGGAAATGTAAGTTTCTGATTCTTTTTTAAAACTGCCCTGTAGCTTGCACCCGACTCGAACCACACATCGATGATATCTTTTTCTTTGATAAAATCTTTTGTGCCGCATTTTTTACAAACTGCGTTTTTGGGGAGGAGCTCTTTCTCACGTTTGGTGAACCACGCGTCAGCGCCTTCTCGCTCGATAATCTTTGCAACATGCTCTACTATCTTGTAATCCAAAATGGTTTCATTGCATTTTTTGCACCTGAATGCCACGATCGGCACGCCCCAGTATCTTTGCCGCGAAAGGCACCAGTCGGGCCTGTCTCTCACCATGGCGGATATTCGTCCCTGACCGAGGGCGGGGTGCCACTTAACTTCTTTTTTGATTGAATCGAGCATTCTTTTTCGCAAATCTTTGTGATCTATGCTAAGAAAATACTGCTCTGTCGCTCTCGAAATAATGGGTTTTTTGCAGCGCCAGCAGTGCGGGTAGGAATGGGTGATATTTTCGGCCAGGATCAGCGCGTTATCCTTTTTCAGGCGTTCCAGTATTTTTGCATTTGCTTCGTGCACGTTCATCCCGCTAAACTCGCCGCAGGTATTGTCAAAAATTCCTTTCGGGTTGACGGGCATTATCACCGGAAGCCCGTATTTCTTACCCGTAATATAATCCTCCTGGCCGTGGCCAGGCGCGGTGTGAACGCAGCCGGTCCCCTCTTCGGATGAAACATAGTCGGCGAGAACAATTTTTGAATCTCTCTCGATAAACGGATGCCTGCATATTATGCCTTCGAGTCCTGCACCCTTTTTTTTACCGACTACCTTGTAGGTCTTTTTAAGTTTCTCCATTGTAGCTTCCGCAAGCGACCCAAGCATTATCCATTTTTCGCTGCCAACCTGTAGAATTGCATACTCCATACCGGGGTGAACCGCTATTGCGACGTTTCCCAAAAGAGTCCACGGTGTTGTGGTCCAGATGATAAAATACGTGTCACTTACTGTCCCCACACGAAACTTTACGTAAATCGACGGCGATGTGCGTTCCTCGTATTCCATCTCCGCTTCGGCGAGGGCGGTCTCGCACGACGTGCACCAGTTTACCGGTTTTAAATCCTTGTAAATATAGCCCTCTTTTACAAGCTGCCCGAAAGACCGCACGACAGACGCCTCGTATTTCGGGTCCAGTGTAAGATATGCGTTTTCCCAGTCGCCGAAAACACCGAGCCGCTTAAACTCCTCTTTCTGTATCTCGACAAACTTAAGCGCATAGTCCCGCGCTTTTTTTCTGAATTCGGCCTGGTTTATATCGTGTTTCGAAATGCCCAGTTCCTTGAAAAGCTGGTGCTCCACAGGGAGACCGTGGCAGTCCCAGCCGGGTATGAATGGAGAATCGAATCCCTTCATCGTATAGAATTTTACGACGATGTCTTTTAGCACCTTGTTCAGCACGTGGCCCATGTGGATATGCCCGTTGGCGTAAGGCGGGCCGTCGTGCAGAACGCGCAATTTTCTGCCTTTTGCTTTTTTTCTCACGGAGCCGTAAACATCCTCTTTTTTCCACATCTCGAGGAAAACCGGCTCCTTTCGGACCAAGTCTCCCTTCATGCTAAAGCCCGTCTTCGGCAGGTTTAATGTGTCTTTGTAACTCATATTAAAAGTGCGTAAGTTTTCTAAAATTTTTAAGGCGCCTCTGGATATCGGCCGGCTTTACGGCTCCCAGGCGTCGGAGGCTAAAATCTTCCACGGCAAATGTTGCCATTACGGTTCCGTACACGATTGCCTTTCTTAAATTCGCCTTGTTAAGAGGCTTCTGTGCCGCCAGATACCCCATAACGCCGCCTGCGAACGTATCGCCTGCGCCCGTAGGGTCGAAAATCGATTCCATCAGGTAAGCCGGTACGCTGAAAATAGAATTGCCGGAAAAAAGAAGTGCTCCGTGCTCGCCTTTTTTTATGATTATTTTCTCAGGGCCCATCTTAAATACTTCCTTTGCAGCCTTTACCAGGCTTGATTCGCCTGTAAGCTCCTTTGCCTCCGATTCGTTCAGAAAGAAAATATCTATTTTTTTCAAGAGCTTTACGAGTTCTTTGCGCCTGTTCTCTATCCAGTAATTCATCGTATCGCACGCAATTAAAGCCGGGTTTTTCATCTCGCTCAAAACCTTATTCTGCAAATAAGGGTCAATGTTGGCCAGAAACACGTATTTGCTTTTTTTATATTCTTCGGGTATGACCGGGTTAAAATCGGCAAACACGTTAAGGTGTGTCACTATGGTACGGGGGTTGCTGAAATCCCAGCCGTATTCCCCCTCCCATCTGAAGGTCTTTCCTTTTCTTACTTCCAGTCCTTTAAGCCCGATTTTCTTCTTCTTTAAAAAATTTACGTATTTTTGCGGAAAATCCTTCCCGACCACGGCGACTAAATTTACATGGGGCTCGAACAATCTTGCGCTTACGGAAAAATAGGTTGCGGAACCGCCCAGGATTTCTTTCTTTTTGCCGAAAGGCGTTTTTATCGTATCCAGCGCCACCGAACCCACGACCAATATGCTCATTTCACATATTTTCCTATTATGAGGGCCAGCTTCTTTTTTGTAGCTTTTGAAATTGTCTTGCGGTCGGTTATGATGGCGTATTTCAGAGCGTCCTTGCAGACGCACGCCCTTTCCCCGTCAAGTCGGGTGACTACGTCTTTCAATATTTTCTTTGCGTTCGCGACGTTTTTGTTGAGGTTGTCGATGATCACGTCAACTGTAACCGACTGCGCTGTTTCGTGCCAGCAGTCGTAATCCGTAACCGCGGCCAGGGACACGTAACAGATTTCCGCCTCCCTCGCAAGGCGCGCTTCCGTCATGTTAGTCATTCCTATTATGTCCATTCCCCAGCCCCTGTAAAGGTTTGACTCGGCCAGGGTGGAAAACTGCGGGCCTTCCATGTTAATGTATGTCCCGCCGAGGTGCGCGGTAACGCCGTTATCCTTTGCGGCGTTATACACTACCTTCGCCAGATCTTCACAAACAGGATGCGCGAAGCTTATGTGCGCTACAATCCCCTCGTCAAAAAACGTGTACTGCCTGGCCTGGTTTGTCCTGTCCACGAACTGAAGCGGAATGACAAAATCCATGGGTTTCAGTTCTTCCTTTAAAGAGCCGCAGGCGGTGACGGAAATAATGCGCTCTACGCCCAGTTCCTTCATGCCGTAAATGTTTGCGCGGTAATTTATCCGGGTAGGGTTTATGCGATGTCCTCTATCGTGCCGGGGTAAAAAAACGACTTCTTTTCCTCCCAGTTCCCCTACGGTAAATTCCCCGGAGGGCTCACCGAAAGGCGTCCTTATCCTTTTTTTCTCTTTTATTTCTATGCCTTCGATATCGTATAACCCGCTTCCGCCAATCACGCCTATCCTTGCCATATAGCCCTTTCTAACCTACCCCAATTCAACCGCGTAGGTTGATAAGGGGTAGGTTGACCATTATCTCAGGCGAAGTGCCAGTCCAAATAACGTGTTAACAATAAATAATCTCACAAACCAGAGAAAAAGTATCGCAATGATCGGAGATATGTCTATGCCTATGTTATGAATCGGAATAATCCTTCTGAGCGGCGCCAGTATTGGTTCTGTGATCTTATATAAAATCTGCACGATCATGTTATATGGATCCGGATTAACCCAGCTCAAAAGCGCCCTTATGATTATAATCCATGTCAGTATTGTGATCAGATATTGAAGGATTACGGCTACGGCAAATATAAAATTTCCTACAACAAACATGTTTTACACCCCCCTCGAAAGCTCCCGAGACCTTTTCGCCGCGGCCTGCACCGTTTCGATTATAATTTTTTCAAACTCTTTTGCCTTAAAAACGTTAAGCGCTGCTTCTGTCGTGCCCTTTTTGGAGGTTATGCGTTTTCTTAAAGCCTCGGGAGAATCTCCCAAACTTTCCAAAAGCGCGCCGCTTCCGGTAAGGGTTGCGGTTGCAAGCCGCTCCGCAAGCTCTTTTTTTATGCCCAATTTTATCGCCGCATCCCTTAGCGCCTCCGTCAGATAATAAAAATAAGCGTGCCCGCTTCCGCTTACAGCAGTTACCGCATCCATCTTTTTTTCGTTAATTTCCACCACTTCACCAACGGAAGAAAAAATCCTATGCACTATCGCTTCGTTCTTCACCATCCTGTTATGGCTTAAAACCGTTATGCCCTTTCCCGCCAGAGCGGCCATATTCGGCATCGCCCGAGTTACGGCAATTTTCTTCTTTATAAGCGACTCAATTCGCGCGATCGTAACGCCGGCCATAATTGAAATCAAGTGCTTGGAGTTATCGAGGTAATTCGAAATCGAAACCAAAAGGCCTCTGGAATCCTGCGGCTTAACCGCAATAACGATAATATTACATCTTTTAACGACATCTTCGTTCGTGCCCATGCGTATGCCGAATTTTTTATAAAGTGCTCTGGTTTTGGGTGAATCTTTATCGCTTACGTAAATATTGCTAAATGACAATACCCTCTTGGAGAGAATGCCGCTTACAAGCGCGCTTCCCATGTTCCCGCAACCGATTATGCCTAACCTCATGATACACCTCTAAATATTGCGCTGCCTATTCGAACCATCGTAGCGCCTTCCTCGACCGCAACCTCAAAATCCTGCGTCATGCCCATAGAAAGTTCTTTCAAATTATGCTTATCGGCTAACTCTTTAAGCTTTTTAAAGTAAGGTCGCGTTGTTTCGGCGTTATCCGCAAACGGCGCCATCGTCATAAGGCCCAGCGTATTCACATGCCTTAGGTGCCTGGTTTCCTCCAGAAAACCTTCCAGCACTTCAAGGTTAATGCCGAATTTACTCTGCTCGCCTGATACGTTGACCTCAATCAGGATGTCTTGAACCTTTTTAATCTTTTCGGCGTCCTTGTCTATTATATGGACTAATTTAATGCTGTCTACGGAATGAATAACCGAAAATAGCTTAACGGCATCCCTGGCTTTGTTGGTCTGGAGATGCCCTATCATGTGCCACGTCAGCACGTGGCTGTCCAGCAATTCCTTTTTAAAAACGGTGTCTTTTACGCGGTTTTCGCCGATGTCGGTCACGCCTTCCTCGATCGCCTCTTTGACCTGCTCGATGTCGGCTTCTTTGGTGACTGCCACGAGCCTTACCGCTTTCGGGTCCCGCCCCGCTCTTTCGGCAGCCTGGCGTATCCTATCTCTCACGCGCTCAAGGTTTTCTTTGACCATTTTTTGACTGTATAGCGTAGCATATAAGTTTTTCGATGTCAATTGGATTTGTGCGGGACGAAGCGGGTTAGTACCTTGCCGTCTTTCGTCTCGACTACGGCGATTCGCTTGCCGGGCGGGACTTTTTTAAATTGCTCGCGGTAGTCGAGTTCGGCGTCTTCGCGGCGTATGAGCTCGCTGTCGCCGGTGGTATAAAGGCGGTGAACCTTCTCCTGGCAGTTATACTTCTTTGTATAATACTGGAACACCCATGGCTCAATCCGGGTAGTCGGAATAAAAACGTAGTCAGCATCCAATTTCGCCCCGTATTCTATCATTCTTCTTTGCTCGTAGGCTCCGGACCAGTAGTGCGTTGCGTAAACCGCCCCGCTTATTAGAAAAAAGAGAACCGCGGCTGTTGAAAAGAAGTAAAACGCCTTTTTCTGCGCGATCAGCCACCGGAGACCATAAAACATTATAAGAAAATAAACGGGCAAAAGATAAAAGAAATTTCGCGGGTGGCCGAACTTCAAACCGAGCGCCCCCGTCGCAAGGTAGAACACAAATGGAACGGCGAATACCGCCGCCAATACTAATTTGAGTAAGTTTCGCGGGTCCCGTATCCTTCTGAATAAAAATAATATTCGAGCATACCCTGCCAGGAATAACAAGAGAAAAGACAGGGAAAAAAATGCGAAAAAATGCCTGAAGAAAAAAATTCCCGCGTACCTCGCAGGCACGGACACTACGCCGATGCCGCGGTATGGAAGCGTTCCTATTACCTTAATTATCGTCTTAAGATCGTGGCGCAACCAGAAGCCGTAAGAGAAATGGCCTTCGGAAAAACTACTCGCGGCATACCAACAAAAAACCGCTACCAGCAAGGCGACGGCGGTAAAATAATATCCCCTGATCCCGAGCCTCTTTCGGTAAAGCCAGAGAACCGCCGTTTGTATCATTAGGTACGCGAGGTAATGATAGAATATAAATACCCCGGCGGCGTTCAAAAGAAGCAGGCCGGCAAACATCCGTCTTTTCCGGGTCATTATAAATTTATAAAGGCAAAGTAGTGATGCCATGAGAATCGGGAGTTCAAAAATCGCGTGAACCGCTTCCGTCGAATACGTAATATAGGCGATGGAAAAAACGGTCGCAAGCGCTGCCGGAAAACCGATGTCGTCCCCGAAAACCGCGGATCCGACGAGATACATAAGGACAACCCCCGAGAGGCCGAACGCAAGCGCCGGTATTCGCATGCTCACTTCCGAATCCCCGAATGCCCTAATCCAGAAGTAATAAAGGATAGAGA
>JBARPB010000011.1:0-9247 GCA_049642705.1 Candidatus Omnitrophota bacterium
AAATCGTCTGGGTTAAAGGCGCGCCAACAAAAGCGATGAGCATAAATGAGGCTACTTTATTTTGCGCAAAGGCCTTTTTCCATGCGCCTACAGCAGCCATGCCTGCTACGCCCGTACCCAAAGCAGATCCCATGGCGGCAAATGCTAAAATTGCCCCGACACCCAAATCCTTAAATTGCGCCAATACGCCTGTTTCCATAACTAGTCTCCTTTTTCCTTTAGTGGCCTATATAAAAAACCGCTCCATTTAACGTCAAGGTGACTCGAGAATTCCAGGACATTTAACCTTACCCCGTGCACTAAAATAGCCAAAGCCCCCAGTAGCATATTAAGCGCGTGCCCTAACAGCAGGATCAACGCTGTCGCCAATCCGGTTAAGACAGTGTTAAAACCTATCCCCAGCGCCATCTTGTTGAAGGCATCGGCGATAGCAACCGTTGCCAGGCCCACCGCAAAAAGACGGATGTAAGATACGACGTCGGTGAAGCAATTTACAAAATTAAGAAGCAGGCTCCCGAAGCCTGAGCCTATACCTTTAAAAATATTCCAGCTAAAATTTGTAAAAAGCACTACCATTACCGGGCCGGCGATAAAAAACCATTTGCCGAACCAGGGAAACGCCTCTGCTAAAATGAGTGTCTTTGCAAGAAAAAAAGCGCCCCACAGTATAGAAATCCATCCGATATCGGAAAGCGCCCTGGGGGAAGGGAATTTTATAATGGCCCGCCATAAATGCGCTATGCTTAAATGGAGCGCGCCGAGCAGAAAGCAAAGGACCTGGATATTTTTGTTGTCCCGCAATGCGGGCATAAGGGGTTTTACTATCCCGGTAAGCCAGGCCTGCCCGAAGAATGTCCCCGTAAGAACGCCCCATATTACAGCGCACAGGCTAAACGTATAGAAAAGGATAAAAGGCGCTTTATTCGGCATCTTTTTTCCCAATTTTATATGAAGAAACAACGTAAGTATAAAAAATACAATTCCGTAACCGGCATCGCCTATAAGCATGCCGAAAAAAACGGATAAAAATATAAGGAACCACAAACTAATATCAAGTTCGTGATATCCGGGCATAATATCCATCACCCGAAAGAGGGGGGCAATAATTGAAACCCATTTTGGATTGCGGATCAATGTGGGAACCCTGTCCTCCGGTAACGGGTCATTTACGCTTATGCCCCACTTTTCTCTTTTAGCGGCATCCAGCAGGGCCCCTGCCGCGTCATGGGGTATATACCCCGTTAAATACATAATTTCCCCGGATGTCCCCATTCCGTTTAAGGCCTCCTGGAATTCTAATTCTTTTTCCAGCGCTTTTTTTATTCCGGCCAGGCTATTAATGTAGGCGAGGTGCGCCTTGAGATCTTCTTTAATCGACTTTATAAGTTTATTGTTTTCGGATAATCTGGCGCGCATTTCCCCGAGTCCCGCCCTGGGAAGGGCTAACTCTTTGAACGGAATTTCGGCTTTTTCGCGGGATATTACGGCGCAGTTGGCTATGCCTTTCTTTACGGATAGTTTTTTAACTAAGCCCGAGTCCGGAAACTTCTTTATATCCCTAACCGGAATCCTGTACAGGCGCACGTGGATATTTTCCCCGGCGAGAGATTTGATTTTAGCGGGGTCGAAATCCCCCCACGATTCCCACTCGTTTATTTCACCTTGGGTGGCCCTGGAATATTCTTCGAGCCTCTTCAGCCGGTCGCGCAAATCCACGATGCGCCTGGTGTTAAATTTCCAATCGGCTGCCTGTTTTTCTCCTTTTATTATTTCTTTATTTTCCCGTTTTTCTTCTCTTAATATATCCATCGCTTTATCGACAAGCGAGATATCGTCCCGGAGGGCGCTTATATCTTTTCCCCCGGGCAGTTTCTGGTGCTCCACGTGCAGAACGCCCAGTTTTCCAAGCCGTTTCACCCCCACCGCGGCGTCTTTGGATTGGGTTATTACCGCTACTTTCTTCATGGGAACAATCATGCGCTTACCCCTTCCAGAACGGACTGCTCGATTTTCTTCTTGGCTATCTTTGAGCGGCCCACGGCGTTGGTCATTTGGTCGCCGATATAAATCTTGATAAGGCGGATGGCAACTTCTGCTTCCGGAATCTTTACTTTTTCGAAAAGATTCACGCGCTGCGCCGTAACGCGCAATTCACCCTTAAGTATCTTTATGCCCCTTTCGATAGTTTCTATTTCTATGCGCAGGGAAACGAGTGTTTTTAACTCATCTATGGCGGTATCAACCCATAAGGGGGCCGTAAAAAAATCGTATTCGGCGGCTTCAAACTCGACACGCTCAAAGTCGGGTATGTCCACGCCCGCGATATTCCTTAAACCTGTAACTACGTTCCTGGGGGCGATCCAGAGTTTCATGTTGACTTCGGCGTCGCTTAGAAGGCCCGCCCATGCCTCTATGGCGTTTCGTTTTTCGGATTCCTCTTTCCTTTTCTCGGCGATGGCCCGGCCCTGGCGGAGGATTTCTATTTGAAGTTGCTGTTTTTTAAGCTGCAGCGTCGGGAGGTAGCGCCTGTACTGCTTCAGGGCGTCTCTTTGCCTTTTTAATTCGCCTTTTGTGAGTTTTATCTTCGTCATATTTTCGGCCAGTGTTTTTCTATCATGGATTTTTTAATGCTTGTCTCTTCGGGGGTAAAGCATTCGGCCATGATTTCCCAGCCCAGGTCCAGGGCTTTTTCAAGGGGTATGTTTACCTCCAGTGACATGATATCTTTCTCGAAAATCTTTCCGTATTTCAAGAGCTTCTTATCCCACGAGCTCATCAAAAACCCCATCGCCTGTTTTTCCAGCGTCTCGCGGTAGTTCGCGAACAGCTGGATCATCGTATTCATTATGGTCCTGTGGTCGTCTCTGGTTTTTCCGTTTACCTGCTGCTTTAAACGGCTGAGCGAACCAAACGGCTCTATTACGCCGTTTTTCAGGTAGAACTGCCCCTCTGTTATGTACCCCGTATTATCCGGCACGGGGTGCGTTACGTCATCGCCCGGCATAGTGGTAGCGGCCAGTATCGTTATCGAGCCCGCCGTGTCAAAATCCACCGCCTTTTCATACCTTGCCGCCAGCTGGCTGTAGAGGTCGCCGGGATAACCGCGGTTCGACGGAACCTGTTCCATTGTTATGGATATTTCTTTAAGCGCGTCGCAGAAATTGGTCATGTCCGTAAGCAGGACGAGAACGCGCTTGCCCCCAAGGGCGAATTGCTCCGCAACAGCCAGGCTTATATCCGGCACGAGAAGGCATTCCACCGTCGGGTCTGCCGCCGTGTGGATAAAAAATATCGAACGGGATAACGCGCCCTGCTCTTCGAGCGTGTCCCTGAAAAACAGGTAACTATCGTGTTTAAGCCCCATGCCCCCCAAAATTATTATGTCAACTTCGGCCTGTATCGCAATTCTCGCCAGAAGCTCGTTATACGGCTCGCCCGCTATCGAGAATATCGGTAATTTTTGCGACACGACCAGCGAATTAAACACGTCTATCATCGGTATGCCGGTACGTATCATCTTATCGGGGATTATTCTTTTTACCGGGTTTACGGGGGGCCCGCCTATGTCGATCACGTTTTCCGTAAGGGCCGGCCCCCTGTCCAAAGGCATGCCGCTTCCGTTAAAGATGCGCCCCAAAAGGTCCTTGCCGCTTGATACGCGCATCGGATGCCCGAGAAACCGCACCCTGTCCTCGGTGGATATCCCGCGGCTTCCGGCGAATACCTGCAGGGATACCCTTTTACCGTCGAGGCGTATGACCTGCGCGAGGGATGCGCTGCGTCTTGTGGTTATCTCGGCTATATCGTTATAGCCTATGCCTTCGGCCTCGACGGTTATGACGTCACCGGCTATCCGGACGATGTTGGTATATACTTTTTGCATAAAGAAGTTATGTCTTTTTCTATCTTTTCGAATTCCCTGGTTTTCCACGCCGCGGAATTCCAGCCGCGGAATTCCTGGCGCAATTTATGGAAGAAGTGGAGCGCCTCTTCCTTGTTTTCAAATTTGAACTCGGACTTTAAAATGTTATAAATAAAATTGAATATGTACTTTTGCCTTTCCTCTGTTGTCGCCTCGTCGACTTTATCAAAAGCGTTCTGCTGCAGGTACACGAAATCGACAAAATCGCCCTTTAGGTAATCGACGTAATTCTCCAGCGATGTCCCCTCTTCTCCTACAACCTTCATCATCTGCGCGACATCATTGCTTTTTCGCAGTATTGCCCGGACCGCCTGAATTTGTTTCTCGTCAATGAAGCTTCCGTATTTTGACCAGCTTATCAGGGGGTCGATTGCCGGATAGCGCCTGGCATCCGAGCGCTCCCTGGAGAGGCCCTGAAAAGCTCCGACGACCTTCAGCGTAGCCTGGGTAACGGGTTCCTCGAAATTTCCGCCGGCGGGGCTTACTGTTCCGCCGATCGTAACAGACCCGAATGTGCCGTCATGCAGCCTTACCTCGCCCGCCCTTTCGTAGAACGAGGCTATGCGGGATTCCAGGTATGCTGGGAAGGCCTCCTCACCGGGTATTTCCTCTAATCTGCCCGACATCTCTCTCATTGCCTGCGCCCACCTTGAGGTAGAATCGGCCAAAAGCAAGACATTGAGGCTCATTTGCCTGTAATATTCCGCGATAGTAACGGCTGTATAAACGCTTGATTCCCTCGCCGCAACCGGCATGGAACTTGTATTGCATATTATAACCGTCCGGTCGCTTAAAGGTTTTCCGGTTTTGGGGTCTTTTATTTTGGGAAATGTCTTTATCGTCTCCACCACCTCTCCCGCGCGTTCCCCGCAGGCTGCTATAATGACTATGTCTGCTTCCGCATGGCGGCTTGTCAGCTGCTGCAATACTGTTTTGCCCGCGCCAAACGGCCCCGGAATACAGTAGGTTCCTCCGCGCGATATCGGAAAGAGGGAATCTATTACGCGCATTTTGGTAACAAGGGGCTTGGTGGGTTTTAACTTTTCGCTATAAGCCGTTATCGGTAATTTGACAGGCCATATCTGTTGTAAGAAAACATCGTGCTTTTTCTCGTCCGGGTCCCTTAACCGGGCAATCGGGTCCTTTAAATTATAAACACCTTTTTTGGCGATGTCCATTACCTCGAGAACCCCCCGGAGATTAAAGGGGGCCATTATGTAGTGCTTGAATATCTTCTCGCGCACAAAACCGAGCTTATCCCCGGCGCGGACATATGCGCCTTTTTTCACCCCGGGGATAAATTCCCATTTTTCCCTATCGGGCAGCGCCTCAAGGTATGAGCCGCGCTTCAGGAAAAATCCGTATTTTTCGGCAAGGGCAGGAAGCGGATTTTGTAACCCGTCGAATATTTGCCCCAGAAGGCCGGGCCCAAGCTCTACGGAAAGAAGCTCCCCTGTAAATTCCACCCGTTCTCCGATTTTAACGCCGCCCGTGCTTTCATATACCTGCATCTCAGCGGCGTTTCCCCTTATGCGTATTACCTCGGATTTAAGGCGTTCGTTACCGTGGGCAATATAGGCTACTTCATTCTGCACAACAAAGCCCTGAACCTCGACCGTAACCATGTTGCCGTTAATCTTCGTTATGCGCCCGCTTCTTTCTGATGCCATATTAAATCTTTACCCTTTTTGTAATGTTTCTTCCAATATGCGGGATTTATCTGCCGCATTTACCTTATCCCATTTCTCCAGTATCAGAAGCTTGTGGGCGTAAAGGATAAGAAAATCTATATCGAAATGGTGCCCGACGGTTAGCTCGTCCAGCGCGCGCCATCTCGCTTCATCCAGTATTTTTTCTGATTCAAGAACCGACGGATTCTTATATGCGTTCATCGCAAGATTGGTTGCATGGGGGTTCTGGTATTCGTCCGGGCGTAAATATTTATCGGGGTCTTTGTGCTTTCGCGCGGATCTTATTTTGACTAAAGCGTTTCTTAGCGCCGTGTCAAAGGCATGCCATTTTTTTAAGGCGCTCTGGCTATCGTCGTAGGGGGATCTCTCTATTCCGGCACATGATTTTATTATCTCTACATCGTTTGCCGATACGCTCTGGGCGCACATATCCAGGAATTTCTCGAAAGAAAAAGGCTTACTTCTCCCGAAATGAAGCATCGGCAGGCTCGATATTAAATATGTATAATAACCAGAGGTTCCAGTCACTTTTTTAGCATTTCCGCCAGTTTAGGCTTGAGGCATGAGCCTATATATTCCGCGAGGGCTTTTTCCGTAAAATCGTAATAGGACTTCCCCTTATCATAACTTATGGTAAACCCGCCGCGGATATCTTCGGAGGATTTAAGGGTTATGCCTTTTTTCAATTCGTCTTTAAGCTCTTTTAAAAGGCTTTTTTCTATTTTATCAAGGTCCTTTTTATTGAGTAAAACCGTAATATCTTTTTTCTCTTTGCCTTTCGATTGTTTTGCGATGAGAGTTATTATTTTGATCATCTCGGCGGGACCGAGCGCCTCGTGTACACGGGATACGATAATCTTATCCAACAGGGCGTTTATTTCTTTGCGCAGGCTTAAGATAAGGTCCCTTCCCGCCTGTTTAAGCGAGTCCTTTCCGCTTTTTTCCATCCTGGCGACTCTTTCTCTGGCCTCCGATATAACATTTTCGGCCTCTTTCTCGGATTTTGAAAGGCAATCTTTTGCGCTGCGCCGGGCCTCCTTCTCTATGGATTTCGCTTTGTCCTCGGCGGCTTTAACGCCTTCGACCTTTATCTTTTCTATGAGGTCTTTTAGTTCTTCTGCCATAAAATTCTCCTATTTCTTATAATTATAGTACGCTTTTGTAAGATTATATGTTATTACGGTAATAAATGCAACCTATTTTCGGGAGCCGGGTTTGGTGAGGGGTAGTTTATCTTTGCAAAGGGGGCAGTCGGCGGGTTTGGAGGTAGGTATGTCCACTTTTACAAGGGCTTCGAATCGAGTGCCGAAATCGATCTTCTCCGATGAGCGGTCAACGAGGCATCCGACGCCCACGAGTTTCGAGCCGGAAGATTTTACGACTTCTATCACCTCTTTCGTGGAAAGGCCCGTTGTTACAACGTCTTCGACTACTAAAACTTTGTCTTTATTGCTTAATGTAAAGCCGCGCCTGAGTGCCATCTTGCCGTCTACCCTTTCGGTAAATAAGCTTTTTGCCCCGAGGGAGCGTGCAACCTCATAGGAAACAAGGATGCCACCCACAGCAGGCGCTATTACGGCGTCCGGATTCTCCGTCTTAAATCTTTCGGCAAGCGCCCTGCAAAGATTCTCGGCGTACTCCGGATGTTCCATGACGCGCGCACACTGGAGATACTGGGCGCTATGAAGTCCGCTTGAGAGCCTGAAGTGGCCCTTTAGAATCGCGCCTGTTTCTTTGAAAATTCTTACAATTTCTTTCTCTGTCATGTTAACCTTAATGTTACAAAATTAACATTGTTAAAAATGTAACATTACGTGTCTATCCGTTTCAAATCCGTGTTAATCCGTGTTAATCCGTGTTTAATTCTTCCAAAATTTTCTTTGTTGCAAAAGCCGGATTTTTCGCTTTTGTTATCGGGCGGCCGATGACGATGAAATCGGCGCCGTTTTTGATTGCCTCTTTCGGCGTGGCGACTCTTTTCTGATCGTCCTCCTTCCGTGTCCAGGCAGGCCTAATACCGGGATTTACCGCAATAAATTCTTTGCCGCAAGCTTTTTTGACGTATCTTGTTTCTTTGGCCGAGCATACGATGCCGTTGAGGCCGGCCTTCTTTGTGATCTTTGCAAGTTTTAGCACTTCTTTTTTGACGTCTTTGTCAGCCTTACTCGTTAAAACAGTAACGCCGACAAGCAAAGGCCTTTTTCTTCTGCCTTTTAGCGCATTGGCCGCTTTTTTTAACATGTCAAAGCCGCCTGCTGCGTGAAGCGTGAGCATGAATACCTTGTGTTTTGCGGCCGCAACTGTTGCTTTTCCGACGGTATTTGGTATGTCATGAAATTTGAGGTCCAGGAAAACTTTTTTTCTTTTTTTGTTGACGTAATTTATTATTTTCGGACCGCAGGCGGTAAAAAGCTCGCTTCCTACCTTGAATATATTAACGTAAGGGGATAATTTGTCTACTAATCTTCTTGCTTTGTCGAACGAATCTACATCTAATGCTACAATTAGTTTAGCTTTCATGTTTTTAGTCTACCTACTAAATTTCTAACCGACTTTATCTTTTTTTCTCTTAAATACTTCTTCATCCCGTCTAAAATCTCTAACGGGGCCTGCGGATTTACGAAATTTGCGGTTCCAATCTGCACGGCGGTTGCGCCGCAGAGGATGAATTCTATCGCGTCCTCGGCGCTCATGATGCCGCCCATGCCGATAACAGGCACCTTAACCGTATTATATACATCAAAAACACATTTTAGCGCAAGTGGTTTTATAGCCGGGCCGCTTAAGCCCCCTGTTATGTTTCCCAGTTTCGGTTTTCCGGTATTAATATCGACAAGCATACCGGGATAGGTGTTTATAAGCGATATGACATCTGCGCCTCCGGAGACGGCGGCCTTCGCAACCTCTTTTATATCCGTTACGTTGGGCGAGAGCTTAGCTATCAGCGTAGAACGGGTGGATTTGCGCAGTTTCGAGATTATTTTTTCCGTCGCTATTTTATCCTGTGCAAATAGCGGAAATTTTGTGCCCTTGTGAACCACGTTCGGACATGAAAGGTTTGCTTCTATAGCCCGGATGCACGGTACCCCCGATAACTCTTCCGCCAGCTTTACAAAAGCACTTATGCTGTTAGCCGCTATGCTTGCGATAACCGGTATCTTTAAGCGTTCAAGTTGGGGAACTTTCTTAAATATAAAGTCCTTAAGCCCGTCGTTATCAAGGCCTATCGAGTTCAGGAGCCCTGCTGGCGCTTCGACAACGCGCGGGGGCGGGTTCCCCTCTCTCTTATTCAGCGTAATCGTCTTTGTAACGATACCTCCGAGCTTGCTTATATCGACGAGGTCCTCTATTTCTTCGCCGAAACCTGCAGTGCCCGAGGCGAGCATTACGGGGTTCTTAAGTTTTAACTTTCCTATTTTTATCTTGAGATTTACCATAAAATTTCCTTTGCGTCAAAGACAGGGCCGTCTTTGCAAACCATTTTGTAGCCGCTTCGTGTCTTCACGGCGCACCCGAGGCACGTGCCTATGCCGCAGGCCATATATTCTTCGAGCGAAACCTGGCAGGGCATGTTGTGATGTTTCGCCAGTTTCGCAACCTCTTTGAGCATGGGTTTGGGGCCACAGGCATATAT
>JBARPB010000012.1:0-35110 GCA_049642705.1 Candidatus Omnitrophota bacterium
AGATTTCGCTTTTAATTTCCGGGATGTAACGGCGCCTCCCGAGAATCGTGGTTACAAATCCTTTTTCCCCGGCTTCGGCAATCACTTTTTCCAGAAAAACCTTCACGTCCGGGTAGCGTTCGAAATATGCTTCGATAAACCTGGAGGCCTCACGAACGTCTATTCCAAGCTCTCGCGATAGCCCGTAGGCGCTCATGCCGTATATGATGCCGAAGTTTACTGTCTTTGCCGCCTGGCGCATCTCGGTGCTTACTTCTTTTTCCCCGAGGCCGTAGATTAAAGAGGCGGTAAAGGAGTGTATGTCCCTTTGGCCTTTAAAGGCCTCGATCAGGTTTTTGTCGCCCGAAAGATGAGCGAGAATACGCAATTCTATCTGGGAGTAGTCCGCCGAGAGTATCAGGTGTGATTTCTCCTCCGCGATAAAGGCCTTCCTGATCTTCTTCCCCATCTCGGTTTTTACGGGGATGTTCTGCAGGTTTGGGTTGCTGGACGAAAGCCTCCCCGTTGCGGTTATGGTCTGATTGAATGAGGTATGTATCCTGCCTGTCGAGGCGTTTACAAGGGCCGGGAGGCTGTCGATGTAGGTTGATTTCAGCTTCGCGAGGCCTCTGTAACGCAGGATCTCACGGGGTAGCTTTTCTTTTTCGGATAAAACTTCCAGGACCTCCTCATTTGTCGAGGCACCCGTTTTCGTGCGTTTAATAACCGGCATCTTCAATTTTTCGAAAAGGATACCCCCAAGCTGCTTTGGAGAGTTTATGTTGAAAGTCTCGCCGGCCATCGAATAAATATTTTTCTCGCAGGTCCCGATTTTTTTCTCTATCTCCACGGAAAGCCGTCCAAGGTAAGCGCAGTCCACGCTAACACCGCAGAATTCCATATCGGCAAGCACCTCTATAAGGGGTATCTCAACCTTAAAAAAGAGTTCTTCCAGGGCCTTCTCCTTCAATTGCTTCTCCAAAATGCTCTCAAGGCTAAGTGCTATAACACTATCCTCGCAGCAGTAATCGCATACCTCTTTGACGTCCACCTCATCCATGGTTAGCGCTTTTTTTCCTTTTCCTATCAGTTCTTCGATCGGCCTTTTCGCGTATCCCAGGTACTCGAGCGCTATATCGCCCAGGTTATGGTTTGATTTGGACGGGTTTAAAAGATACGACGCAACCATGGTGTCAAACTCTATGCCCTTTACGGCAACTCCCATAGCCTTGAGAATCAAAACGTCGTACTTTATGTTCTGCCCGATTTTCTTTATTTTACCGTCTTCAAAAACGCCCCTTAGGGCTTTTATGACTTCCTTTTTTTTAAGGTCTCTAAGGGCGTTTAAGGGTATGTAATGCGCCTCGTTTTCCTTCCAGGCAAAAGACACGCCCACGGGGCGCGCCTGCATTGGGTTGTAGTGCGTCGTTTCAAAATCGAAAGCGAATCTCCTCGCGCGTTTAAGTTCGCGCACGAACTTCGAAAATTCCTCGCGGCAATCGACCAGTCTATAACTCCCCTGCGGCCTTCGCCCCGGCGCTATCTCTTTTAAAAGCTTTCTGAATTCAAGTTCCTTAAAAAGCTCGGCCAGGGCCTTTTCGTCAGGTTCCTTAAGGAACAGATCTTCGATGTCAACCTCTATGGGGGCGTTTTTCTTGATTGTAGCAAGTTCCCTGCTGAGGAGTGCCAAATCCCTTGATTCCTCTATCTTTTTCCGCCTCGACTCACTTTTTATCTTATGCGTGTTTTTAAGGACTCTCTCCAGGCTTTTGAATTCCTTCATGAGTTCAATCGCCGTTTTCTCCCCTATGCCCGGGACACCTGGGATGTTATCGGAAGTATCGCCCATTAGCGCCATAAGATCGGTTATCCCCTCCGGGGCCACGCCGAACCTTTCCTTGACCTCTTTTTCGCCGTAAATTACGCCGTCTTTGTGCGGGCTGTAAACCTTTACCCGGTCGCCCACAAGCTGCATCGCGTCCTTATCGCTTGTCACTATAAAGGTATCTATCCCCTTCGCCTTTCGGCATTTCTCCGCCAGCGTCGCCAGGACATCGTCCGCTTCGTAACCCTGTACCTCATATATAGGTATATTATAGGCACGGAGGATGCGCTTTATATAGGGTAGCTGGCTGACCAGGTCCTCCGGCATAGGTTTTCGCTTTAGCTTGTAGTCCTTGAACTTTTCGTGCCTGAAAGTGGGGCCTTTCAGGTCGAAGGCCACGGCCATCATATCGGGTTTTTCTTCTTTGATAATCTTCTTAATCATAGCAATAAACCCGTATATGGCGTTTGTGGGCTGGCCCTTTGAATTCGACAGGTGCCTTATGGCATAATACGCCCTGTAACAAAAGGAATTACCGTCAATGAGAAAAAATCTTTTGTTCGATCTATCGGGCATGAATAAAAAGCATCTGGTTTGGCTTCTCGGTTAATAAACTAGGAAGGATGTTCTGCTTTTCGGCATAAGATTAACATAGGAAAGTGCGATTGTCAAGGCTTTTTTTCGCTTTCTAACTTATCCACCAATCTATTTATGGCTTCGGCCAGGTCTTTCAATTCATCCTTTTTTCTAAGGTGTAGCCTCTGGCTGTAGTCTCCACTGGTGACATTGCCCAGAAATCGTATCATCCTGAAGACCGGGCCGGCTATCCTGTGGGAAGCCAGGATGCCGATCCCCACGCAAAGCACCGTAACGAAGAACATGGTGATAAGTAGCCTGATGTTCACGGACCTGAAAATCTGGACAAGCCTGCCCTGGGGATACACGCTCGCCAACTTGCTGCCCAGGAGCACCCACGAGTTATAGTATATGGTGTAGCCCGAAACCACCGCGCTTAAAAGCATAACGGCTACAATAAGACCCACGTATTTTAACTGAAATTCTTTTTTGACAATATAACGCCTTCTTCTATAGGGCTTCTTCTCCATGCTATTTCCTCCTTCAATGAGACCTGAACTTATGAAAATCTTTGATTTTCATAAGTTCATCTTCTATGAACTTCTTCCTTGAAGGGCGAATTGAACCCCCCCACCACTTTCCACCACATTCGCAAGAAAGTGGTGGGGGGTAAATTCGGCTACAGACTTACGTCGGCCACTGGGCCGACGTAAGTCTAAGCCTCATTTATTTCCTCCAAATGGTTACTTCGCGTCTTGCGGTAAGCACTACGGTATCGCGCTTCGGGTTCTCTATCATTTTTATCGCGTCTTTAAGCGGCATATATCGGGTCGAGGTACCGTTAATGGCGGTGATTAAATCGCCTTTCACGAGACCGGCCTTTTGCCCCTTTCCGCCGCGCTTTACTGCGACGAGGGTCAAACCGTTTACAAGCATATCGAGTGTGAAAGGCGGTTCATTCTTCAACGCTATTTCACGCTCGATACCCATTTTAATTTCCCCGAAACTTTCCTCCAGCAAAAGGCGCGCGACGCTTTCCACCGACATGTAGCCCGTAAGGCGGCCCCATACAGAGACCAATACGTCGTTCTTTTCAAGGCCCACTGTGAAGGCCGGTGAGCCTTTCCGGACCTTCGTTATCTTCACTCGGTTTTTTTCCTCGTTTAGGCGGATCCCGATAATGTCTTCAAGTTTTTTTTCTAAAGTCTCTTCGGGCTCGGGCGGCGCCGGCGGCCAGCTGTCAAAATCCCTCCTTCTCTTGACGTCCTCTAGCTTGTCCTGCTCGCGCCTTCGAAAAAGGTAGCCCATTACATAATTCATCTTATCGCGCGCAATCCGGTGCGATGGATTCGTATGGTGGGCCTTCTCGTAGTAAAAATACGCCTTTTCATATTCGCGCCGGGCTAGGCATGTATCACCCAGTTTCACGAGATTTTGTTCCGGCATGTCGTACAGGATCTCGCGGATATCTGCCTTGAGGATGCCCTTCTCGCCTTCATAGGTAGATACAACAACCCTGTCCTTGTACTCTTCGACGACAATTCCCTTAATCTCCTCGCCGTTTTTTAAACTGACCGTGTCCGCAAAAACAAGGGTTGCCGACAAGAGAAAAATGTTTAAACCGATGTATGTAATAATCTTGCGTAACATCTTTATTTAAATATGAACCACAAAATAAGAAGGGCTATCGTGGCAGCGATAATATAAAAATCGTTAAAATAAAAGAAGTCGGAAAGCCTCTCGGCAAGCGATTCGGAATACGCCGCTTCCTGCCGGACTTTCAAAAATTCCTTCGATGGGGCTTTCTCCGGGCTTCCTGCGGCGGCGCCTTTTGCTAAAATTTCATTCTGAACGGCCTCTATCTGCTCCTTTCTGAAACGCAAGAAACGCCCGCCCACCTGATAAGCGGGTAACTCCCCCTTATTCACCAACCTTTTTACTTCTTGCTCGGAAATGCCAAGAAGCCGGGACGTTTCGTTTATCGTTAAGAGTTTCTCCGGCATGTTTTATTTTATCTTTTCACTCGTGAGCCAGTCTTCGATTTTGGATTTTTCGAATTTCCACCTCGCCCCTTCTTTCACGGCAGGAAGTTTCCCCGTATCGGCCCACTCACGAACGACGTTTTTTTCCACCTCGAGGTATTTAGCCACTTCGTCGATTGTCAGCATGTCGACGGCATTTTTCGTAACCTTCTCCTCGCGCAACATATTGCAATAGCCCTCCAGGACCGCCCCTTCCTCAATGCTTAAGACAGGGGTCTTTATATCGCCGACGACGCATGCCGGCGCAATCAGCCTTAAAGAGCCCAGCGCGTTGATATCGCCGTTAACCCTGCCTGCGATGACGATATTTTCACCGTTTATATCAGCGTTCACGACGGCGTGCTCCCCTATTGTAAGTTTGCCCTTCGTCTCGAGCTTTCCCTCGAAGTTGCCGTTAATCCGAAGGTTTACGGGGTCCTTAAACGTGAGGGTCCCCTGCATGCTCGCGTCCACCTCAAGGACCTTCTCCTTTGGTTCTTCGCGTCTTCTCCCTAGAGCCATTTCACACCTCCATTTTGTTTAGAAAAATCTCTTCCCCTAAACCCGCAACCATCGCCGCGTTATCCACGCATAACGCCGGCGGTGGATAAAAAAGTTTATACCCGGGCCTCCTACAGGCGGATTCGAGCTTCGCGCGCAGCCTTTTGTTCGAGATAACACCGCCACCCAGAACAATCTCTCTTATCCCGAACTTCCTGCACGCCCTTAACGACCTTTCCGCCAGAACGTCAAAAACCGCCTCCTGGAATGACCATGAAATTCTGGAAATCTCCCGACGGGATGGCTTCGCGTCCCTTACGTAATAGAAAACGGCGGTTTTTATTCCGCTTAAGCTAAAATCGAAAGAATTCCTGTCCAAATAGGCACGGGGGAAATTAATCGGTTTTTTCTTCGTAAATTTCCTCGCATATTTTTCGATGGCGGGTCCGCCCGGGTAGCCTATACCCAGGACCTTCGCCACCTTATCGAAAGCCTCACCGATTGCGTCATCCTTTGTCCTTCCGATGAGTTCAAAATCTTTGAACGCCTTGCAGACAAATATATTAGTGTGCCCTCCCGAAACAACTACCCCAACAAAAGGAAACCGCGGGTTCGGACGCTTCCCGGCCAAAAAATTCGCAAATAGGTGGGCTGCGAGGTGGTTTACGGTTACGAGCGGTATGCCGAGCGAATAGCCCAATGCCACGGCGAACGATTTGCCCGCAATAAGGGAACCTGGAAGACCGGGCTCTTCCGTAACGGCTATCAGTTCAAGATCCTTAAAGGGCATCCTTGCCTTCTTCAACGTTTTTTTTGCCACTTGATTAATATATTCGATATGGAACCTTGATGCTATCTCCGGAATTACGCCGCCGTATTTTTCGTGAAGCGGGACACTTGAGGTTACAACGGTGGATAAAACCCTGCCCTTACGGACTACGGCTGCCGCCGTCTCGTCGCACGATGTTTCTATTCCTAATGTAACCACCTTTATGTAACCACCTTTTAGTATACCTTATTTCCGTGAAAAATCAATCTAATTTGCCTTGTATATCAGTATTCCCTTCAGCACGTCCACTGCGGCCTGCAGCTGGTTGTCGTAAACAATTTCTTCTTTCGGCTTTTTTTTCTCCAATTTATCAAAGATATCTTCTTTTTTCTGCTCGGGTTTTTTCGCCGTTGGTTTAAACTCCACCTCCACGTCCGGGGTTATTCCTTTATCGGTTATCGAATGGCCTTTCGGCGTATAGTAACCGGCGGTCGTAAGCCTTACCGCCGAGCCATCTTTAAGCGAGATAACCGTCTGGACGGAACCCTTGCCGAATGTTCTGGCGCCCAAAACTATGCCCCTTCGGTTATCCTGGATGGCTCCGGCGACGATTTCCGAGGCGCTTGCCGAGCCGCCGTTGGTCATGACCACCATGGGAAAATCCAAAAATTTCCCCCTCCCGCGGGATTTGTACACCTTATTCTGTTTCGGCAGGCGGCTCTTCAGAGAAACCACAACCGAGCCTTTCGGCAGGAATTTCTCGGCGACTTCGAAGGATACGTCCAAAAGCCCGCCGGGATTATTGCGAAGGTCAAGAATCAGCGCTTTCATGCCCTCCTTTTTCAGCCCTTTAAGCTTCTTTTCGAGTTCGCGCGGCGTCTTTTCCTGAAATTCTATAAGCCTTATATACCCTATCCCTTCGTCAATCATTTCCGCCGCGCTTATGCTTTCAAGTTTTATGATGCTGCGTTCGATGGTAAAATCCAGGAGTTTCTTCGCGCCTTCGCGCAGGATTGTAAGTTCAACCTTGGTTCCGGGCTTTCCGCGCAACTTCCCTACCGCTTCCATAAGCTTGATATCCCTGGTGGACTCGCCGTCTATCCTGACGATTTTGTCCCCGGCTTTTAGCCCCGCTTTTTCTGCCGGCGTCCCCTCTAACGGCGCTATGGCCGTCAGGATCCCGTCCCTTATGCCTATCTCGAGACCCAGGCCGCTGAATTCGCCCTTTGTCTCGATCTCCAGTTCCCTGACGTTTTCGGGATCCATAAACTGGCTATAACCGTCTAAAGAGGAAAGCATCCCCTCGAGCGCGCCGTACACAAGTTTTTTCGGCTCCACTTCTTTGATATAATCAGACTGGACGATCGTTACCGCGTCCGAAAAGAGCTCGACCTGCCGGTACAGCTCCCTGTCCTCGTCCCGTGCACTCCCACCTGCGCAACCGAGGTAGGCAGAGCCGCACGCTATTAAAAAAACACAGACTGTTATTTTCTTAAATGAAAACTTTATTCTCGACATATTTTAGATCTCCTTTTCGTCCTTAGTAGGTTGATTTTCCAATTTCTTCCTGAGTATTTCGTTGACCTTCTGTGGATTGGCCTTACCCCTGGTCTTACGCATAACCTGCCCGACAAGAAACGTAAGGGCGTTTTTCTTTCCTTTTTTGTAATCGCTTGCGGATTTTTCGTTTTCCGCTAAAACGCCCTCGACAAGAGAGGTAAGTTCCCTTGGGTCCTTTATCTGCTCAAGACCCTTTTCCTCAACTATTTTTTTCGGCGATGCCCCTGTTATAAAGACCTCCGGCAGTATCTCCTTGGCGATTTTGCCGGTAATCTCTTGGGCGTGAATCAGCTTGATAATCTCGGCGAGGTGCAAGGGCTTAAAGCGTGTCTCGCCGATAGAGTTTTTTCTCTCGTTCAGGATCGACGCTATATCCCCTAACAGCCAATTCGCTATTTCCTTCGGGCTCTTTAGGAGACGTGCGGTTTCCTCGAAAAATTCCGCTACCTCCATATCGCGCGTCAATACGTCCGCGTCGTATTCGCTAAGCGCGTACTCGGACATAAGGCGTTTCTTCTTCGCCTGCGGCAGTTCCGGCAAGGAGCCCCTTATCCTTTCTACCCGGTCTTTATCGACGGTGAACGGGACCAGGTCCGGTTCGGAAAAATAACGGTAATCGTGCGTTTCTTCTTTTGTCCTCATCGATACGGTTATCGCCTTTGCCTCGCTCCAGAGACGCGTCTCATGGACTATTTTCTCTCCTTTTTGCAATAATTCGGTCTGCCTCTGGGCTTCATAGGAAAGCGCGTCCCTTACGGCCTTAAAGGAATTCATGTTTTTGAGTTCCGCCTTTACGCCGAGCGTCCGTTCTCCGGCGCGCCTTACGGATATATTGGCGTCGCAGCGCAGGCTCCCCTCTTCCATATTGCAATCGGATACGCCGAGGTAAAGCAATATGGATTTTAAGTCTTGAAGATATACCCCCGCTTCGTCCGGGGAGCGCATATCGGGTTCGGTTACGATTTCGAGAAGCGGGACGCCGGCCCTGTTTAAATCAACATAGCTTAAGCCTTTGCCGGCGTCATGTATGAGTTTTCCGGCATCCTCTTCAAGGTGAACCCTGTTTATTCTTATCTTCTTTTTTACGCCTTTGGACTCTATTTCTATAAAACCCGTGTAGGCAAGCGGTTTGTCATACTGCGATATCTGGAAATTTTTCGGCAGGTCGGGATAATAATAATTCTTCCTGTCAAATTTTATCAGGCCCTGTATTTTACAGTTTAAAGCAAGTGCCACCTTTAATGCGTAAAGGAATGCCTTTTCATTCAAAACGGGTAAAGCGCCCGGAAGCCCAAGGCACACAGGGCATGTAGAACTATTCGGCGGCAGGCCGAACTTTGTGCTGCATGCGCAAAACGCCTTGCTTTCTGTTAAAAGATGGACGTGCGCCTCCAGGCCGATTACTATTTCGTAATTACTCATATCTTTGGTTTGCGTTTATGAAAGCCCGTGTTTTTTTCAAACGTATATGCAACCCTTATCAGCGTTTCTTCGTCAAACGGTTTCGCGAGGAGCTGCAAACCTATGGGTAAATCGTTTTTGGTAAACCCGCACGGTATGGATATGCCGGGAATACCCGCTAAGTTTGCGGGTATCGTAAATATATCTGATAGATACATGCTCAAGGGGTCCTTGATTTTTTCTCCTATTTTAAACGCGCTTGTAGGAGACGTCGGCGTCAATACGACGTCGCATGCTTTAAAGGCCTCCATGAAATCGTTTTTAATCATCGTCCTTACTTTCATCGCTTTTAGATAGTACGCCTCGTAGTAACCGCTGGATAGAGAGTATGTCCCCAAAAGGATCCTCCTTTTGGCTTCGTCGCCGAATCCTTTTGTACGCGTCCTTGTGTGCATATCAATCATGTTTTTAGCGTCTTCGCGCAACCCATATTCGTCGCCGTCAAAACGGGCAAGATTCGAGCTCGCTTCCGCCGGAGCGATTATATAATAGCAGCTTACGGCATATTGTGTGTGCGGCAGGCTGACATCGATAAGTTCCGCCCCCAGGCTCCTCAAGATATCCTTGGACTCTGAAACAGCTTTTTTCACATCTCTCTCTATGCCGCCTTCGGGAAAATATTCTTTCGGTATGCCTATTTTTATTTTTTTGACGTCGTTTATAAGCGATTTCGTAAAATCCGGTACAGGCACCTTTGCGGACGTGGAATCCATCTCGTCGTAACCGGAAATCACGTTAAGAAGCTCGGCAGAGTCGCTTACGTTCCTTGCAAGGAGCCCTATCTGGTCGAGGCTGGAGGCAAAGGCGATTAAACCGTAACGCGAAACCCTGCCGTAAGTGGGCTTCATCCCCACAATGCCACAGAGCGCAGCCGGTTGCCTTATGGAGCCGCCCGTGTCCGAACCGAGCGCCATCGGGACCATCCCCGCCGCGACAGCACAGGCCGAGCCGCCGCTTGATCCGCCCGGAATTCGTTCTAAATCCCAGGGATTTCGCGTCGGGCCGTAACACGAAGTTTCGCACGAAGAACCGAAAGCGAATTCGTCCATATTCGTTTTGCCGATGAGGGCAAAACCGGCGGCCTTTAGTTTCGTAATAACGGTCGCATCGTAAGGCGGCTTAAAGCCCTTTAATATCTTCGAAGCGCACGTGGTGGGCTCATCCTTCACGCAGATGTTGTCTTTTATCGCGATCGGGGTGGCGGCTTTTTGCAATAAGTTTTCTTTATTAAGGTAAATTATCGCGTTTAGCTTCTTGTTGACCGCGTTTATTCTTTCCAGAGGAGATTTGATGTCCATATTACTCTATTATTTTTGGCACGCTGAAAAAATTATCCTTCCTTTTGGGCGCGTTCCGGAGGGCGTCTTCCGCCGGAAGAGAAGCTTTCGCAACGTCTTTTCTGAACACGTTCTTGAGAGTGTCTAACGGGTGGCTCGTCGGCGGGGTTTTTGAGGTGTCTAACTCGTTTAGCTTATTTATGTAATCCAGGATGTCCGCGATCTGCCGGCTGTATAGCATGAGTTCTTTATCGGTCAGGCTGATGCGCGAAAGCCTTGCAATGTCTCTTACGGTTTTATCATCAATCGTTTTCTTATCAGGCATATAGCATTAAATTACCATATATATTGTGAATTGTCAATTCAAAGAAAGGCCTATTTCGGAAATACGCCGCTAAGAAGGGCAAAGTCTTGAAGCGAGAGTTCTTCGGCACGTGAGCGTGGATTTATTCCCGCTGCCTTAAGGGAGCGCGAGAGCACCCCTTTTTCGATTCCCATTCCGGAAAGCGAGTTAAGAAGGGTTTTCCTTCGCTGGCCGTAGGCGTTTTTGATGATTTCGAAAAATAATTTTTCATCTTTGACCCGGGCTTTCTTCTTTCGAAGTACGATGAGTTTTAAAAATGCCGATTCAACCCCGGGGGCCGGATAGAAGCATCCCTTTCCTATCGTAAAGATGCGTTTTGGCTCGGTATAATACTGAACATATAGGCTTAAGCGCCCGATGTCTTTCGAGCCGGGCTTAGCCAGGATTCTATCCGCGACTTCTTTTTGAACGACAAAATAGATGCTTTTTATTAATGAAATATTGCTAAAAAGTTTTTCGAGTATCGGGCTTGTAATGTAGTACGGCAGGTTTCCGTAGACAATGACTTTTTTATTAGCGGCTAATTTTTTTATATCAACATCCAGGAAATCGTCTTCGATGAGGACCGCATTACCGGGGAGCTTCAGGCCGGTCTTTAGGATTTTTACGACTTTTTTATCTTTTTCGACGGCGAAAACCTTTTTCGCGCGCTCGGCGAGGCCGAAAGTCATCTCGCCGAAACCCGGGCCTATCTCGAGGACGGTATCGTCCGGGCCGATCTCGACGTTCCGGAGAATCTTGTCTTTTACGTTCTTATCTACGAGAAAGTTCTGCCCCAACCTCTTAAGGGGGCGAAAACCTGTTTTTTGCCACAGAGCTTTTAGTTCGTTTTTTGTTAGCATAACCTCGCCGCGAGCTTTATCGCTTCAATCATGGATGAGGGGTCCGCCTTCCCCCTTCCCGCGATGTCGAATGCCGTGCCGTGGTCGGGCGAGGTGCGTATAAAAGGAAGGCCCACGGTCAGGTTCACACCCTTCTCGAAAGCAACCATCTTAAGCGGTATGAGGGCCTGGTCGTGGTACATGCACACAACCGCGTCGAAGGCGCCTTTGTATGCTTTGTTAAAAAGCGCATCAGCGGGCAGGGGGCCGCTGATTCTTTTTATTTTTTTCTTTAAATACTTTACAGCGGGTGAGATTATCGCCTCCTCTTCCCTTCCCAAAAGCCCGCCTTCACCGGCGTGGGGATTAAGTCCGCAAACGCCGATCCGCGGGTTCCGTATTCCGAAAAACTTTTTCAATGCGTAATGGGTGTTTTTGGCTGTCTGTATGATTTTACCTCGGGTGAGGCGCCTCGGCACCTCCTTCAAAGGGACGTGCCTGGTTACGAGGCTTACCCTTAACGAATCGCCTACGAGCATCATCGTAACGTTTTTTGATTTCGTAAGGTGGGCAAGAAGTTCGGTATGCCCGGCAAACCTAAAGCCGGCGGAGTTTATTGAGGCCTTGTTGATAGGGGCGGTAACAAGCGAGGCGCCTTTTATGATTTTTACCAACGCCAACCCCGCTAAAAGATATTCCACCGCCGCTTTGCCGAATAGCCCCTTTACCGCGCCGAAACGGAACTTCGCCGGCGGAACGTTCTCAAGGTCTATGAATTTAATGACGGGCGGGATATCTATTTTCAGACGTTTGGCGTTTTTCCGAAAGACCCGACGATCGCCTATGATTATCGGAACGATTTTTTTCGCAAGGGATGGATGTCCAAGTGACTTTAAAATTATCTCCGGGCCGATTCCAGAGGGGTCTCCCGCGGTTATAACGACGGCCTTTCTACTTGAAGGCGATATACGCATTTTCTTTCAGGCGCTCGATCCACTTTTTCAACTTCTCTTGTGTTTTCTTGTTGTATAAAATCTGCTCAATACGTTTTTTTGCCTCGTGGAATTCTATCGCCCTGGAATCCTTTTTTTCCTCGACCTTGAATATGTGGTATCCTAAATTTGTTTTCAAAATGCCGGATATCTCATTTTCGTCCAGACTGAATACAAGGTCGTCTATCCGGCCCATCAACTCTCCCTCTTCAACCCATTCCATATCTCCGCCGGAAGCAGCGTACGGGCCTTCTGAATACTTCTCGGCAAGAAGCACAAAATCCCCGCCCTTCTCGATCCTGTTTAGAATTTCTTTCGCTGATCTAATAGCCGCCTCTTCCGAGCGGTTTTCGTTCACCCTGATAAGGATGGCCCTCAGTTTTACCTTCTTCGGCTCCCGGAACGTCTCCTTATTCTTTTCGTAATACAGTAGAATTTCATTCGGCGAAACCGAGATGTCTTTGCGAAGCTCCATCTCGATAAGGCGGTCCATCATAAGCCGTTCTCTAAATTTTCTTTCAAGGTCGCTTAAAACTATGTTTTCCATGACCAGGGTGCGTTCAAACTCTTTTTCATTCGGGAAGCGCTGCCTTACCTCGTCCATCCTTGCGTCCACTTCCCTGTCGTCAACCTCTACCTTCCTTCTCTTGGCCTCGCTTAAAAGGAGCTTATCATGAATGAGCCGCTCGAGCACGTTTTTCCATGCCTCATCGAGTTTACCGACGAGCTCCTGCCCGCTGTACAGATTCGCATATTGTTCGTAGATGGGCGTGAAAATCCTGTCGATTTCGCCCTGCGTGATTATCTCGTCATTGACCACGACCAGTATTTTGTCTACGACCTCGGCGTGGGAGGCTCCGGCGAGTAGGAAAAAGGATACAAACAGATTAACAAAGAAGAGTTTGGTTTTTCCGGGCATGGTTTATTCTTCGGGCTTTTCGGACGGCTCCCCCTCTGTGGATATGTCGTCCAGGAGCTTATCGTTAATGGAAATTTTTGCTTTTTCCTTAAGCTTTGCGACATACTGGTTAAAGAGGACCCGTTTTTTAAGCCTTTCGAGGGACTGCTTTATGGCATCGCGCACTTCGACGAGTTCTTTTACGCGGGGTTCCTTTCTTTCGGTGAGTTTTATGACGTGGTATCCGAACTTCGTTTTGACCACATCCGATGTCTCGTCGACTTGCATGTCGAAACAGGCTTCCTCGATTTCCGGCACGAGCTGTCCCCTCGTGAAATATCCGATATCGCCGCCGATCTTTGCGGTCGGGTCAACCGAACGCGCGCGCGCCAGTTCTTCGAAATTCGCACCACTGGAAAGCTCCGCCAGGACATCCCTGGCCTCTCGGTCCGTCCTTACAAGGATGTGGGATGCGCGAAGCACTTCCGGCATGGCAAATTTTTCCTTATTCGCTTTATAATAATCCTCTATTTCCTCGTCGCTTATGGTGATTTCTTCCTCGACGTCGCTCTGCAGGAGGCGCGCTATCAGAATCTTTTTTCTGGCTTCCTCCATTACCTTTTTGACATCGGCGTCTCTGTCAAGTTTCTGCCTCATGGCCTCGTTGTAGAGAAGTGTATCTATGATAACCTCGTCCAGGAACTGTTTTTTGTTCTTGTTTATGACATCCTGGTACCGCTTGGGCAGTTTCGATATCCGGTCGTTGAAGTCCTTGAGCGTGATTGTGTGTTTCTGGTCTATGCGCGCCAATACCTCTTTATCGCTCGGTCCACCACAGCCGGCTAGCGAGGCAAGCACTGCAAGTGATAGTATCAGTTGTATTTTGTACTTCATAATGGAGTTATAGTAGCATAATAATACTGTCGATGCAAGTATAATCCTCCTTTAAGTTTGCTTTTTCTACTATTTGCGGTAAAATAGAGGCTATGTTTGAAGCACTTAAGATTTACAAAGGGCAAACCATAAATCTCGAGGATACGTATAAGACCCTGACGGAATTCGGGTATACGCGGGTCAGTGCGATAACCGAGGAAGGCGATTTTAGCGCAAAAGGCGAAAATCTTTTTATATTTCCCGTTACGTTCGAATACCCCATCCGGGTGGAGCTATTCCACAATAAAGTCGAAGGCGTCAAGACCATCGACGCTGTTTCGTACAAAACGATTTCCGACCACGAAATGGTTATTATCCTGCCGATCAGGGACATGCTCAGGAAGCGTAAATACCGGCCCTCGAAAGCACGTAAAGAAATAGACCCCATCGATTCGTTTGTCGACATCGAGCCATCCGATTACGTCGTTCATGTTGATCACGGCATCGGCAGGTATTTAGGACTTGAGCGCCTGAAAACAAAAACGGGCTTCGAGGAACACCTGGTTATAGAGTATAAGAGCGGGGACAAGCTTTACGTTCCGTTTGACGATTTGCATAAGGTCCAGAAATACCTCGGGTTTGAAAAAAAGCCGCCGAGACTGTACAGGATGGGAAGCCGCAAGTGGTCCCTGGCAAAAGAGCGAGCGCGAAAAGGTGCCAGGGTTGTGGCCATGGAGATCCTGGAAATTCAGGTAAAAAGAAACATGATGAAAGGTTTTGCTTATTCGGAGGACACGGACTGGCAGAATATTCTGGAGGGATTTTTTCCGTACAAAGAGACAAAGGACCAGCTGAAAGCCACCCTAGAGGTAAAGCACGACATGCAGAAACCCAAACCCATGGACAGGCTCCTTTGCGGCGACGTGGGATACGGCAAGACCGAGGTGGCGCTGCGGGCCGCCTTCAAGGCCTGCATGGATAACAAGCAGGTGGCTATCTTAGTGCCCACGACGATTCTGGCCGAGCAGCACTACGCAACCTTCACGGAACGCATGAAGGATTTTCCCGTGAATATCGGGATGCTCTCCAGGTTCAAGACGAAGGCGGAGCAGAAAAATATCCTCGAGGGCCTTGCCGCAGGCTCGGTCGATATAATAATCGGGACGCACAGGCTACTTTCCGACGACGTAGGTTTTAAGGACCTCGGCCTTGTTATTATAGACGAAGAACAGCGTTTCGGCGTAAAACATAAAGAAAAACTAAAGCACCTCAGGCTCGTTGTCGACGTGCTTACACTGACTGCAACGCCTATCCCGCGCACCCTCTATCTTGCTTTGATGGGCGGGAGGGACATATCCGTCATAGACACGCCACCTTTAGAGAGGCTGCCGGTTAAAACATATATATCCGAATTCGACACCCGGCTTATAAAATCGGCGGTTAAAAAAGAAACAGCAAGAAAGGGCCAGATATATTTCGTCCACAACAGGGTGCACGGGATAGAGAAGGTATCGGAGCGGTTAAAAAAATTGCTGCCTGAGGCACGCATTACCACAGCCCACGGCAGGATGAACGAGAAAGAACTCGAGAAGACGATGGCCGAATTTATAAATGGGAATATCGATGTCCTTGTTTGTACCACTATCATAGAGTCCGGAATAGACATACCAAACGCCAACACAATGTTTGTTAATAAGGCCGATATGTTCGGCCTCGCGGACCTCTACCAGCTGCGCGGCAGGGTAGGGAGGTTTAATAGGAGGGCCTTCTGTTATCTGATTGTGGACAGGATCGAAACCCTGACCGGCGACGTTCAAAAACGTCTCTATACCATAAAAAAATACCAGGAGCTGGGTTCCGGATTTAAAATAGCCATGCAGGACCTTCAGATAAGGGGCGCCGGCAACCTGCTAGGGGTGGAACAGCACGGATTCATCGAGAGCGTCGGATTTGATTTGTATTGCAGGCTGCTAAGGGATGCGATCGCGGCATTTAAGTAGCTTTGTCAGCGGACGGTCTTTCAACTACATTCGTTCGGGGAGGGAGATGCCGAGGAGGCCGAGGCCGTTGGCGAGGACGACTTTTATACCTTTCACAAGGGCGAGCCTCGCTTTTGTGAGAGCGAGGTCCGAGTCCAAAACTACCCTGTGCTTGGTGTAAAAATTATGGAAGATCTTCGCCAGTTCGTTCAGGTAATCAACTACCCTGTACGGCTCGAGCGTCCCGGCGCTCGTTTCGACGACGAAGGGGAACTGGTTTAATAGCCGCAAGATGAGAAGCTCCTCCGGCTGGCTTAAGAGATCCGCGTTGAGTCTGACTTTGCCGAGCCGGTTCTTTAACTTGTCGCTAAAATTCAAAATCGACGCTATGCGCGCGTGCGCGTATTGAATGTAGTAAACCGGGTTATCCAGTGAATTCTTCTTGGCCACTTCCAGGTCGAAATCGAGATGGCTGTCAAGTTTTCGCATCAGGAAGAAAAATTTCGTCACGTCGCATCCGACCTCGTCCATTACCTCTTTCAGTGTAATAAATTCCCCTTTTCGCGTGGACATGGACAAAGCTACGCCGCCGCGGTAAAGCGTGGCAAGCTGCACGATAAGGAGCGATATGCTGTCGGCCGGGTAACCCAGCGCCAGAACGGAGGCCCTTAACCTGGGCATGTAACCGTGATGATCCGGCCCCCATATATCTATGAGCCGCCGGAATTTGCGCCTGTATTTATTGAGGTGGTAGGCTATGTCCGGCGCCAGGTACGTAAACGCGCCGTCGCTTTTTACAACAACCCTGTCCTTATCGTCACCGAATGAGGTGGATTTGAACCATGTTGCGCCGTCCTTCTCGTATATATAACCTTTGCCCTTGAGCTTATTCAACGTATCCCTTACGTCCTTTTGCAAAAGCTTCTTCTGGCTGAACCACTTATCGAAAGAGACGCCGAATTGTTCGAGGTCGTCTTTTATGGCCCTAAGTATGCATTCAACACCGAACTCTGCGATAAGCCTTAAATCTGTGTCTTTGGCCTTGATAAATCTCTTTCCGTATTTTTTGCTTAATTGGTCGGCGATTTCCTTTATATATTCGCCGTGATAGCCGTCTTCGGGAAACTTGGCGGCACTTCCGTTTATGGCAAGATAGCGGCTATGAATGGATTTTCCCAGAAGGTCAACCTGTATGCCGACGTCGTTTATGAAATATTCCCTGAAGACATTGTGGCCGGAAAATTCCAGTATGCGGCCCAGTGCATCGCCGACTGCTGCCTGCCGACCGTGCGCTACGGTAAGGGGGCCTGTGGGATTTGCGCTGACAAACTCTATGTTGACGCTTACGCCCTTCCGGGAAGGGTTCCTCCCGAAATCGCCCTTCGCCTTCAAGATGCCCGATAGCATACCGTAAAGGCACTGCCTGCTGAACCAGAAATTGAGAAAGCCGGGTGGTGAGGCCTCGATTTTATCTATGGCGCTTGCGAGTCGGCCTCTCCCGGCGGACTTTCTCAGTTCATCCTTTATGGCCCCGGCCAGTTTAATGGGACTTGTGGAGAAATTTTTTGCCAGGCGAAGCGCCACGTTAGCGGTGAGGTCGCCGTGTGAGTAATCCTTGGGTATTTCCAGTTCGATTTTAAGCCGCTGCGGCAGGTTCTTCGGCGGGATTTGTTTGGAGATTTCCTCAAGCGCTGCTTCGACGGCGAGCCTTAGGTCTTTTTGGATTTGTGTGATTCGCATGGCGCAGAAAAATACTCTTTGGGCGCGTCGTGCCACAGCCTTTCCAGATCATAAAACTCTCTTAAATCCTCGTAAAATATGTGGGCTATGACATCGCCGTAGTCGATGAGCACCCAAAGAGCTTCTCTTTTCCCTTCGATATGCCAGTGCCTTACGCCTTTGGCCCCGAGCGTCTCTTCTATGCCTTCCGCTATCGTCTCTACCCTTCTTGTCGAAGGCGCGCTACAAATAACGAAATAATCCGTTATGTTTGAGACCACCCTCATATCCATAATCACGATAGACTGCGCCTTTTCCTCAAGGGCGGCCTGCGCTATCAGTCTTGTTTTTTTTACTGGCTCTATGCTTACTTCACCTTTATTTCTTCAGCTTCGCAGCCGTGTCTTTTGACACGACCCTCCAGCACTCATGGGTACCTTCGGGGGACTTGGCTACCACGAAGAATCTCCCCTTCTTTTCCACGAGTCTGAATTCAGAGCTCTTGAACTTCTTTTTTGTCTTCACATCGAAAAATTCCATTTCTGCCATCACAACACCTCCTTTGTTTCAATAAGTGTAGCATATATTTCGGATAATTTCAAGCCAGAAAGGAAATTGTTTTTGTTACCTGTATAACTTCCTTTCCCGGATATATTTTCCGATTCTCGGCGGCACGAGGTGTTTTATCGGCTTTTTCTCTCTTACGAGCCGTCTGATTCCCGTCGACGAAATATTCCTTTTCGGCACGCTTAGCATTATGATTCCTGGCAATCTTTTCTTAATTTTAAAACCCGGACGGGGCGCGACGGCAAAGCGCACAATTTTTCGCAAGGTTCCGATTTTTTTCCATTTCGAAAGGCCCCTCAGGCTGTCGGCTCCTATCAGAAAGAAAAGTTTTGTGGTCTTTCCGTATTTTTTTCTTAAATGCCCGGCCGTCCTGACGGAATAAGAAGCGCCTTTTTTATTTACCTCATATTGAGACACTTCAAAAAATTTTTTGCCGGCAAGGGCTAGCCCGAGCATTCGCAGCCTGTCCTCGGTGGTTACGCCGGGGGCGATTTTCTTATGAGGGGGGATGAACGCCGGGACAAATATAACCTTGTCCAGACGTAACTTTTTAAGGGCGTGCCCTGCAATGTGCAAATGGGCGTTGTGAACGGGATTGAATGTACCGCCGAGTATTCCGATACGTTTACTTACGGATTTGCCCATTTCCGAATATTACGTATTTATATGTTGTCAGTTCCTCGAGGCCCATCGGGCCGCGCGCATGAATTTTGTCCGTGCTTATACCTATTTCCGCGCCCTTGCCGAACTCATAGCCGTCCGTAAACCTGGTCGAGGCGTTAACGTAAACGGCGCTCGAGTCCACCCCATCAAGAAATTCCATCGCGTGCTCGTAATTCTCCGTAACGATTGCGTCGGAATGCGAAGTCCCGTATTTATTTATATGGAGAATTGCCTCTTCGAGGCTTTCTACAACCTTTACGGATAGTATCAGGTCCAGATATTCTGTATGCCAGTCCGTTTCTTTCGCCGTTTTGATATCCATTTTTCTAAGGCTCCTGCGCGTCAGGGCGCAACCCCTTATCTCGACGCCGGCGTCGGTAAACTTCTTGGCCATTCCCGGAAGGAATCTGGCCGCAACGTCTTTGTGGACGAGAAGCGTCTCCATCGCGTTGCACACGCCGGGGCGCTGGACCTTGGCGTTATATGAAATGGATTCGGCCATGTTCAGGTTCGCGTATTCGTCAACGTACACGTGGCAGACGCCCTTGTAATGCTTGATGACCGGAATCCTGGATTTCTTCGCTACCTCTTTTATCAGTGATTCGCCGCCCCTTGGTATTATTAAATCGATAGTGCCTTCGGCCGTCAGTAAAATGCCGACCGCTTTCCTATCGGTCGTCCTTATGAGGTTAAGCGCACCCGCCGGAAGCCCTGATTTTAAAGCTGCCTTGTTTAGAACTTCAAATATAGCGATATTGGAATTTATCGCTTCGCTTCCGCCCCTTAAGATAAGGCTGTTGCCGGACTTAAGGCATAAAGCGATGCAATCCGCGGTTACGTTCGGCCTGGATTCGTATATTACCGAGATAACACCTATAGGAACCCTTTTTTTGCCTATCAAAAGGCCGTTCGGCCTCCTTATCAGTTTTTCCAGCGCGCCGACCGGATCGTCGAGTTTTGCGACCGCGTTTATGGAATCGGCCATGCTGCGCACCCTTTTTTCGGTAAGTTTAAGCCGGTCTATCATGGCTTGCGAAAGTTTTTTCTTTTTGGCCTCTCTTAGGTCTTTTTCGTTCATCTTTATGATATACGCTTTGGACTTAATAACGGCCTTTGCCATCTCGTTTAAAATGCTGTTCTTAAGTTCGGTTTTTAACAAGCCAAGCGCCCCGGATGCCTCCTTAGCGGCTTCGGCAATCTTCCTTATTTCTTTTTTTAGTTCCATATGTGTTCTCCACCACGCGTACGTTACAGTATAACCAAATTATCCCGGTGCACGACCTCGTCGTGGTCTTTATAGCCCAGGACCGATTCGATTTCGCTTGTTTTAAGGGCCTTGATCCTCTCTATCTCCTTCGAGGAGTAATTCACCAGGCCCCTCGCAAATTCCCTCCCTTTGGAATCGCTTATACCTATTACATCCCCGGCCTTAAAGGTGCCTTCTTTTCCCGTAATGCCCGAAGCCAGAAGGCTTTTTTGCCCCTTGGCAAGCGCTTTTTTCGCTCCGTCATCGACGATTATACTGCCCTTCACCTTTGAAGAAAACGCAATCCATCTTTTCTTTGCCTTTGCCTTTATGGGCTTTGCTTTGAAGTGAGTATATTTATCCCTGTCTTTTTCCTGTACTATATCCAATATAATATTGGGTTGTGTACCTTTGGCGATAAAGCAATCGATGCCGGAGCGGGTAACCCTCCGTGCAGCTTCTATTTTGGTTGCCATACCGCCTTTTGTAAAAGATGACGACTTCTTTTCAGCCAGCTTTTCGATTTTCTCGGTGATTTCATCCACAAAAGGTACAACCCCTTTTTCGTCATAAAGCCCGGGTACATCGGTTAACATGATTAATGCATCCGCATCGCATAAATCGGCGACCAAACTTGAGAGCCTGTCGTTGTCGCCCAATTTGATTTCTTCGGTAGAAACCGTATCGTTCTCGTTTACTATCGGAACGATGTTTTTTGAAAGAAGGGCCCGAACCGTGTATTTTATATTCAGGTAACGGCGCCTGTCGTCAAAATCCTCCTGCGTCAGGAGAATCTGTCCGGTCAGGTACTTTCTTTTTTTGAAGGCCTCGCCGTAAAGGCGCATAAGTTCGCTTTGGCCGACGGAAGCCATTGCCTGCAAGTCGGATAAAGAATTGCCAGTGCTTCGCAAAATTCCCCTTCCGGCGCAGATGGCGCCCGAGGTGACAATTATGGCCTTGCTGCCTTTATCCAGAAGGTGGGATACCTGCGAAACAATTCCTTCAATAACCTCTTTATCGATATTCCCGTCCTTTTTTGCCAGGACGCTCGTGCCGATTTTTATCACTATTTTTTTATATTTCATTTGCAACCTTCCGGACTTCGTCCAAAAGCTCCTTTATCCCCTCACCAGTAATTGCCGATATGGGAAATACCTTCTTGTTTATTTTTTTCTTGAATACCTCGAAGTTGTCTTTTGCATCGGGAAGATCCATCTTATTGCACGCGATAACCTGGGGCTTTTCCGCAACATGATGCCCGTATAGCGAAAGTTCTTTATTTATTGACAAATAATCCTCATATGCATGCTGTTGTTCGATCTGGGCTATATCCACCATATGAAGTAAAATCTTCGTCCTTTCTATGTGGCGCAAAAACTCATCGCCGAGGCCCCGGCCCCTATGCGCGCCTTCTATCAGGCCCGGCAAATCCGCAAACGCTAAATCGCCGTCCTCCATCCTGACTATGCCGAGCACCGGGGCTTTGGTCGTAAAAGGGTAACCGGCTATTTTTGATTTCGCGCTTGAGATACGCGAAATAAGTGTGGACTTGCCGACATTCGGATATCCTATAATACCGACGTCGGCAATGAACTTAAGTTCCAGGGCAAGGTCCTTTTCCTCGCCTTCGCTACCGGGCGTGGCGTCCCGGTCCCTTGAATTACCCTTGCCGCCGGAGCCGCCTACAGCAACTACAACCTCTTCCGCGTCTTCGGTAAGGTCCCTTAAGAGCAGGCCGGTTGAGGCGTCTTTTATTATCGTCCCGGGGGGTACCCTTATCTGCAAGTCGCTCCCGCTTTTACCTTTTTTATTGTTGGAACTGCCGTGGCCGCCGCGCGTTGCCTTGAAATGCCTTTTGTGCTGAAAATCGAGCAGCGTATGGATGTTCTTATCGACCCTGAATATTATGTTCCCGCCGCGGCCGCCGTAGCCGCCGGTCGGTTTCCCTTTCCGGACCAAACGGTCGCGGTAGAAACTCGTGCAGCCGTCGCCGCCGTTACCCGCCTTGACATGGATTCTGGCCCGGTCGATAAGCATTTTTAATGAGCGCCTGACTTATGGAGTCCAAAGGGCGACATAAGTCAGTCTTCCCTTTGAACTTCTTCTTTGAATGCGCGAATTAAACCCCCCCACCCAGGAATTCAACCAAAAATTCTTCCAAAGATATTGTTAGAAGAATTTTTGGGAAAATAGTCATATATAATTTAGTTTCTCGCAAATATATAATATTTCACCCATTATTAATTCCTGGGTGGGGGGTGAATTCGGCCATATGACTTACGGTAACCACTGGGTTACCGTAAGTCATGGCCTCATTCAGGTAAGATACTAACTACCTTTGAGGGTGAAAAACTGACAATGCCGTCTGTCTTGGCAAAAAGCGTGTCGTCCCTGCCGCGGCCCACGTTAAGGCCCGGCTTAAACGGCGTGCCCCTTTGCCTCACAATAATGCTGCCTGCGGTGACAAACTGGCTGCCGTACCGCTTCACGCCCAGTCGTTGCGAGTTGGAATCCCTTCCGTTTCTCGTGCTTCCTAATCCCTTTTTATGCGCCATGTGTGCCCCCTATTGGTGTCCCCATACGTTTACAAGTTTATTTCCTTTACCTTTAACAGTGTCAAATCCTGCCTGTGACCCCTTTTCCATTTCTGGCTTTTCCGCTTTTTGTACTTGAACGCGATCACTTTCTTTCCGCGGGGATGTGAAAGAATTTCGCAAGTTACATAGGCGTCCTTTATATAGGGCTTGCCTATATGGCAGGTGTTTTTCTCCTTCGCAAATAAGACATTCTTGAGCTTTACCACGCCGGAGGGTTTGCCCTCCATCCTGTTTACCAGAAATTCGACGTTTTTCTCAATCTTATATTGCCTTCCGGAGGTCTCAACTATTACGTACATATCTACTCCCAATTAGGTTAAATACTTTATCACATGTTCCTTATTTGTCAAGGGAAAATACTCAGTACCGCTCGAGGACAAGGCAGTTTTCCTTGGAATCTACCTTTACGTGAAAATGACGCAAAAACGACATCCCCAAAAGCCCGTCTATACCACCGCCCGGAGACGTTCTCGATACCGCTGCCTTTACGTTCTTCACTCTCGAACTGCCAACCTCTATAGAATCCAGTGTAATAGGCGTGGCAGTGCTCGTCCTACCGTCCGCCAGGACTACCGTAATCTTTTCTTTTATTTCCTCCAAATCAATCCCTAATTGCCCGGCAATATCGCTGGAAATAAGGACCACGGACGCGCCCGTATCCACGTAAAGCGAGGCTCTTACCTTGCCGTTCAATACAGCGTCGACCACGCCGAAGCGGCCTTCCGAGAACTTGATTTTTATCCTTCCGCGCGCCTTCTTTGCCGCCTGGACCTGTTGTTTGGCGGGCACGAGGGTTGCACTCTGCCGCGCTTTATACCGCTTTAATTCCCCTGGCGTTGATTCCCTTATTTTTTTAATCCTGTCGCGGGATATCGAATATATGAAGCTGCCGTCTTCCTTGCTTACGACGACCGCTTCTTCGGTCTCGTGCTTTACCTCGCCGATAATTATTTCGCCGTTTTTAAGCTCGATGGTCTCGGCGCGGCTTTCTGTCGCGCACAGGCTTAAGGTTATTAAAAAACAGGCAAAAAAAATTACGGCCCTTTTTTTCATTTGTTCCAGCTGACAACCTCAATATCCAGGGGAACCACTTCGTCGGCGTCAACCATGCCATATGTTAATGTTATTGCATTATTCGCCACGACATCAAGCCAGCCGCCGGAGAGCACTGTGCCCATCACCAGTGACTGCCCGCCGGGCGTGCGGATTTTCATGCTGTTGGTTGCGTAGACAATGTTTCCTTCCTGCGTATCAAACAGTCCGTATAGCACGCATCCGCCCCCGCTCATGAATATGGGAAACCTATTGTTGGTATCGTGTTGCTGGACTATAGAATTATTCTTTTTTAGGTCTATGTCGCCAGCCGCCACAAACCCCCCTGTTATCGTGCAGGTTCCTTTAAACTGTACGTTATCATCGACATAAGTTATGCCGGCTGTTCCGCCCGTAAATGTAACATTATTGAATCCGCCCGGAGGGCAGGAAGAGTAATACACGCCTTCTTGTTGGGCCACTGTCTTAAAATAAGTGAAATTAAAACTCGGCATCTCCAGCATGTCTTCGCCGCCGCCGTAAGTGCCGGCTATGCTTACGGTCCCCGAGAGAGGTGTAAAAATGCCGCTACATGTCGCATCGCCGGCAAAACCTCCGTAAGCCTCGACCGATAGCGCTGTACTTGGGCCCTGCTCCACAAGTTCCATGTTGCCGTTTGCGTGCATATCGCCCTTTATTGTTACGCTACCCTGAACAGCTTTTATGGTTATATCGCCGGCCGTTGCAAGGGCCTGACTAGTCCAATCCGGGTATGAGCCCTTCACTTCAAGCGCCACGGTCCGGGGAATGTTTTGGAAAGTGCCTACCGAGGCTATAAGGTACCTTCCTCCGGCCTCACTGACGGTAACGTCGTAGGTCCCACCTGCTAAATTTTCGCTAAAGCTGATTGCAGAAAGAGTGACGAGCCTCGCAAGGGCGTCGCTTACACCTGCCTCCGCAAGATATTGCGCCTGGATAGAGTATTTCAGGTGCCTGACTATGTGCACGTCCTGCAATATCATATTTGACGCGGCCACGGCAATAAAAACCATTAACATGGATATTATCATGACCGCGATGAATATTATGCCCTTCTTATTCATCTACCCGCATTCCTCGGTTCGACTTCGGCTGTCAAAGATGCGTCATATCTTTTGCCCTGAAAATAGTCGAAGACTGTTACCTTAAACGTGTACCCCTTTGTCGGCTCCTGGCCATCCACCGTAAGTTTTATTTTAGCGTAGTCGGGCTTCTGCGCGAAAAACCCGCTTATATCGCATATCTTCGGCGCGCCCGGCCACTGGATAGAAACGTTATCAATCCGGGGATAATCGGTATAGGGAAAACCAGACGTAAGCGCCGCCTTAAACTGGACATACCTTTTTCCGTCTAAAGAGCTCGAAAGCGAACCGCCATTAGACGTAGATGCCCAGCCGGTAGCGCTGCTCATATCCGAATTATCGCTTGCGCGCACCTGCATGCTGACGGATGCGCCTGCCGGCACGTAAGAATCCCAGCTTAAGTTGTTGTAAGCGGGGGCGGTATCGCTGTCTATCCTCGTGTCGTAAATGGCTGATTGAACCGTTCCTAGAGCTACCCAGTTTTCCGCCGATTCTACCGCGTAGATACCGGGAGAGTTCGTAACCGGGTATTCGTCGCTATGCGTCCAATCATTGGATTGCGCTCGGTTGCCTGCCTGGAAATATGAATTTACCGTAGGCGGATCTGTAACAGGCCCCTGCCAATAGGTAACGTAGGAAGCGGCCGACATGTAAAATGTCACAAAATAATTGTTCGCCTGCGTTACGGGAAACTCTGCCCAGTCGCTCCATGTTTCCTGGCCGCCGGGTATTACCACGCCGGATAAACTGTTAAAAAGAAGCTGGAGGGGCGTTCCTGTACCGTCATAATCGTCGCCTGTGCCAAGTGGGGACATTTGCGTAACCCATGCCCCATCGATAGTAAGGGTATTTCCCGGAATTGAATTAGCCGTGAACTTAACACTTATCCTGCTTCCGTCCCGGTCGATACTGCCGCCTGATATGATGTTCCGTATCGTTACCCCGGTAAAAGGAGCCACGAAATCGGCGCCGTCACTTCCTGTCTGCACGCTGGCCTGCCAGCATATCTCGCCGGCCTGCGTGGCGTCGGCTAACTGCACGTATAAGTTGTCACCCGTTAGGATGGTATTCTCGCGTATTGAGTTGTCAAAATTGCACTCCAGCCACTCGTCATAATATAAACTGAAGGTTATGTGGTCCCCGATGGCGTCAGAGCGGTATTCCCGGTACATGTTTCCGCTCCACCCCACCGCCGGGAGAGATTCTATCGACGCGGTATCCCCGCTCGTGGCGGAAACAGCGCAAACCTCTGCCTCGCGCTTGCAGCCGCTCGGTGTAATCGAAAGCGTATCTATCCCAATTTCATAACCTAAAGATGACGCATTCTGTCCTGTAACCTCAAATCTTAGGCTGTGGTTTCCCGGGTCAAGCCTTATACTGCCGAATTCGACATTTTCGCTTCTTCTTTCGGTCGGGCTATAACCGTCGAACGTCCCGGCTTCCGTTGTTATTGCCATGTCCACCAGGTTTTCGAAAATAACTTTCATGCTCGAATTACTTGCGTTCGGCGCCGAATCGCCGTTGCCGTTTTCGACAACGCTTATAAGCTGCGCCTCGCGCTCGGCGGTATCTACCAGAATAGCATGATTGTTTGTAAACTCTGTCCTCCGCAACTCGTTATGCCCCGTGGCGAGGTTGGGGTACATGTGGTATATTACGCTTCTATCCCAATATATTTTCCCCCCTGCATCAAGGGTAAAAAAGCCGTTTGCGTCCGCCGTAGCCATGGGAAAGCTTATGGCTATATACCCTGTTTCGCCCTGGTATCTGCTCGTGTAACTTGTAGTCGAAAGCCTTGTCTCGTCCTTGATGCGCTCGAGGGCTATTTCCAGATTGGTTCTCAGTGTCGAGCGGATGCGCTCAACCGCCCAGTTCCTGTAGGCAAAATACCACATGCCGAGCACAATACCTATCAGCATCGTGCCAATGACAAATGCGAAAAGGACCTCCGTAAGGGTCATTCCCCTATTTTTGTGTTTTCGGTTTCTTGCCATATGTTTTTATTCGATATCGTTTAAAACCGTAACCAGGGTTGCACCCGCATCTTCCTTCCACACCTCTCTATATTTGTAGATAACCGCCACCTCTGCCCTCGCGAGGTCATCGTCAGCGGGGCTGCCGTACGAAGAAATAGCTGTCGTGCACTTAAAGTCTCCGTCGGGGTCGGGTTTTCCGTCCCAATCCGCTATATAAGTCGTGTTTAAATCGCTGAGTGAGTCGACGAGCGAACCGGGCCCGCCGGCGCCCGTACTCAACACGGTCCGTATCCTCTCCATCCTGCTCTTGGCAATATTCGTGGCTGCGTATTCGTAATCAACCCGCTTTGACAGGTCCACCGTATACACCCATACCATAAGGATGCCTATCAATACGAAGGAAATGAGGCCCGCCGAAAACAAGACCTCCACAAGCGTAACGCCGCGCTTTTCTTTAATCAAAATAAACATCCTCCACATGGAGTTTTGAATCGCCTTTTATTGTAATCTTCTTGCGGAACCTTCTCTCGAGATTCCGCAGGACCTCATTGAACGTCGTCTTTAAGTATTCGCTTACGTCGGGGTGTAACGAAAGGACTATCTCCCTGGAGCGCCTCTCCCACAAAATGCGGCGGAGCCTCCGGACGGTTTCTATCGCGATAGTGGCCGGGGTTTTTACGCGGCCCATGCCGCTACAGTAAGGGCATTCCTTGAAGGAGACGCTTTCCACGGTTTTTCTTACCCTCTGCCTTGTCATCTCAACAAGGCCTATCGGCGATATCGAAAGGATCTTTATCTTGGCCTTGTCTTTTTTAAACGCACTCTCAAGGGCGCCGTAGACATCTTTTCTGTGTGAGCGCTCGCTCATGTCTATAAAGTCGATGACGATGATGCCGCCTATATTCCTCAACATGACCTGCCTTGCAATTTCGGTGGCCGCTTCGGTGTTTGTCTTGAAAGCCGTCTCCTCGGGGTCTCGTTTTCCCGTAAATTTTCCCGTGTTGACGTCTATCGCAACGAGCCCTTCGGTCTGCTCGATTACAATAGAGCCGCCGCTTTTCAAGGTTACTTTTCTCCGAAAAATTTCCTCAATGCGCTCCTCGATGCCGTATTTTTCGAATAGCGGAGTTTTTGCACTGTAGTAAAAGATTTTCCTCCTTAGGCTCGACTGTATTGAATGGACAAAGCGGCAGATCTTGCGGTATTCTTCCCTTGAATCTATCAGAATTTTCTCTATGTGCTCGTCGGAATAATCGCGTATGATCCTTAAGGGGACGTCGTATTCCTCGTAGATACAAACCGGCGCTTTTTGCTTTTCGGCGCGGCGCTGGATCCGCACCCACAGGTTGCTCAGATATCGAAGCTCTAAGCGTAATTGCCGCTGGTTCGCGCCTGCTGACTCGGTCCTCGCTATGCAACCGGCTCCTTTCGGCAGGGCGAGCCTTCCTAATATTTCCTTTAATCTCGCCCTTTGATTTCTGTCTTCAACGCGCTTGGAAATTCCTACAGTGTCGCTGAAAGGCACGAAAACAAGGTATTTTCCCGGAAGGCTTATATCAGTGGTAAGAAGCGGGCCCTTTGTGCCGATTGGTTCCTTCACAACCTGAACAAAAAGCTCCTGGCCTTTCTTTAGCCGCTCGGGCGCGCCTCTCGGGCTCCTCTGCCGCGCCGGGGCCCTCTCAAGGACTATCTCCTCGTCCAGGAATGACTGCGCGCGGTTTTCTTCCGCGTCCTTGATATATAAAAAACCGTTTTTACCCGTCGCTATATCCACAAAAAGAGCGCCTATGCCCGGCACAACGGACTCTATCACTCCCTTGTAGATATTGCCTGCCAGGCGCGGCTGGCCGGTTCGTTCGACGAGAAATTCCTCCAGCGCGCCCCGTTCGGTAATCGCGACCCTTTTCTCGAAGGGCTCGACGTTTATCAGGATTTGCTTCATTCTTTGTGTTTTCGAAAGTCAAATAGCGGCTTATGTCCTTCTTCAAGGTCTTCGGCATTAAAGGCTTCGAGCGGGGCTACTTCCTCTCTCGCTTCCTCAGCTGTTTCCTCTGCTTCTTGCAGATCGATAACCAGTTCGGATATGTCCCTGGTAGCATATTTCGTCAATGCTTTCAAATCCTTCACGACATGCACCGTAATGAAGAAAACAAGCTCTACCTTCTCTTTTGTCTCTGACTTATACTTAAATACCGGCCCGATAAAAGGGACATCGCCCAGAAGGTCACCTAAAAGAGGGAATTTCTTGTCATATTCTCTGACGTTTTCTCTAATCAAGCCGCCTATGAAAATTGTTTCTCCGTCAGGAACCATAACCTCTGTCTCTGCTTTCCGTTCAGACCACATCGGGGCTTTGAGTTCCGCGCTTATTGTTTGCAAGCCGAGGTAATTGCCGATTTCAGGCGCAAGACGCACAACGACATTGCCTTCTTCATTGATGTGTGGGGTAACGACAAGTTGTATGCCGATTTTTTTTCCTTCATATCCGCTTATAACCCACTTGCCTGTCAGTTCAGCCTGGTCAAATATCGGAAAATTATAGACCTTCCCCACGAATATTGTTGCTTCCTTGTTATTCAGGGTTGTAATCCGTGGACTCGAAATTATATCGGTATCAGATCTTTCCTTAAGGTATTCCAGAACAGCGCTGAACTGCGAGAAGTCAAGGGTGCCGAAGGTAAATTGATCTGTTGGCACAACCGGGAATGGCTGGTCAAAACCTCTGCCGGTGGGAAAGTCCGCCGGTGTCGTCTGAGCTACAGTCCCTACCCCGCCGGTTCCCGTTGTTTGTGTCGTCTGGCCAGTCGGCAAATATGCCCGCATGGCGTCACCGAGCCACCCCGTCGCCCACGCTTCAAACGGCAGTGTCGTTGGCCGCTTCGCGCCCGATGCGGCAATCACCAGGTTCCAATTGATACCCAGCCGTTCCTCGTCGTCCAGTACGGTTTCTATAATCTTCGCCTCTATCATGATCTGCGGCGTTTTCTTGTCTAATTCTCTGATTATCCGTTTTAGCCTACTGAGATTTGCCGGGGTTTCTTTGATGATAAGGGTATTGGTCCTTTGGTCGCAGGACAGGATACCTCTAGAAGAAAGCAAGGAGATTTGCTTTCTTCCTTCCTCTCTTCCTATGTATTTTTCAATAATCTCGGGCGTATAAATAACGGCGACCATTTCCTCGACTGTGGCGTAGCCTAAGGGTATCATCTCGGTTTGCAGTTCTTCGAGTTCCATATCTGATAGTGCTAATACTCGTATGATATCCCCCTCCCGCACATACGTTGCACGTATCCTTTTATCGTCTTCCATTTTATACGCATAATCTTTAATGACAATATCCAGAGCCCTTTCCCATGGCTTATCTGTTAAATTTAAGGTTACGCTACCCTGGATATCCGGAGAAGCAACTATATCAACACCGCTTACTTCGGAGAGGTAATTTAAAACGGCTCTTATATCCGCGTCCTTGAAATTCACGGTTACATTGCCGGGTTTGACGTACACAACAGGAGCCTCTTCCATTACGGCGACGTCCTTCTTTACCACGTCCACCGGCGCGACCACCTCCTGTGAATAGGCGCGCGCTGGCAAAAAAACCGCTATAAAAAGAACACTGACTATAATGGGCGTAAGGGCGTTTTCTTTTTTCATTCTTCGACTCCTTTCGCTTTTTGATTTACGCTCAGGATGACCCTGAGCAAGGCCCCGAGCTTGTCGAGTGGCCGCGTCGAATGGGTCATTTCGTCCCCCTTTTATTCGTTATTACTTTCGTAAATACTTAAGCGGTATTCCTCGTCGCCAATGGCTAAAATAACTTCGTTTCTCAGAATCTTTTTTACCGTTAAACGGCCTCCCCCTCCGCCTTCTTTTACCATCTCGCCGTTTATTATCACGGCTTTTTTGCCGGTAGAATCACTCGCTATCCCCTGAAGGCTTACATCCTCAATGCTCATTATGTCCTCCAGGGATTCGATCTTTCCTGATGTCACCCCCACAAGCGGAATAAACGGGTCGCGCTTGCCGCGGTGGTCATAGATGTGAGATTGCGGTTGTTTTTCTTCGGCGTATGCTGTGCTGGTTAATAAAATGAGGATTACCATTATTAAAACGACTGCTTTCATAATCCCTTTACTTCTCAAAAGTATATACATACACTATAAATTCGATGTCGTGCCTTTTGGGGTTATCGCGGCCAGATTTTATCTTTATGTCCGAAACCTGCATGTAGCGTTCGTTGTTTTCCAGCCTGTTTATGAACGTGCCCAGCTCGTGATATCCGCTCTGAGCGTTTATTGCGATTGGGATTTCCTGATAGACGCTTTCTTCTATCGCGGCTTCACCGAGGCGCTTCTCCTTTTTCTCAATCGGCGTTATACTCAATATTTTCACCCGGGAGTTCTTCGCCAGTTTCGAGAGGTTCTCCAAAAGCATCGGGATTTCCTTCTCCCGCGAAAGCTTTTTCTCGTAACGGCCCATCTTTTGCTCGAGGGCCTCCAGCCTTTTCTTAAGCAGGTCTTCGTGCGCCAGGTCGCGGCGCACCGTCTTTATCTCTATGCGACGCTCTCTCACGCGCGGCATCAAATCAAAGAGCTTTCCCAGGTTTGGCTTCAGGAAAAAGAAAAAATATACCAGAAAGATAACCAGAAACGCCGAGCCGTAGATGATAAGAATCTTCTTTTTTTCTTCATCCATCTGTAACTCGGGAAGGTTTTTGAGAAAGGAAGGCATTGCAGGCATTTATTCTTCCTTTTCCCGCGGCCTAAACTTGCAGACCAGGGTAAAATTCATCACATCCTGTCCTTCGACTACGCTTTTTTTCATGGAAACAAGTTCCACGTCCGAAAAATCTTTAAAAAAATCCTTGTTTCCTTTTAAGGAACGTATGAAGCGCGCCACGTTGGCGGTAGGTTCCTCGCCCCTTCCGGAGGCAAAACCAGAGAGCGTAAGAATACCCACCTTACGCTGCCTCTCTTTGGCAGTTTTTGGCGTTCTTTTTGCCATTTGCTTCCCGGGTCCGAGCTTCCTCGGCGACCCAGCCTGCTTCGTTACCGTCCCCTTTTCGATTTTTTCGCCGTATGCAAGGTCCGCAAGCCAGATGTTCGGGGTCAGGCTGTTGCTCAATTCATTTAAGAGGCGCGACCAGTTGAGCTGCTTTTCAATGAGGCTATCGATGGCACTGCTCTTTTCGTTTATTGAGGATATCTTCTTTTTTATCCCGTCAAGTTCCGCTTTTTTAGGCGCCAGGTCCTTCCAGGTTTTATCCAGGCCCACAAGCTGCTTCTTACTTATAAAAATAAGGCCGCTGAGAAAAAGCTGGATGAGAATAAGCGCGCCGACGAAACATGCACAAACGGGAATAAGCGGAATCTCGGGAAGCTCTATCCTCCTTTTCTTTTTTTTGAATTCCTGTGGTAGCAGGTTTAATTCTATCATTTTCTTAATGCAAGGCCTGCAGAAACCCCGAATTGCGCTCCTGCGGCATCCGGGAGTTTTGTGTCTACTTCGGGGCTTACTTCGAATTTTGAAAACGGATTCCATATTACGGGTTTAGTGCCGAAATTTTCTTCCAGATAATTCAGGATTCCGGGAAGCTTTGCCGCGCCACCCGATACATAAATTTCGTCGATCCCCTTTCCGTATTGATTTTCGTAGTAGCCGAAGGAAAGCCTCAGCTCGTCAACAAGATTGCTTAATACGGGCCTTGCGGCATCCAGGACCTGCGCCTCTTTTTCTCCGGGTTCGAAAATAAATTTATCCGACTCTTTTTCCTCTGTCCCGAATGCCTTCGAGATCGACTTGGCCATATCAATCGCTGCGATCTGTATGTCCCTCGTAAAAAACGGCTCAGGCCCCCTGGCGATTACGACATTTGTCTGCGTATAACCGATGTTGAGAAGCGCTCTGCTCTTTGATTCATCCGGCGATCCTGCGCAGTTACAAAAGGCGTTAAAGCAGGCGAAGCTGTCGATATCGATTACCGCCACGGAAAGGCCCGCTTCCTTTAACATCTCGATTCTGGAATTCACGACGTCCTTTTTCGCCGCGGCGAGAAGGACCCGCATCTGGTTTTTTTCCTCCGCGTCCTCTTCCAGTATGCATGCGTCTATAAAAACTTCGTTTATGTTAAAAGGAATGTATTTTTCCGCTTCAAATCGGAGAGAATTCCTGAGGTCCTCTTCCTTCATTCTCGGCATGTTAATAAATCTTACGATGGCCGAAGGCGCGGAAAGCGAAATATTGACCTCGGTGGTATTCGGCTTGAATGTTTCCAGGAGCTCTGCGAGTGCCTTGGCGGTATTCTCAAGGGTAGCCGGAGGGGTGATTTCAACGAAATGCAGTTTTGTAAGTTTTGGTGTGGCGTTTTCGAAAGATAATTCGAGGGCCTTGATGAGTCGGGTGCCTATATCTAATCCGACGTGAAATTCTTTTTTTCCGGGGCCTTTACCTTTCATATATAATACTATTTTATCACAAGAGTATCATATATAGAGGCATTTGTCAAGCCGGGTCGGAACTTATTTTAATTCTTCCAGGAGGTCTAAATATACAAAAAGGGCAGCGATTTTTTCGCTGCCCTTTTTGCGTGCATATTGCTGGAAGCCATTAAGCTTCTGTCGGGGCGCTCGCTACGCCGTGGACGCTGCATGACGGCTCAACCTGCACCGTACCGATGGTATAGGTTCCGCCTGACTGACATACAGGTGTTCTCTTGAGATAATCCGGAACCAAAGTGCCCATCGCAGCGGCTTCTGAACCGCCAGGGATAACAGTGTCGGCTGCCCCCGTATCAATCGCCCATATCTGCTTTGCGCCGTCAATCTGTTTCAAGTTGGCGACACAGGCGTTTGTCCGGGCCATTACACGAGCCCTTACGAAGTTAGGAATGGCTATCGCTGCTAATAGACCTATAATTGCGACAACGATCATTATTTCAACCAGCGTAAAGCCCTTCTTGTTCAACCTTCTCATCATCTTTCACCTCTCTTTCTTCCCTTAGGTAAGTGATGCCTTTCACGAGGACAATTTATTATAGCCCCATAAAAGGCATTCTCAAGGGATATCTATCTATTTTAAGTATACCATAGAATATGGCAAAAGTCAAGGTAGGGGGTGTTAAGCGCCGACCAGGGTGGTGATTTTCAGTATGGGCAGAAACATGCAGATAACGATGCCGCCGATAACAATCCCGAGAAATGCTATAATGAGCGGCTCGATAAGGCTTGTCAGGCCGGTCACGGCCGCGTCCACCTGCTCGTCGTAGAAATCCGCTATTTTCGTCAGCATCTTCTCAAGTTCCCCCGTCTGCTCGCCGACAGAAACCATGCGCACCACCATGGGCGGAAATACCCCGCTTCTCGAAAGCGGATCCGCGATCGGCTCCCCCTCTTTTACGTTTGTCCTGACGCTATCAACCGCTATTTCTATGACGCGGTTTCCCGATGTTTTGCTGACAATCTCAAGAGAGCCCAGGATGGGAACGCCGCTTCGTATGAGAGTAGAAAGGGTCCTCGTGAACTTGCCTACCGCCACCTTCCTCATCAGGATACCGAATATGGGTATTTTTAACTTAAGGCCATCCAGTTTAATCTTTCCCTTTTCCGTTTTGGCGTACCTCCTGAGGAAGAAAGCGCCGAGAACGAGGAGGGCTATGACTACGTAAAAATACCTCCGCAGGAAGTTGCTTACGTTAATCATAATCTGCGTGGGAACGGGTAATTTGGCGCCGAAACCTGCGTATATATCGCCGAACACGGGAACCACCTTTATCAGCAAAAAGGCGGTTATCGCAATTGCCATAATTGTCACCGCCGTGGGATACACTAAAGCCGCCTTTATCTTCTTCTGCAGGCTTGCTGTTTTTTCAAGATACCCGGCGAGGCGGTCCAGGATTTCGTCCAACATGCCGCTTGACTCGCCTGCCCTCACCATGTTAATGAAAAGGGACGAAAAAATGTTCGCGTGTTTGGCCAGCGCCTCGGACAGGCTCGAGCCCGTTTCCACGTCATCGCGGATCTTGGAAACAACCTGCTTAAATACCGGGTGTTCGATCTGTTCGGCCAGGATATCGAGCGCGGTTACAAGCGGAATACCGGCGTCAACCATCGTGGCAAGCTGACGGGAAAAGACGACGAGGTCGTCAATCTTTACCTTCTTCTTCTTTATTTTGCCGAAAATGTCAAGCGAAAGCCCTAATTTCCTCTCTTCTGCGAGAGAGATTATTATAAAGCCCTTTGCCCTCAGCGATTGAATCGCGCCGTCCCTGGATGGCGTATCGAGGAGCCCCTTAAGCGTC
>JBARPB010000013.1:0-9602 GCA_049642705.1 Candidatus Omnitrophota bacterium
CGAACTCAGTGAGGTTCGAGAAATCGGTTATACCCTTGAAATCCTTGAAGGGTATTACGATTTTCTGCCATTTGTCGGTTACGTTCGTTACGTAGTAACGGCCGACCTGCCTTGCGGCGTTCTTCAGTTCCACCTTGAATACGGTGGTGTATCCTTCCTTGGAATCGCCTTTTACCCAGAACGACAGGTTGTCGTACTTTGAGGCATCCAGATTCTGCAGAAACATCCAGAAACCGTTGTAGGCCGGATTCCTCGAATCGACATCGTAATCGATTTTCATCGCGAAGCCTTTTGAGCCCCGGCGGTTTGCGCTGTCAAAGGACTCCGCGCACCCTTGCGAGAAGTCCGCGGGGTCCTTATCCCAGGCTCCGAAATTGCCGCCGATGTTGTTGGGTTTCTCACCTGAGTCAAAATCGGCAATCACAATCTTTTCCGCGGCCTGTGCCTGCGTAACGGAAAGGCAAAATACCACAGAAATCACCGCTGCGATGAATATCATCAGAGAGACATTCATTTTCATTGCTTTCACTCCTCCTTTCATTCCATTATCACTTTAACACTATGTGTATCCACTTTTTAGCTCCTGCTCGTCGCCAACAAGGCGTTTACTTTATTTATGATTCCGTCTATCGCCGGCCTTACGCCCTGCCTCCCGCTAAACACTCTATCGAGCGCCGAAAATATATAAAGTTCCCTCGCTTCCCTCCATACGGGTGTAAATGGGGAATAAACCACGTATTTCATCGCGCGAAGAAGCATTTTCTTATTTTTTGGCATTTTTCCGTCGGCAGCCCATTTCCGGGCGACCTCCATAATAGCCGGTTGCGCCAGGCCCGTCTCCGCCAGCATCTCTTGCGCTTTTTCCCCGGCAAGCGCTTTCAATACCTCATAGGCCTCTTTGGGGTGTTTACTGCTTTTCAATATGGAATATCCCGAGCCGCCCGTGCCGAAACCCCTTATGCCCCGAGGCCCCTTGGGAAACATCACGACATCCCACTCGAAATTGTCGATTTTTCTCAAGCCCGGCGTCTCCCAGATACCCGAGGTAAACATCGCGAGGCGTCCCGTCATGAACATGCCCTGCACGCCCATTGCAAGGTTTGCCATCGCCGTCGAAGAGGGATGGACCTTATATTTATTTATGAGGTCTGTGTAAAACTGAAGCCCTTCGACGGCCTCTTTCGAATCAAGCACGCACCTTGTCGGGTTTTTCACGTCATCGACGAGTTTTCCGCCGAAGGCATAGACAAAGTTTTGCCACGCCCAGGCGTAAAAACCGTACCGCAGGACCCTGCCGTCCGAACTCACCTCAGTAAGCTTTTTCGCCTTCTCCAGAAGGTCATTTACGTCCCAGTCGTCCGTCGGGTAAGGGACGCCTTCTTTGTCAAACAGGGTCTTATTGTAATAGACACAGGCAAAAGGCGCGGTATCCCTCGGTATCGCGTAAAGTTTTCCGTCCTCGGTAAACCTGTTTATGATTTCCGGGTAAAAATCGTCTGTGCCAAATGTGGAATCTTCCTTCAGGTACGGCGTAAGGTCAAGGAGGACGTTTTTGGACTGGAACGTTACGAATAAATCGACTTCCGTGCAGATTATGTCCGGCGCGGAACGGCCCGCGATCCGGGTAAGAAGTTTATCCACGTATCCCCTGTAGGGGGTGTGTTCAAGGCGCACCTTTATTCCCGGGTGGGCCCTCTGCCATTCACCCATTATGTGCGCCATTATGTTTACCTCGTCCGGCGCGCCCCAGAATGTTACTTTTATCTCGACGGGCTTTTTGCCCGATGCGGTACGGGCGCCTTCCCTCGCGCAGCCGCTTAAAAGAAACGCTGATACTACTAAAACCGCTGCTAACGTCGTCCATTTACTATATTTCATCACTTATCCAATCCTATCTGTGATCATCTGCGATTCCCATCTGTGATCATCTGTGTATAAATCACATGAAGATGTAAATCTTAAATCCTATCGAATTAAGCGTGTCGTTTATGTTGTAATAGTGATTGAAATTCCAGCTGAAATTCGCTCTTAACACGCCCGGCTTGTAATACTCTATCCCTAAAAGCGTTGCCCAGTTGTCAAAATCCGACATGTTCGTCCCGGCTGCGAAATCCGCTCCAGCCTGGACATAAAATTTATTCCAGAAATTATAGCTTACCCTGTTTTCCACGCCTGCCCACGCGGCCGAATCCTTGATCGGATTCGGAGCGGCGTAACTGGGGGCCGTGTTATCACATTCGTCCCTCAATCCAAGCGCATAATTAAACGTGCTTGTGGCGCTGAATCGTTTGGTAAAATCGCGGCCGACCTTGCAGAACATCTCGTATTTCTCATACCTGTTACGTAATGGAAAGTAATAGTCCACGGAATAGCTCATTCCGGGTATTAGGCTTGTCTTGCGGTCGGGGGAACGGAACCTGAGTTCCGTCCTGTAGTACCAGTGGTCAGGGCTGTAAGGGAAAGTTGAACGCGGCCGTTTGCTTTTATAATATTCGAACTGGCCGAACCATTCGAATATCTCATTAGGCACAAGGGCCAGATTAGCTATATATGTATGCCGGTTTTCATATCCGGAGTTACTGGGCACGGGCGAACCGATATCTTTTTCGACTATCGTGGAATACCTGTATCCGGCGTTAAGCGTGTAATACCAGTCGCACCCCTTGATTTTCGTGGCGTGTATCAGCATTATCTCATTCTGCATCCAGTGATACCATAAAAGGTGCGGCCACTTCGGATAATACTCCCTGTACGTATCACGGTAATCGAGAGTATATCTTATCTGGGCAACCTGGCCGGAAGGGTCTGTGGGGTTATCCATCGTAAACTGCGTGCCGTATGCCCGTGTAAACAAGGGGACTATCTGGCTCCTGAAATGGGCAGGCGTATCCCACTTCCTCACTTGTGGAGCCGCGCCACCGGTACCCAGCCACCTAATCGCCTTGGCATCCAATATGTATGCGTCTATGGGCTTGGCTCTCTGGTATATCTCTACCCTCTGGCCGACTGAGAAATACTTGCCAAAGCGCATGCCGGCAAAGTCCTCATACGCTGCCTGGGCGGCTATCCGGTCTACGTCCGCTTTCCTGAGCACGCGCACCTGGTCCGGCTTCTCTTCAAGCGGTACTTTCGGTACTTTCTTGGCATCTTTTTCCCAGGGTTTTATCCTGCCTGTAACGACGTCAGCGGCATACTCGAGGGGGGCAGTGAAATTGATATTATCTCCGGGGAGGCCCTGTATAAATTTATCGTCCGGCGTTTGGTCGGCGGCAAAAATCGAAGGCGTGATGAGCAAACTTGCAAAAAACAGGCTAAGAATGCAACATGTTGTGAAGCTCCACGACCTTACAGCCGTGGCCTCTTTCTTTACAGGATTCAGCCGTGGAACCGAATCCTGAGCCAGAAAGCCATTCATCCGTGCTCTTCTAGGCGTAGCTTTCTGGCGAAGGGTAAAATACCTCATATATGAAGTGTTTATATTACCATATTTTGTGTATTTGTCAAACATTTTTGCCTCCAAATTTTCGAAGAAAATTTGATCCTGAGGCAGTGTTAGAAATGCGACGAGTAGGAGCATTTCTCACTGCCGAAGGACCTTTAACCACATTAAAACATTTCTCGGTCCAGGCCTTTACAGGGCCTATCCCCATAAAGGCCTTCCATACCATTCCGGTTCTGTAATTCTCTATCATAATAAGCGTAATCCCTACGTCTATGCCGAGATATTCCTCGGCCCACCAGTCTTTATTCGCGTTAAATGCGTCTTTAAAGCCGTATTTTCCGTATAAAAACCGTTTATGCCTGTCGTAAAGGTATTTAAGGCCTTTCACGCTTTCTTCCTTCGCAAAAACCAAAGATCCGGCTATGCCGCACGGCGCTATCGTGCCATCGCTCAAGGCAAGGCCCGGCTTGGCGCCGTATCCTTTGTAGCCTTCGGGCCCGATGCAGGCCGTAAGGCCCCAGGAATTCTCGCCGTATGTCTCATATTCAGCGGCGTTGTCTATGCAAAATTGCCTGTTTGCAAGCGTGGCGTTTACTGAATTCGCGTAATAATCTATATTGCCTTTTCTATCGCGTAATCTGCGGAAGTCTATCCACGCATGCGAATACTGATATGTAAATATGCTTCCGAAATAACTGTATATTACCTCGTATTCTTTATACGTGCTGCGGGGCCTTTTCCACTCAAACCACGCATCTTTAGCGATAGGGTGCGTTGGCGAGCCTATCGCGAGGGCATAGAGTATCATTGCTTCGGAGTATGAGTCCCAGCAGTGCCACAGAAAGCCCGTTTCCGGCTTCCAGCCCATGCACATGGCCTTTTTGCCGTTCATCATCCATGGCCAGTCAACACGCTCATAAAGGGCTCTTGCTATCCTTTCTATTTCCGTGTCCCTGAAATATTCCCCTGCAAAAAGAGCCCCTGCGAGAAAAAGCGCGGTATCTATCGAAGAGGCTTCGGAATTCCACGCCCTTTTCCCGGTGCGCATGTCCAGGAAGTGGTAGAAAAAGCCTCTCTCGTGCGGGACGTTATACATGAAGGCCCGCAAAATCTGCAGCACCCTCTCGTACGCTTTTTCATGGCTTATCCAGCCCCTGGACTCGCCTATACATAAAGCCGTAAGGCCGAAACCAACGACTGCCACGCTGCAAGGAGCGCCAAGGCGCGATGAATCCTTTATAAGCCCGTTTTCCGGGTTAACCTCTTTTATGAAATAACGGAACGAATCGCGCTCGAGCTTATCGAGAAATTTCTCTTCTTCGGATAAACCCTGTGCAAAGGATGCAAACGAAAAAAATAGCAATAAGCCCATAGCCCACAGCCCACAGCCCACAGCCTTAATATCTGTTTTCATCTGTGTATTTCACGTTGTATATTTCGAGGCGATCTTGCGCGCTTCCGCTAACGTCTGGGCGTTTTTTATTCTTTCGACGTCTATTCTTAAGCTTTCGATCATGTCTTCAAGCGTGGAAGCGGTTTTTTTCATCTCATCGCCTTTTCTTACGCTGAAATGCACGCGAAGGTTCCCTTCCTTTACGGCCTCAGCTGACTGTTCGAACCTGTACATTGGGCCGGCTATTTTATGGGAGAGAAAAATTCCCCCTAAAAATATTAAACCGGCTAAAATTGCGATTTTGGGAAGAAGCGTCCTGTTTACTGCTTGCAACGCATTTGCCAGGGCTTTTCTTTGCTCTTGGCTTAGAAGTTCCGCCTCCCTGAAAATTCTCTCAAGCCGGTAATCGCCCTTTTTGTATCGAACACCTTCGTAGCCGGCGATCCTTCTTGCGGTCTCCAGATTCTGTGAAACCTTGAACTCGTTAAAATTTTCTATGATTGAAGCCCACATGCCCACGTAAAGCCCCACGCCGCTTACGAACATAACAAGGAGTAATACCGAAAGTATGATAAGTGTGTACTTGAGCTGGAAGTTCTTTTTTATGAGGTAATTCAGCCTTTTATGTTTTGTTCCTATCATATCCACCTCCCTATGGTATTATATTGGTTATATAATAGCATAAGAGTTTTAAATTTCAAGCATTTATCAAGCAAAAAGGGGGCGCGCGTATATTTTGCGCACCCCCCTTTCTTTGAGAACCGTTAGTATCGGTTAGATTACAACGACCACAGGAGTTCGCGCCTCGCGCGGACTTCCCTTCTTATTTCCTCCGTAAGCGGGACCAGCTTTTTCAGCATGAGGTCTATTCGCTCGGCTATTTTGTTAACTGCGCCGCCCATGAGAGCCAAGAGCGCCTCGGCGCTTATGTCTTCCCCGACGAGGCTACTCATTATGCGCTGCAGCGTAACGGCATTACCGCTAAGTTGTTCTTTATTTATATTTTCGACATCGGTTAAGCCCAACACGACAGCTGCCGTCTCTATTTCGATAGCATTAGAAACACCCTTTGTTTCGTCAGCCGGCCTTCTTACGGGGATAATCTTCTGAGTCAGGACATTTTGCAGTTTCTTTCGTAATGCCCCGTCTTTCTGTATCCTCTCCAGATCATCCGTATATATAGCAAATACGTGTTCAAACGCAGGGTCAAACCTCTCGCCTATGAGGTCGTCCACCGTCCTTCCGTACTGGTGCAAATCCACCGTGTTGTCGGACTTGGATTTAAAAAGATTCTTCGAATGTATGAAGGAATTTTTCGCATGCATTGTTGTCGGCTCATGCACGATAACCGGTTTTGCGCCGGTGAAACTTTCCCGGGTAAGGAGCGCCCTCACAGCTTCGAAACCGGCTATAACCTGTGATTCGGCTTTACCCGGCTCGTATTCCAGGTAGACAACCGATGTGGCAGTGCCGTATATCTCGTATTTTCCGAGGGGTGCTTCGATAAACTCACCCTTTGTAGCCTTGGCGATTTCACTGTCTTTTTCGTCAACCAGGGCAATTTCCCCTTCCTTTATGAAAAGTTTCTGTGGCAAATCGAACGCAAGCGGCTCCGACGCTAAAGTATCACCCATGTGTATCGTGTATTTCTCGATGACATATCCTTCGACTGCGCCCACAAATTCCCTCTTGCTTTCGCTAACTTGCTCGAGCGGCATTTCGGGTTTTGGTATAATTTTTTCTGCTTTTCGGATTTTTCTAAGTATTTCTGCTTTACTTAAATAATTTAGGTTTTCAATTGTCGCTTTCATAATTTCATTTAAATCGCTCAAGGATGCCTCGCCAGTGTCTTTTACGCTAACCAGCACTCCGGGCCTTCCGGCCTTGCTCAGGGCTTCTAAAGTACCTTTGGCTTGAGCGTTTATCAGTTCGGCAAACGTGTGATCTATGTCAGGTATTTCTACGGGATTCTGATAATTAAGAAATCTCACGATTGTAAAAAATCCTGAATTTTCACCCTGCTGGAAACCCTGTTGTTTCGCATGAAGTATGCAAGGCGCCTCTTCGGCCAATGTATCTATGCCAAGAACTTTAGTTACTCCTACCCTCCACTCATTTTGCATTTCTTTAAGTGATTCTGTAAGACGTTTGAATATTAACATGGCAGCATAATCTCTTTGGTTTTCTTTGGCGGCAAGATATAATAACGCCGCCATGGTTGCTGCTGCATCTTTTTTACCCAGGGTTTCAAGGGCTCTCTCTAATTCATTGATTTTAATCTTTCCTTCACCTATGGCTGCGTTATAATCAACCGTTAAATTGTCTTCTTTTACAAAATTTGCGGTAGGGGCCTCTTCGCCTTCAGCCAGATACTGTTTTTGCATCTTTTTGTACTCTTCAACCCCCGGCTGATTTACGGGATTTACTCCCATGAGGTATCCTGTGTAAGCGGTTGCGAATTCACTCATTTTAAGAAGTTGCGCAAGCGCTCTTTCGCGAGAAATATCCGACGGTATTGTTATGGTAAATGTAGGATAATCTTTTGATTCAAGTCCTTTTATGAGCTCGTCGTATTGCGTGTCGTTTTCTCCTGTTTTAATTCTTACGAAGAAGCGCTTCTGTGTACCCTGTGCCAAATCCGACGTAAGGACAGGGTGGTCAATTGTAAGGCTGCTTTTTCTGTCCTCTTTCCCGAGTGACTCAACATCGAGCTGGCCATTCCACGGCCCGTATGCTTCATACGCGCCCGGAAGCAATAAAACAGGCCTGTTGCGGCCTTCCAGCTGCATTAGATATTTAAAGAGGGCGTATTGGGCGGCTGGATTTTCCTCGAGATTGGGATTGTGCGATAATTCTTCCATTTCGGCCGCGCCCCGCAATAACTCTTCCACATCATGACCCATTATGGAGGCGGTAAGTAGGTTTATCGAAGTATCCCACGAGTATCGTCCGCCTACGTCGTTCTTAATATAAAAGATGTTTTTCGCGCCTCTCTTTGCCACTTCAGGATTCGATTCGAACGTTTTACCTTCGTTAGATATAAAGGTGAAGTGATTTCTCGCTTCGGCCTTATCCGGATAAAGGTCGAAGAAAAGCTTGTAGAGAGATATGGTCTCCATGGTGGTCATGGACTTGGAAATAGCCACGAACCTTGTTGTACCTAAATTGAGATTTCTCTGTAAAGCGTTTATTACATCGTTATCGACGGTGTCAAGACAGTGAACTTTCGGGCTTCCCTCTTTTGTCCCGAGTATATCACGCAAGGTCTTTATGCACTCTATGGAACCGCCCTGCCCTATAAATACTACATCCGTGGTATCGCTTTGCCTTACTTCTTCACCGAATGCCTTTATTGCAGAAAGCATGCTCTTCCCGGCATTAGGCACGCCCTCGGGTAATATAAAATTCCTAAGCCAATTCGAACTTGCCAGAGTTGTCCACCCTAGCATTGTGATTTTATCTTTGAATTGTTCTGCTGCCCATTTGCCGGATTTGCCTTTTAAGGTAGAGACCATCTTTTTAATTCTGGCCAGGAGTCTTTCATCCGGCTGTATTTTTGGTTCGGAATGTGAAATGCTTATTATTTCCTGTGGTGTAGTATATAAATACTCATAACTTACAGGCGGGACAAATGGCTTTGTATCCGCGTCTTTCGCAAGATACTCGTTATATATCTCAAGCGCCTTGACTTTCACCGCAGGCATTTTGGTGCCCATGAATTCCGCCATTTCAAAGTATTCGGCGTGGGTTTCCTCGCCTAGCAGTTCCTTCAGGCTTTCTCTCATATCTTCTTGATAATAGACGGCAAGTACTTTTGCGTTATCGATCAAAACTCCAAGCTCGTTACCCAAACCATAACCCTTTGTCTTCGCCTCCGTTCCCGAGGGCCTTATTTCAATAATTCGTTTTGCGAATTTAAGATATACGCCGTCACCGATAAAATGTATTGCTTGAAGATCTTCAAAATTTACGCCGGGAAATGTTTTCTGCAGGAATGCTTTGGCTTCCTCAAAAGTAATTTTTCCTTCCCGTATAGCAATTGCTATAGCGAGATAGAAATAATCATTCTCCTTTTTCTTCTTGAGACCTTTCGCTTCTTCCCTTTTCCGCTCGGCGATATTCGGCTCGCTTTCGTTGAAGTATATTATGTCTTCTCTGTAATCGTAACGGTTTACAATATTATTTTCTTCAAAAATCTCGTTTAAATATTCGACAAGCGACGTGTTGCGCCCTTCTAAATAGGAAGCCATCGCAGAGGTTATGACCATTGCCTCGCCCGCTGATTTTTCTCTCATAGCGATTGCTTTTCTTCCGTTTACGCTTTCTATCAGTTCTGTCGGCCCGAATATCTCGCCTCCGGATTCCTCACCGGCGAAAAGAAGCCGTGGCTGAATGCCCAGGTTTATTTTATTTCCGAATATATCCTCTATAATAACAGGCTTATCCGGCGCTTCCCTTATTTGCTTTTCGACCTTTTTCATGATGGACGCTATTTCTTTAAAGCCGACCGGCGTATTGACAACCGGGACGCCTTGCGCCCTGGCCCAGTCATCCCAAGAAAGGGCGGAAGCGGTTGTTTTTATGATGAACCAGTTTTTATTGTCCCACTCGCCGGCTTCTTTCAACATCTTCGCCCTGAAATCCACCGTCATGAGGAACGACTGGTTCGGCATGAATAACGCGAGCACCCTTTTATTATCCAGAATTTCGTACGCCACACCCAATTTTTCCAGTAGTTCTCTATTCTTTATCGACGCTATCTCGGCT
>JBARPB010000014.1:0-13357 GCA_049642705.1 Candidatus Omnitrophota bacterium
GTCCTGAGGTACTCCGAAGGGAACTTTCAAAAGAAGAGGTCTTCTCCGTAATAGACCAGCTTGCGCGCCTGGGGACAATCAATATCGCCTATACCGGCGGCGAGATATTCACACGGCCCGACTTGATGGACATTGTCCGTTACACGAGAAAAAAAGGCCTACAGACAACTCTTATGACGAATGGCTCCCTCATAACCGGAAAAATTGCAGATGAACTTATCTCCTTAGGTATAGGCAAATTCGAGATATCCTTTCTCGGGGCTGCAAAAGAGACTTTCGATAAGATGACGCAGGTTAAGGGAAGTTTCGAGAAGGTCTTGTCCGTTACAAAAATGTTGCGAAAAAAAGGGGTAATACCCCATATTAAAACCTGCGTGACCAACATAAACCTTGATGAGGTCGACAAGATCGCGGATCTTGCGAAGAAATTAGATGTCTCCTTCAGCTACTCGCCGCTTGTAATCCCCAAGCTGGATTTGGGACAAAAGCCGGGTAGTTTGAGAATCCGGCCCGATGAATTTCTGGATATAAAAAAGCGCTTTTTACGGTTTCGCGAAAACGGACGCAAACCCAAGAAGCGAAAAAACCCCATAAAACGTAAGAACCCCGACGAGATACCCGGTTTCTGGGAAAAGGAATGCCTTTTTAGCTGCATGGCCGGCCACACGGGAGTTTTTATAAGTCCCTACGGAGAAATGAAAGCCTGCATGACTGTGCCGGAGCCGTGCTGGAGCGTAAGGGAATACGCTGTTGCCGAGTGCTGGGAGAGGGTAAAGGAATTCGTGGATAACCTTAAAGCCCCGGAGGACTGGGAATGCTTTACCTGTGAATATAACGCCTGGTGCTCATGGTGCCCCGGCAGGGGTTATTTAAATACCGGCAGCATCTTCGGCTGCCCGCCCTATTTCAAGGAACTCGCGAAAGCGCGTCAAGCAAGATTCGAAGCGAAAGCGAAGTCCGCCGAAGCTAAACGCGAAAGCAATTTAGCGCAGGCGGATGAGAAACAGAAACATGATAGGGAAAAAAGAATACAAGGACTGGTCTCTTAAGTTTCATAACGACCACGCCAAAAAACCCATCGTGATGCAGATGGAGCTTACTTACAGGTGTCCGCTGCACTGCGTTCACTGCTACACGGATTGCTACAATAGCGCCGCTTTTGCGGAGAAAGAGCTTTCCACAGAAAGCGTGAAAAACCTTATGGATAAGTTGTACGAGGCAGGGTGCCTTTGGTTTACCTTTACGGGCGGCGACCCAATGGCAAGAAGCGACTTTCTCAAACTATATGACTACGCGAAAGACAAAGGATTTATCTTTTCGGTAATGACGAGTCTCGCCGCGCTCACGGATAAAATTTTCGAGAAAATGGTCCAAAAACCACCCTTTTCCATAGACATGACCTTAAACGGAGTAACCGAAGACACCTACGAGAAAATTTCGCAGGTCAAGGGCTCTTTCGAAAAGGTAATGAGAAACATAGATAGAATTCTAGCCGCGAAACTGCCGTTAAAAATAAAGACGCTTATTTCGAAAGATAATATCCATGAAATCGGTAAAATAGAGAGTTTTCTCGCTTCAAAGGGATTTACGTTTTCGCCGAGCTCTCTTATTTTTGCGCGACTAAATGGCGACACGACTCCGTGCAGGCACAGGCTGGATACCGAAGAAATCATAAAAATGAATTTCCCCGAAGAAGAATGTGCTGCCCCTGCTTCCGATTCCAACACTGAGCTTGATCCCCAACCAAACAGGTTTTACAGGTGCGCCATAGGAAACTGGCAGTGGCATATAAACCCCTACGGCGGGCTCAATATATGTTCGTGCGTTAGAGAACCCTCCTACGATATTACAGACGGCGACGTAACCGAAGGCGCAAAAGTACTCTCGGACTACGTAAAAAACAAAAGTTTCTCAGGAAGCTCGGAATGCAAGACCTGCAGGATATGGCATATCTGTCATTCCTGCCCGGGAAAGGCGAAACTTGAGGTTAATAACGAAGAGATTCCCGTTCCCTATTTCTGCGAACTCGCAAAAAGAGAAGCCGAAAAGCTGAAGATGGTGAAAGCATGACGGAAGAAAAAAAGCGCGCTTTTGTTATCGGCCTTGACGGCGCGACATTTGAAATAATTATGCCGATGGTAAAAAGCGGGAAACTTCCCAACTTCGCGCGCCTTATAAAGGAAGGCGCCTACGGCCCGCTAAAGAGCGCCATGCCGCCTATAACGCCCTGCGCCTGGACGAGTTTCGGCACGGGAAAGGACCCCTCGAAACACGGGCTTTACGATTTTAACCTGCACGAAGGAGACCCAGAAAAGAAAAAAAGCGCAAACAGGAGTTTAGTGAGGGCAAAATCGCTCTGGCAGCTCCTTACGGAAGCCGGGAAAAGAAGCGTGGTTATCGACGTCCCGCTTACGTATCCGCCGGAGGAAATAGACGGAGTTCTCATTTCGCGGGTGATGGCGCCGCCCAAGAAAAATTGCACACACCCCAGGCCGCTTTATTATACCCTGCGTCGAAAGGGTTTTATCGAGAAAGCCCAGAAGAAAAAAATAGCCGACGTACACGGTGCCGAAAAGGCGAATAAGGAGGAGGTGAAGAGAAACCCGAAGAAAATAAGCAAGGCGAAAATGAAAAAAATGGCCAGGGAAAGAATCGAAAAGGCCTTTAAACACATGAAAGAGGAAATAGATAAAAACATGCGCCTTGCCACGGGCTTCATGGAAAAAGAGAACTGGGATTTCTTCATGATTGTGTTTATGTCAGCCGACCATGCCGGCCATACCTTCTGGCGCGACCAGGTCAAGGTAAGGAAGATCTACGAGAAGCTTGACGAAGCCGTCGGAAAACTTTTCACCCTTGCAGGCGCCCACACGGCAAAATTTATAATGTCAGACCACGGGTTTACCACGATCCCCTATTCATTCAACATAAACGAATGGCTTGCCAGGAAAGGCCTGCTCAAGAAAAAACTCGATATTCCCTGGAAAGAAAGCATGAAGGAACTGAAGGAATTTTTGAGGAAATCGAAGGAAAAAAGCCAAAAGGGCAAGAAGAAAAAGAAACAAGATAAGCTTACGAAATTCAGATTTCTCATAAAAACAGACTATTCCAGAAGCAAGGCATACCTGCAGTCGGGAACCTCATACGGAGTGAGGATAAACCTCGAGGGGAGGGATACAACCGGCATAGTCAAAGCCGCCGATTACGAGTGCTTTCGAAACCGCCTTATAAGCGAATTCAAAGAGATAAAACATCCCCGGGCCGGAAAAAAAGTTTTTTCGCATGTTTTAAAGAAAGAAGAGGTTTATTCAGAGAGCCCCTTCGGGACCGACCCCTCGCCGGATATATTCCTTCTTACCCCCGGGATGAAAATCATGATAGAAGGGCAGTTTACTCAAGTTGCGAAGATGTTCGGAAAAACGTCCAGGGGATACGGCTTCCATCACACAGACGGCATATTTTTCTCCCGTGGAAAAGGCATCAAAAATTTACCGCTAGAATCCCCGAAAATAACGGACCTTACCCCGACAATACTTCACGTGCTGGGGGTTCCCATTCCGGATGACCTGGACGGCAGGGTGTTGCGGGAGATATTTGAGCCCGGTTCCCCGTACGCCGAGCAGGAAACCCGTTACCAGGGCCCCTCGGTTATCGAAAGGGAAGAAAAAAAGGCCTATTCAAAAAGAGAAGAGGAAAAGGTTAAAAAACGCCTCGAGGCACTCGGGTATATCGAATAGAAATGAAAAACACGCCGCTAAAGCTCATAGAGAATCATGACGAAGCGTATTTCTTCTGGAAGAAGCTAAGGGTACGGGGAAAACCCCTTGTTCACCTCGACGCGCACATAGACTTTAACTTCCACGCCGCAAAACCCCTAAAGCAGACATTCCGGGAGGCCAAGTCGAAAGAGGGCCTCATTCGCCAGCTTTCCACCAATCTCATGTATAAGGAACTAAAAATAAAAGAGAAATCCCTTACTAATATAGGAAACTATATTTACCCGGCGATACGCGACGGCATGGTAACCGATTTCTACTGGGTAGTCCCCGGCGACAGGCGTGAATTCAAAAAATCGCTTAAAAACTTAAAAAATATCGCACGGTCATTTTTCCCGCGCGATCCCTTTGAAACAGGAAATCTCACGAAGGAAGCCGGCGGCGCGCTTAAGGCCAGGATTTACGGCAGGAACTTTATATTTACCACCCTCGAGGACCTCCCCGAAAACATCGAGGGCGCCCTTCTCGACATAGACACCGATTACCTCACCACCGACACTGTAAGAAAAGCGGGCGCAAGCCAGGATGCGGGATGCAGGTTTCCCTGGATGTGGCCGGAAGAACTCGTAGAGAAACTTAGAAAGAAAAAAATAAAACCTTCCTGCGTGAGTATAGCCTATTCCGTAAACGGCGGCTTTACGCCGCTTGTCTACAAGTTTTTAGGCGACGAGGTAGCGGTTTTCTTAAACGGCCCGGACAGAAAGTTTAAGAAAATTATTTCAGATAAAAATAACGCCCTGAGACTATTTAAAAAGCGAAATTTCAAAAAGGCGGCCGCGCTATTTGAAAAAGTATTAAAGAACTCCGAAGACACCGGTTTAAATAATGGCTTGAAGAATAAACTAAAAGCCAACATTGCGTTCCTTTTATTCAGATGTTACGCGGCGCTTAAAAACCTCCCCAAGGCGCAGTCTTTTTACCGCACGGCCGTAGCCCTGGACAAGACCTATAAGGTAAGGGATAATAATTATGGCCCCTTGTATTTAAGGCAGCGCCGCGGCATGAAGAAAGCGGAAAAGGAGTTTGGCTTTATTCTGGCGGTAGATAAAGATAACCCCCACGCGCTTTCCGGAATGGCGGATATTCTGATGAGGCGCAAGAAATTTAAAAAAGCCAGAAGTTTTTTTAAAAAGGCCTACGCCGCCGACAGAAAGAACACCCAGGCGCTTTTCGGGCTGGCCCGGGCGGAGATTTCACTCAAAAACTACAAGGCGGCTTTGGGGTATATCGAAAAATACAAACAGAAAAATCCGGCGAAAGCGGCTATTTACTCCCTGAAGGCCGCCGCTTATGACGGCCTCGGGATGTTTGAAGAAGCGCTCCGGGAGTATAAACTTGCCCACCGCTTCGGCGTGGATTTGGGTTTGTACATAAGGCTCTTTAAACTTCTAAAAAAAACAGGTATCCCGGAAGATCATAAAGAGTGGATACACTCGAGAATAGATACCTACGAGAAGTACAGAAAAGGTTTCTTTAAGAACACCCGGCAACAGAACCGGACAAAACGCCTTATTCAGCGCATCGACACTATATTAAAGGACATTCGCAAAAAACGATGAATAAAAAAGGATTCCGCTATTACATATTCAAGGCATGCCTGAAAACGGGAAACCTTTTTAAACTTTTAGGCGACTTCTTCTGTGAACTTCCCGTCGCGGTAATACCCCAAAAGAATCTTACGGATATCACAGACATCTATTTCAACCATAAAAAACGCGTGGCACACTGGTCCAAAAACTCATCTTCAGGGCTCTCTGTCTATGAAAAGGAATTTGTAGAGAGATATAACGTTACAGACGGCCGGTTTCTTGTAATAGCCTCAGGCAGCGGAAGGGAGGCCTTCGGCATTGCCGAAAAATGCCCCGATGTTACGGCGATCGATGTTTCGGAGGGTCTTATCCGGTTCAGCAGGGAAAGGGCCGAGAGGGAAAACGTAAAAAATACGGATTTTCGCTGCGTCTCAATGCACGAATTTAAGCCGGAAAAGAAATTTGACTACATATTTTTTTCAGGGAGAAGTTATGGTTACATACCGACCCGGCGAAGACGCATAGAATTTTTAAAAAAACTAAAAACATGGATGAATCCGGAGGGAAAATTCCTCTTGAGTTTTGTTATGCAGGGCCCGCTGCGGGGAAAGAGAAGGTACTTTTACCCTATTTACAAGGCCCTCGCATACCTTGCATTCGGAAACAGAGAAATTGAAAAGGGTGATATCATGATGGGCGAGGAGTGGCATCATGTCCATACAAGCGACGAGGAAATAACATCCGAAGTAAAACAGGCCGGATTCGAAATAGAAAAATTCGGTAAAGAAAAAGGGACCTATCTTTTTTTGAAGCCAAAAAATGTTGAGTAAAAAAGCGTTTGTAATAGGCCTTGATTGTCTGGCGCCGGAACTTGCGTTTCGGGAATACCTTGAGGATTTACCGACTATAAAATCACTTCTCTCAAAGTCCCTGTGGGGCAGGATGGAGAGTACCATCCCGCCCATTACGTGTCCGGCGTGGGCATCAATGGTCTCAAGTAAAAATCCGGGACGGCTCGGCATATACGGCTTCAGGAACAGGTTCGACCACTCCTATGAGAAACTCCGGATAGCAACGTCGCTTTCGGTAAAGGAAAATTCGATCTGGGATATTATTGCAAAACGGGGCAAAAAAAGCGTTGTCCTGGGCGTTCCGCCAAGCTATCCGCCGAAGGCGATAAACGGCATTATGGTGGGCTGTTTTCTCACCCCGGACAACGATTCCGATTACACCTATCCCAGGCAACTTAAGGCCGAAATAGAGAAGGATTTCGGCAAATATATAATAGACGTGAAGAATTTCAGGACGGACGAAAAAGAAAGGTTATTAAAGGAAATATACGATTTGAGCGAGAATAAATTCGCCCTTGCCGAGTACCTCATGAAAAATAAAGTTTGGGACTTTTTCATGTTCGTCGACATGGGTCCCGACAGGATTCACCACGGTTTCTGGAGGTTTTCGGACCCGACCCACGCGAAGCATAAAAAAGGAAATAAGTATGAAACGTCCATGAGGGATTACTATAAATACCTCGACGGGAAAATACGCAACATAATAAAGAATCTCGACGGGGATACCACCCTTTACATTGTCTCGGACCACGGAGCAAAAAAGATAGACGGCTCTGTCTGCATTAACGAATGGCTTATAAAAAAAGGATACCTTACCTTAAAAAGTTATCCTCGGAAGGTTACGAGGCTTTCGCCGGAAGGGATAAACTGGACGAAAACCCGCGCCTGGGGGGAGGGCGGTTATTACGGCAGGATATTTTTTAATGTGAAGGGAAGGGAGCCCGAAGGCATTATAGATAAAGAGACTTGCGCCAAATTCAAAAAGAAACTGATAAGCGAATTAAAAACCATAAAATACAAAGACTCGAAAGCGAAGAAGACCGTTGTCCTGGAACCGGAAAAGATATACCCCCAGGTGTGCGGCATAGCGCCGGACCTTCTGGTTTTCTTCGGGGATTTGTACTGGCGCAGCGCCGGAAGCGTTGGTTTTAACGACATATATACTTTCGAAAACGATACGGGCCCGGACGATGCCAATCACGATTATCACGGCATTTTTATAATGTACGACCGAAAGATTAAAAAGCCCCGCGAACTTAAAAATATAAGCATTTACGACTTCGCACCTACTGTGCTCGAGGGTATGGGCGTGGACGTGCCCTCGGATATGGAGGGGAAAGTATTGCGATGAAACTCGGCTGGACGCGGTTTAACAAGTACCTCTACAAATACTGGAAGCTTCAGGCGGCGGTCATACTGATTAGCCTTGTAACGGTGCCGTTCGGGCTTCTGAATCCGTATCTTACCAAGCTCGTAATAGATAAGGCATACGGCCAAAGGGACCTCAGGCTCTTTTTTATCCTGGCGCTTATCGGGGGAAGCGTTTTCCTTCTGAACGGCCTGGTGAGTTCCTTCAACGGCTATCTCTCCAATCGCATAAACCGCCGCGTAAACTTTGACATGACCAAGGACCTTTTCAGGCACCTGCAGAAGCTCCCTTTGAGTTTCTTCGACAACCGCTCGACAGGAGAGCATATTTACAGGATAAACGCCGACGTGCGCTCGGTGAGCAGTTTTGTATGCAATACCATCCCGCAGATGGTAACTCTTCTTCCCCGGCTCTTATTCATTCTTGTTATCGTATTTTACCTCAACTGGCGGCTCGCGCTCCTGGCGGCGCTTTTAGTTCCGGTAACCTATATCCACCCGTACATTTTCGGTCGCTGGCTTAAAGAGATAACCCGCAAGACAATACTCAAGTCGCAGGACATTTTTAAGGAATTACAGGAAGTATTCAGCCACATCCACCTTATAAAAGCGTTAGGTCGGGAAAGGCACGAGATAGAAAAATTCGAGGAAAACCTCGCGAAGAGGATAGATCTCGAGCTTAAAAATGCGAAGGTATCGAATATCGGTTCTTTTTCGAATTCAATGATAAATAAGGCCATCTCCGGCGTTATCGCCCTTTACGGCGGCTACCAGGTGATAAAGGGAACGATGACGCTCGGAAGCCTCACCGCCATTATGATTTACCTCATGCAGCTTACGGGTCTTTTAAAGTCGATAGGAAGCCTCTATCAGACGGTAATAGTAAATTCCATAACGCGCCAAAGACTTGCCGAAATACTCGATATAAAAACGCCGATATTCGATGGAAGAGACGTCACTTCCTATAATATAAAGGAAGGAAGCATAGAGTTCAGAGGTGTTTATTTCGGCTACAAGAAAAAACGCCCCGTCCTTGAAAATATCAGTTTCTTGATAGAGCCGTCTTCGAAAGTCGCCCTTGTCGGGCCGTCCGGGTGCGGGAAGACCACGATCCTTTCCCTTATTATGAGGCTTTACGCGGAATTGGAAGGCTCTATTTTTGTTGACGGAATGAATGTGAAGAAGATAAAGCTCGATTCTTTAAAATCCCGTATAGGCGTGGCGCTGCAGGAGCCGTTTTTATGGAATGATACGATTGCGAATAACATCTTGTACGGGGCCGAGGACGGAACTAAAGAAGACGCTGTCCGCGCCGCAAAACTTTCCCTGGCGCACAACTTTATCATGGATTTTCCGGACCGCTACGACTCGGTAATAGGCGAGATGGCCTGCAAGATATCCGAGGGCCAGAAGCAGCGCATCGCGCTTGCGCGCGCGCTCATAAGAAATCCGAAGATACTAATCCTGGACGAGGCGATGTCCTCTCTTGATTCCGAGACGGAGGACGCGGTTATGGACAATATAAAGCGCGAATTCGGTAATTCTACCGTGATAGCCGTATCACACAGGCTTTCCACCGTAAAAAAAATGGATTTGGTTTATTTCCTTGAAAACGGTTCGAAAGTTACAAGCGGCACACACGGGGAACTTCTTGAGAAATACCCGCGGTACGGCGAACTTTTCGCAAGCCAGGTGAATGAGGCAGTTACTTACGGAGCGCGAGGATGATACAGCAACTGAATACACCCAAGGCGAAAAAAAGAGCCGAAAAAATAGCGAAAATGATACACATGGACCTTCTCCGCGAAGGCCGGGAGGTCTATCTGAATACATCGGGTTCGAGCATGTATCCTTTTCTTAAGGGGCTTGACAGGCTCAAGATCGCGCCGCTTCGCGGAGAAAAGATAAAAATAGGCGACATAATCGCCATCGATAACCGCGACAAAAACGATGCGTGGTTTTACGTCCACCGCGTAATAGACATTTTTAAAATCAACAATAGGAAAATGTACATAACAAAAGGAGACGCCAACAGGGAAGGTATCGACGAGCCGGTCGAATTCGAACGGATTGTGGGGAAACTCGTGGCAATCGAAAGAGACGGCCTGAAAATAAATTACGAAACCCCGCTGTGGGAGAATTATCTGAACAAGCGCATCGCCAGGATTTCATTCAGGCACGGCAGGAGGCTTCGCTTTTTCGCCCCTTACATAAGCCTGATTCTGGAGTGGAGAAGGGTTTTCTCGAAACTCGCAAGAAGAATAAGCGGGGGGCTCGACGCACCGCTCGGCAACGCGGAAGAATTCCTTCTGATTTGCGCCGGCAACAATTTGGGACGGGAAATCATAAAATGGTCAAAAGAACTTTTGCGAAGAGGCATCGACTGGGAATTTTTCATGCTGAACGCCGCAAGAAGCGGCCTCGCTTTTGTTTTCTACAACTCACTACGAAAAATAGATTGCCCTTCCCTTATCCCGGAGGAATTTATAAAAAGATTAAAAGTAGCTTACTTTTACGCCTTGCGGAAGTCCACCGTGCAGCACGCCGAAACAATGCGCCTCTTGCGGTTATTTTCCGAGGAGGACATAGTCTGCGTTCCTCTTAAGGGCACGATTCTCTCCGAGCGGCTTTACGGAGATATAGCGGCGCGCGGTATGAGCGTGGATATAGACCTTCTTATCGGGGAAAAAGATAGAGCCGCGGCGCGAAAAATACTGGAAAAAGCCGGCTACTCGTTCGTGGAGGCGGGCGAGATATGGAACCGCCTGGGCCAGCACATTTTTAGAAAAACCGACGGAACCGTAATCGACCTTCACTGGGAAATAAGCCCGGTTCTTTCGAGCGAAGACAGGATGATGGGTTTCTTAAGCGGCGTAAGGATTAAAGAAGAAGGGGATACTTGTTATTACGAATTTAAAGAAGAAGAACTGCTTCTTCAGCTTGCGGCGCATCTTGTAGACAGCTCTTTTCTTATAGAGCTTCGGTATGTTACCGACGTGAACGAACTCTTGGCGAAATACGGCCGTGAAATGGACTGGGAAAGCGTCGTCGAGAAAGCCAAGAAGTGGAGGCTTTCAACATCGCTTTATACGGCGCTTGTTTTATCCCGCACGTTTTTTAAATCATATGTGCCGGAGGAGGCCCTTGCCAGCCTAAGGCCCGGAGTCCCGAAGCGCATCCTGGTAAGAATGCTGACAAATAAAAAAGTAATAATGCACCGAAACTCCAAAAAGAGACGCTTCATAGAAAAGTTCCTGAAATATATTCTTTTTCAGACACTGGAGGCGCGGTCGTTAAAGGATTATCTTGCGATAGTTTTTCCCGAGAAGCATAAAATGGGAGGCAAAAGCCATCCGGAGAGGCTTCTCGGAGGCGCCCGGCGCCTCATGGGAATTACAAAAAGAAGAAGTGAAAATAAAATCCCCCCTGACCGACAAAAAAGAAGTAAAACCGCTCGCTGAAGCGGGTGCGGACGAATTTTTCTGCGGCATCGAACCGCTAAGATGGAGAAAGAGATTCAGGGACTTTTCCATAAGCCAGCGCTCGACCGGCGCTAATTTTACGAAACTCTCCGACCTGGAAAAAGCCGTTTCCACCGCCCACAAATTAAAAACAAAAGTTCACGTTGCCATAAACGCTTTTTTTTACCTGGAGGAACAATACGAATGCGCCCTCCGGATTATAGAGGACGTGCTGGCGCTCGGCGCGGACGGCATCATATTCGCGGATTTCGGCCTGCTCGGCAATACCCCCAGGCCGCTTCTTAAGGGCAAGGATACGGTTATCGGCACCGACGCCGTGATATTTAACCACGAGGCCTCGAATTTCTATAAAAGATTAGGCGCTACGCGCCTTGTCATTCCCCGGGCGGTGACGATAAAAGAAATAGAAGGCATCGTCCGAAAGGACGCCTCTATGGAGTACGAGGTGTTCATCATACACGATTTATGCTTTTTCGTGGACGGCTTTTGTACTTACTGCAAGGAGGCAAGCGGCAAGACCAGGAAAGAGGGAAGGGGTAGGAAAAGCGTGTATTTTTTCAGCACCTCGCGCCAGCCAAGAAGGGGATTCGGCGGAGGCTGCCGTACGCGCTTTAAACGCCGCAGGATATCCTCGGTAAATAACAGGGCAATCGGGAAAGCCAGGGATTTTACTTTCTGGATGAAAAAACATATTCAGGGCTGCGGCGCGTGCGCGATATACGACCTTAAAGAGATGGGGGTTGCCTCGCTCAAGGTACTCGACAGGAATCTCCCGACGAAAGGAAAGGTCCGCGCTACGGAGTTTATAAGAAAATCGCTTGACTTTCTGGAAGATAGAAATATTTCCAAGAAGAAATATGTCGAAAAGTGCAAGGGTCTCTTTAAGAAAACATTCGGCAAGAAGTGCAACCCCTATGACTGCTATTACCCCTCGGTATTTCCGCGGTAAATATGGAAAAAGCGATACACATAACAAAACCGGATAATTTTAAATATTACAGGCCCCGCTACGGGAGGATTTACTTCGGCGCGGAATTCTGCCAGAACCTCATCCCGTCGGTAAAGGAGGTAAAATTCGCCCTTGATTTCGCGAAAAAAAGAAATCTGCATTTTACACTCATGGCCCCTTTTGTGACGGAAAACGGGCTTCTCAGACTGGAGGGGATTTTTAAATTTTTAAAAGCGCATCTTTCAAACTGCGAAGTCGTCGTAAACGACTGGGGCGTCCTGGAGGTCCTGTCAGAAAGATACAAAAGTTTCACCCCCTTGCTCGGGCGGCTTCTTGCCAGGCAGAATCGCGACCCGGCGATGGCGCGCGTCCTTGAAAAACAGCCGCCTTACGGGGTAAGGGCCAAAGACGGCAAAATAAGGATAATAGCGCATATCCCGCCGGGGGCGCGTTACCAGAAAGGAATAAAGGCCTCGTATGTAAACGCGCCTTCAGTACAAAGGCTTCTCTCGCGTTTCAAGGTAGAGAGGCTGGAACTTAATAACCTCGTCCAGGGCATTAATCTCGAAGGCATAAAGTTCAAGGTATCGTTATATACGCCGTTCGTCAATATTTGCACCACGCGCTTCTGCCCCATGGCCTCGCGCATCCAGAAGATATACAGGATAAATGCCTGTAGAAGAGAGTGCCAGAGATACACGAGCCGCCTCAGAAACAAAGCCATACCAAATGTTTTATACAAGCGCGGGAATACCACCTTTTATAAAAACCCCCTAAACCCGAAAGCCATAGATGAACCGGCCGTCGACAGGATCGTATTCCAGCCCGAACTTCCCTTTTAAGCAACAGTTTAGCCCGCGGCAGTCGTACCCTTGAGGTGATGCTTCGCTAAAAAACAGTTTGCATCCACGGAAAACGTATGATATACTTAAGCTTAAGGATAGCATCTTAGAAAGAAATATCTTGACAAATTAGAGAGAGAGAATATATACTAAATACAGTTATTGTTATTTTAAAATTGTAAAGGAGGTGACTAAATGGCAAAAAAGATAAGACGTTGGCTTAGAAGGCACTTTGGGAGAAAGCCTAAAGCACCCAAGAAACCCTACACAAAGCCCGTCCTTACAATAATAGACCTTGACCCGGAGCAGGCGATAATTACGCAGTGCGCGGCTAACGGGGTTTTTATGCATTTCACGGTAGTTTCGCGCTGTGAGCCCGGTAATAGGCTAGGGGATCCCGGCGGGTGCTCACTTAATAATCGGGGCATGGGCGATACCGGAACCCAGACAGCAGCTTCCGAGTTGGACAGCACTCCAAGTTAAGCCCTCTCACGCATTAGCAACGCTCGCGGCGTGAATGTCCTGTCCGCTTCTCTCGGCCTTCGGATTTCCCGCAGAGT
>JBARPB010000015.1:0-3114 GCA_049642705.1 Candidatus Omnitrophota bacterium
AATTTCGGCGACGGTGTTTTTACAAAAGGAAGGATAGACACCGCGAAACTCAAGGTAGCCGCTTTCGCCAGCAAGAGGGCCCTCGAGAAGCTATGCCGGATAGTCCACCCCCGAGTAATAGAAATAATGAAGAAGGAAGCCAAGAAATCCGATAAGGCCGTTACCGTTTTGGACGCCCCGCTTTTGATAGAAGCAGGCTTATCGAAGGATGTCGATTATGTAGTGGTGGTTACCGCGACCATGGAAAAGCGGATCGAACACGCGGCGGCTAGAGAGTATACAAAAAAAGATATTTACCTGCGCAAAGCCCGGCAGATGGCCCTCGGCGAAAAAATAAAGCGCGCTGATTTTGTGATAAACAATAATCGTTCGAAACGATATATGAAAAAACAGATTAGGGGGATATGGCAAACGTTAAATGGGAGGTAGAGACGATGCAGAATATCGATATCGAAAAATTGAAGGCGATGAACATGACCGAGTTAAACAAGATTGCGAGGGGCCTCGGGATTAACCAGATAAGCGGCCTCAAGAAGCAGGAGCTCATTTTTAAAATCCTGCAGGGAAAGACCGAAAAGGAAGGGCTGATCTTCGGCGAGGGCGTTCTGGAGGTGCTTCCCGACGGGTTCGGCTTTTTAAGGAGCCCAAAATATAACTATCTTCCGTGCCCGGACGATATTTACATTTCGCCGTCGCAAATAAGAAAGTTCAGCCTAAGGACAGGCGATACGGTGAGCGGGCAGATCAGGCCGCCGAAGGAAAGCGAGAGGTATTTCGCGCTTCTTAAAGTCGAGGCGGTGAACTTCGAAAGACCGGAAAACGCCAAAGACAAGATTCTTTTCGACAACCTGACGCCCCTTTACCCAAACGAAAGGTACGTGCTGGAGACAAGGCCGGAAGAGATTTCCATGAGGGTAATGGACTTTCTGACGCCGGTGGGCAGGGGGCAGCGAGGGATGATCGTCGCCTCGCCCTACAGCGGTAAGACGGTGCTTCTCCAGAAATTCGCCAACAGCATAACCACGAATTATCCGGACGCAGTACTGATAGTGCTTTTGATAGACGAAAGGCCGGAAGAGGTTACGGACATGATAAGGTCCGTAAAGGGCGAGGTCATAAGCTCGACGTTTGACGAGCCAGCCGAAAGGCATACCCAGGTGGCCGAGGTCGTGCTGGAGAAGGCAAAAAGGCTTGTCGAGCATAAGAAGGATGTGGTGATACTCCTGGATTCTATAACGCGCCTTGCAAGGGCGTATAACGCCGTAATGCCGCATTCCGGTAAAATACTTTCCGGCGGCGTGGACTCCAACGCGCTGCACAAGCCAAAGAGGTTTTTCGGGGCCGCGCGAAACATAGAAGAGGGCGGGTCACTTACGATAATAGCGACCGCGCTTGTGGACACCGGTTCCCGAATGGACGACGTCATTTTCGAGGAATTCAAAGGAACGGGCAATATGGAACTGCAACTGGACCGAACCCTCTTCCAGAGGCGCATCTACCCGGCCATTGACATCAAGAAATCCAACACCAGAAAAGAAGAGCTGCTTGTCGAGGATGACGAACTGAAAAAGGTGTGGCTTATGAGAAAAGCCCTTAACGACCTGAATTCCGTCGAAGCGATGGAGCTCTTGATAGGGAAGCTGAAGAAGACGAAAAGCAATAAGGAATTTCTGAAGTCACTGAATAAATAGGAGACCAAAATGAAAGACAAAATTCATCCTGAATACAAGGAAACCACTATAATGTGCGCCTGCGGAGAGGCAATACACACAAGGAGCACAAAGCAGAATATACATGTCGAAATCTGCTCGAGGTGCCACCCGTTTTTTACGGGTAAACAGAGACTTGTCGATTCCGCCGGAAGGGTTGATAAGTTCAAGAAGAGGTTCGACAAGAAACGACCGCCGAAGGCAAAAAGACAAAAAAAGGTTATTGAAGAAAAGAAAAAGGATGATTGAGAAATTAGAAGAGAAATTAAAAAGGCTCCAGGAGCTTGAGCGCTTGGTCGCCGACCCGAAGGTTATCTCCAACCCTCGTGAATATAAAAAGTATGCCAAGGAGCTTTCGGGCCTTCAGAGAATCGCTTCCAGGTATAAGGAATACAAGAAAATCGACGGCGAGCGGGCCCCCCTCGAAAACATCGCGAAAGAGAAAGGGCACGAGGAGGATTTTTTAAAACTTGCGCGGGAGGAATTGCAGGAATTAGAGACGAGGAGGGAGGCGCTTCGGCAGGAGCTTGAGGAACTTCTCATCGAAAAGGACGAAAACGCCGACAAGGACACAATAATGGAAATCCGCCAGGGCACCGGCGGCGTGGAAGCCGGGCTTTTTGCCCAGGATCTATTCCGGATGTACTCGAAATACGCCACCAAGAAAAACTGGAAGACCGAAATCATATCAACGAGCACGACCGAAAAAGGCGGCTTCAAGGAGGTCATATTTTCTGTATCGGGCGAGGGCGCCTACGGCAGGTTAAAGTATGAACGCGGCACCCATAGGGTGCAGCGCGTTCCGGCCACGGAGGCAAGCGGCAGGATACACACCTCGGCGGCGACGGTCGCGGTACTGCCGGAAGCGGAAGAGGTGGACGTCGAGATAAAACCGCAGGATTTAAAAATCGACGTTTTTCGGGCCGGCGGAAAGGGCGGACAGCACGTCAACGTAACCGACTCCGCGGTAAGAATTACGCACCTTCCGACAGGGCTTGTTGTGACGTGCCAGGATGAGCGCTCACAGCACAAGAATAAATCCAAGGCGCTCAGGGTGCTGAGGGCCCGGCTTTTGGACAAAATAACGCACGAGAAGGAGAAAAAGCGATCGCAGGAAAGAAAGATACAGGTCGGCTCCGGCGACAGATCTGAAAAAATACGGACTTATAATTTTCCGGGTAGGCGTGTAACGGACCACAGGATCGGCTTTACCGCGCACAATCTGGAGGACGTTTTAAACGGCGACCTTGAGAAGATTATAGACGCGCTCGCGGAAGCGGACAGGAAGGCGGGGATGAAGTGAAAACGGCGTATTTTTTAGATGTTGAGTTTGATACAGGAAATACGACATTTTTCCCGCGGTCCGAAACAGAACTTTTAGTGGAAAAAGCGTGCGAGCTTCTTC
>JBARPB010000016.1:0-2676 GCA_049642705.1 Candidatus Omnitrophota bacterium
TATAATTGAAGAAATCGAAAATGCCAATATGGAAATTTTGCGGAATTTGTCAGATAAAATAAAAGCGAAGACAAAAAGTGCTTTTGTATTTCTAGAAAGCACAGAGGGTGATAAAGTAAACATGATATTAACAGGCACGAAAGATTTAGTTTCAAACGGCCTCAATGCCTCAGAAATAATAAAGCCGGCTGCGAAGATAGTTAACGGTTCCGGAGGAGGCAGGCCCGATTTTGCCCAGGCAGGGGGTAAAGACCCTTCAAAACTTAGCAAGGTGTTTGAATTTATTGAAAAATCGGCTACGGATATTATCGGAGGAATCGCCAAATGAAACTCGTAAAAATCGGAAGCGCCAATTTTAAAAAACTGGTTAACCGCAATTCGCATTTTAAAAGGAGGATCACCCAGAGCGTGCAAAAGATCCTGGATAGCGTGCGGCTCTACGGGGACGACGCCGTCCTTAAGTATACCAGGAAATTCGACAAGGTAAAGATGAAGGCGAAGGATATGAAAGTGACGGAGTGCGAGACCTCGGGCGCATACCAGGATATCAAGCCGGAGATCGTGACAGCCCTCAAAATAGCGATGGATAACATAGATAAGTTCTATAGAAGGCAGATAAAAAAAACGTGGAAGATCAAGGGCAAAGAAGGCGTCATACTCGGAGAGAAGATTACGCCGATAGATTCGGTAGGCGTGTACGTGCCGAGCGGGACGGTACCCCTTGTCTCAAGCGTGTACATGACCGCGCTTCCCGCCAGGATCGCCGGTGTGGAGAGAATCGTCCTTGTTTCGCCGCCGAATAAATTCGGTTCCGTAGACCCGTACATCCTCGTGGTGGCAAACCTCTTAAAGGTTGACGAGATATACAAGGTGGGCGGCGCTCAGGCGATCGGCGCGCTGGCGTTCGGAACAAAGACGATACCGAGGGTGGATAAAATCGTGGGGCCCGGGAACATGTACGTTACGGAGGCAAAAAGGCAGGTATTCGGATACTGCGATATCGACATGCTTGCCGGCCCGAGCGAGGTCGCCATTATAGCCGACAGATACGCGGACGCCGAATACGTAAAAGCCGACCTCAAGGCGCAGGCGGAGCACCACAGGGGATTCGCCGTCCTTGTCACGCCTTCTAAAAAGCTTGTCAAGGCGGTAAAGAGTGAGATGGATGAGGGATGCATCGTATTGACTAAAAATATGGCCGAGGCTATAGAGGTTATAAACCTGCTGGCGCCGGAGCACTTGCAGGTCATGGTTAAGAATCCCCGCAATGTCCTGAAAAGAATCAAGAACGCCGGCGCGATTTTCATCGGGCCCTATACGCCCGTTACGGTAGGCGATTACATCGCCGGCCCGAGCCATGTTTTGCCGACAGGCGGAACAGCGAGATTTTTCTCCGGGCTCGGCATAAGCGATTTTGTAAAAAGTTCGCACATAATTTCCTATACCAAGAAGGCGCTGGAAGACGTAAAGGATTCCATCGAGAAACTGGCGGCCATTGAGGGATTACCGCAACACATGAATTCTATCAATGCGAGGTTCAAATAAGGGGGTTTATGATGAATAGGAGCTTCAAGAAGCGGAAGGCGAAGATTGACAGAAAGACCACGGAGACGAAGATAGCGGGGGAACTCGTTATCGACGGACAGGGCAAAGCCGATGTAAAAACAGGCATAGGTTTTCTGGACCACATGCTTACACTTTTTGCCTTTCACGGGTTATTCGACCTTAAATTAAAAGTCAAAGGCGATTTGAACGTGGATACCCACCACTCGAACGAAGATGTGGCTATTTGCCTCGGGCAGGCCTTTAAAAAGTCACTTGGCGCATGCAAGGGGATAAGGCGATTCGGCTCTTCCGAGGTTCCGATGGATCAGGCCCGCGCGAGAGTAACCATCGATATAGGAAACAGATTTGCTTATACCGGAATACAATTGAGAGACGGCAAGTTTCAACAAGCGCTTTCCGAAATTAGAAGCAATAAAGCCGGTGAAAATTATTCAATGGAAGACGGCAATGATTTCCTTGAGACTTTCGCCAAAAATCTGGGCATGAATTTGCATGTAAATGTTCTTTCGGAAAGCGACATGCACCACATGCTGGAGGCCATATTCAAGGCGCTCGGCATCGCTCTGGACCGAGCCACTGAAATCGACCCGCGGAGGAAAAAAACAGTTCCGTCGTCAAAAGGCGTTTTGTAACATGAACATAATTCCCGCTATCGACATAATGGATAAGAGAGTGGTCAGGCTCGAGCAGGGGGAATTTGACAAGGGGAAGGTCTATTCGGAGAACCCTATCCTGGTCGCGAAAAAATGGAAGGAAGCGGGCGCGCGCCTGCTTCACGTAGTTGACTTAGACGGCGCGAGACTGGGAAAACCCGTGAACCTGGATGTAGCATGCGAAATCGTAAAAAATGTCGAAATTGACATAGAACTCGGCGGCGGCTTGAGAAGCGCCGAAGACATCGAAAGCGCTTTTACCGCGGGCGTGCGCTTTGCCGTCGTCGGCACGAGCGCCGTGGAGGATGAGGCGTTCTCGAGGCGCCTTGTGGAGAAATTCGGCGATAAAGTGATTTTCGCCGTTGACGTAAAAGACGGCAAAGTTGCCGTGAGGGGATGGAAGGAAGTTTCGGAAAGCGGCATAGACGACTATATCAAGAAGCTCGAAGCCGCCGGC
>JBARPB010000017.1:0-1503 GCA_049642705.1 Candidatus Omnitrophota bacterium
GCTCTGGGGTTCGAGAAAGGAATGCCAGAAGAGAGAGAACACAGAGTTCTAGCAATGAAATGCGTTCTCCAGCTAATCCCCTCTCTCGCAATCAATATCGAGAGCGATTTCCTTTGCAAGATCGGATGCGGGGAAGATTTTAAGAAAGCTCGAAAAGAGGGCAAGAGCCTCGTATGGGCTTTTCGCGCTCCAGACGAAATGAACCCAGATCCCGTGAAGAATTGCACTGGATTCAAACATGGAGTAACGAACCATATCGCCCTCCAGGCCGAGGAAGAGAAAACGGCTGTTCTGAAGGAGAATTAACCATGCCGGAATTGTCCGATTTCATTTTCGACACGAGAGAATATCCATCTACAGAGGAAAACGACGCTCTTAACAAACTGAAAAAGCTGAAATCCTGGGAAAGGCCCAAAAGTCGTCTTGAGGGCGAAGACAAGAAATTCTCTTCTCTCTTGTGCTCGCTTGCCAGAGACGGACACGTTTCGACATACCAACTGGGAAATTCTGTCTATTTCTATGTGGAGAGAATCCCAGAAACGAGACCCAGAACGGTTCGGTTTTACATTCCACAACTCAAGATAAACAAACGAGATAGAGTCCTTCTGAAAGAAGAAGAAGGCAAGCTCAAGGCCATGCGAGCCTTTATCGCTAAATGGATTCTAAAGCGAACTTCAGGCCCGAAAGCCATGACCGACGAAGAATACAAGAAGTTTATCGTCGTGCATATCAAAGCGGCGGCAATCGTTCTGTCGTTTCCCGCTTTTCTTGAAAATCAATTCCAGGAGGACGCAAAACAAGCGGACCTAGATCCGAAAACGCTAACTCCGCATTACAGAATTTTTTCGTGCCGTTACTGCGGAGAGAAGTTTGAGGAAATGGAAGATAATGGCGCTGTTGAATGTCCCAAGTGCGGAGAGACGGCGCACACGAAATAGCGTCCGGCCTTTTGCACTCTCAAAAATTGTTTGACGATTCGTTGTAGAAGGAGGCAAGTGAAATGAGAATCTGGCCTTATCGAAACATGGACATTCAACCTTGGATCTACGTTTTCTGTGCGTTTTTCTTCTTTATCATCTTGGACACGGGCTACGCAACGATCTTCATCGAAGCTATCCGCATAGTGGGACTTCCTGGAGAAGAAGGTTTCATGTCGTGGTTCGCAAGGTCCACTTATGTCCTTCTCTACATGGGAGCTCCGCTTTACATCTGTCTTATCCTGCCTCCGTTTATGCAACGGGTCCACAATGGAATGCGGAAGATCATTACCGCCGCTCAAGACTTCACGGACGAATAGATCCCCCACCGAGGAGACTGAAAAAATGCCAAGAAAAAACGGTCCGTCAGCTCAAGAGGGAGAAATCGAAGGTCTGATAAAGGCCATCGAGGAGAGAGCCAGGGAAGAGCACAGCCACACCGTAACGTTCGGCCACGAAGAGCTCGATCCCTTGCTCTTTGGAGATCCAGATCCGGAAAGGAAACGCAACCGGGTCCGGTGGAAAC
>JBARPB010000018.1:0-8580 GCA_049642705.1 Candidatus Omnitrophota bacterium
TAGTTATGGATAGAAATTCAACGCTTTTTGTGAATGAAAGACAAAAAAAGATAAATTAAATACCCAAATAAGCCCTCCGTATAGCTTATTCACGCCTTTAAAACCTATTTTTTCGACAACCTCGTAACTTTTGTAAATTTAGGCTTCCTAACAATAATCGCCCAGGTCCGAAGGACACCTATGTAAAAAGGATGGGATTAGAAAAGGGAAGGAGAAATATTCTCCTTCCCTTTTCATTCAGATATTTCCTATCAGGAGGGGGTAACAGCCTGCCTGCTGGCAGGCAGGCACACCTATTATGGGAAAAGGATTTTAAGGAAAAACCGTAGGTTTTTCCTTAAATATAGACCCATCCTATTAGGAGGGGATACAGCGAGCCGAAGGCGAGCGTCATAAGGGGAACCTTAGGTTCCCCTTTGAAATTTTAAAACCCTCTCAATAAGAGGGGTTTTAAAATTGGTGGAGCTGACGGGAATCGAACCCGTGATACCACAATGCCATTGTGGTGTGATCCCGCTTCACCACAGCCCCATTTAGTGCCGAAGGAGAGAGTCGAACTCTCATGATCTTGCGATCAACGGCTTTTGAGGCCGCCGCGTCTGCCAGTTCCGCCACTTCGGCTAGTGAAACATCTATTTCTTCATTCGAAGGATATTTTAATAGTTTTCTTTAAAATAATCAAGCAAATTGACGCGAACACGTCGAATCGGGTCCTCGCATTTCTCACTATCTCACACCGCCCTCACGACTATGACCGTAATATCGTCGTGCTGTTTCCTCTTCCCCTCAAACTTCCTGACCTCGTCCTGTATCAGGTCAACCATCTCCCCTGCACTTAAGGTGTCGTTTTCCTTCGCGAGTGAAACCAGCTTCTCCTCGCCGAACATCTCGCCTTTCTTATCCATGGCTTCGGTAACACCGTCGGTGTAAAGGATAAACATATCTCCTTTTTCAAATTTTATTTTCTCCTCGGAAAAATCCCCTTCAAAGAGCCCCAGCGGCGTCCCCTCCTTTAAATCCACAAGCCGCGGCTTTGGAGCGCCGCTCTTTAGCACAAGCATTGGGAGGTGCCCGCCGCTCGAATAGTTTAAAAACCCCGCGCCGGCGTCGAAGACGGCGTACGATAAAGTCACGAAAAGCCCCGAGGCGCTTTCCCCGCACAGACGCTTATTGAGCTCGAGTATCGCCCGGGAGGCCGAACCTCCAGCGGCGTAGGACTTAAAGAGGCTTACGACTTTCGCCATATAAAGAGCCGCCGGGACGCCTTTACCCGAGACATCGCCTATCATTACCCCGATCTTTCCTTCTCCCATTTCGATAAAGTCGTAAAGGTCGCCTCCCACCTGGCGGGCGGTCAGCATTTTTGCCGCGATACCAAGTCCCGCGATTTTCGGGCTTTCCTTCGGCAGGAAACTCTCCTGTATGGTCTTTGCGATGCCGAGTTCATTTTCCAGAATTTCTATCTTGTGGGTCTCGCTTATGTATTTCACAAACGTAGCCCCCAGGTAAACAAAAAATACGACCGTAACCGGGCAGAATACATCAAGCCAAAACCCCCGGAAAAAGAAAAGCGCCGCAGCCAGGAGCGCATAGCCCATTATAAAAAGGAACACGAAAAAAAAGCTCAAGAGCGTTCTGGCGCGCCTCGATATAAGCCATGTAATAAGGCATAAAAATAAAAGGACCGCAACATTTGTAAGGCGCCTCGCCCGTTCGATGAACCTTCCTTTCAGGAAACTGTTAAAGAGGCTGGCATTTACGCCGACCCCCGGGTACAGCGCGTCAAAGGGCGAGGGATGCGCGTCAGGTGTTGCGGTCGCGGTAACACCGATAAAACATACGCCTCCCTTAAAAGCCCCAAGATCTATAACGGGCTTTCTCTTTGTGGCATCGGGGAATTTTTCGGATACATAGGAATCTATGATATCTATATAGGAATAGTGCCTGAAGGTATCCACCCACCTGCCGGGAAAATTTACGATGATGTTCGAATTTGAATCGAGGGGTACTTTAAGTTTTCCCCCCAATGTAACAAATCTTCCGGGCACAATTTCGATATCGTCTCTTTTAAATCCCATATAATCCGCGTAAACCAGAAAACATACATGCGGGTAAAGCTGTCCCTGGTACCTTATAAAAGGCGGGATCCTTCTGAACTTGCCGTCGGAGTCGGGGATGATATTTATGAAACCTATGCCTTTGGCAAATTTTGAGAATTTATCGATAATTTCCTCCTGCAGCCTGTCGGCGACGGGCACGTCCCTTCGGCCTTCCTCCACTATATTGAATACGTGCGGGAGGTAAACCCTGCCCGATTTTTCAATCGCCTCACCTAGCAGCCTGTCGGCTCCCTCGTTGCTTTCTTCGCTGAAGAAGACGTCGAAAACTATTGCTTTAGCGCCCGCTTTCGTAAGGGCATCTATGAGTACGGCATGATATCGGCGGGAAATAGGCCATTTGCCGAGTTTATCGATCGTATCATCGCCTATTTCGATTATGGCGATATTTTTGTTTATTGGAATCCGGCCCCTGAGTTTAAATCTTATATCAAGCGTCTCGAGTTCGTAGTTGTCGAGCAGGCGGAAATAGGAAAGGGAAATCACGGATAGAAAGATGGCGAGAATCGCCGCGTACAGTACTATCTTTCTTCTCAAGTTTTGTGAGAGGTCCATAAAGCGCTAAAAGGAGTAATAAACACCCCCCGTGAAGATTGTTCCGGAATATTTCTGCAGGGGTTCGTTCGAAATATTTTCCCTGTAAGAGCAGTTTAGGGCTATGGTGAAGGACCTGGTCAGATTGTACAAGAGCGATGCGTTGAAACTGTACGTATCGTCGTACACGTGCTCGTCGTTTTCGGAAGAGCGCCTGTCGTCGTAGCGGCGCTGCTGGTAGATGAAGCTTCCGCTTGTATACAGTTTCTTGGTAATGGTAAGTATGTAGGAGGGTCTTACGCGAAATGACCAGAAGTCATAATAACTGAAGTATTCATAATTGGAGGTGTTCCGGTAAAGTTCGAGATTTGTTTTTAAGATAGCCTTGTCTGAAAGATAGAACCCCAGTTCGTAGTCCATGATATGGCGGTTGTCCCGACGGAGTGTATCTGTTTTTTTGCTGTCTGCTGCGCGCGTCTTGCCGCTTGTGTAGTTTTTATGCAGGTATTTATAACGTAACCTTTGGTAGAGATAGGGAAGAATATTGTGTTTTGCGTATACCCGCGCCTCGTTTCCGAGGTAGGTTCCGTCTTCGTCAACCGGAAAGTAAACAAAATCAAACGCGTAATCTGTCCCGAGCGTAAGCACCTTTTTAAGCACATCTGCTTCCAATCCCACCTTGGTATAGACGTCAAGCATGTTAGCGTTATTGACGTTGTAGTATAAAATATCGGTTGTGTAATTCTCCAGCTTCAGCCTTATTTCGTCCGTATAATTATAGGTAACCTCCGTGTTTAAAGACGTCTCCAGGAAGCCGTCCTTTTTCCTGCTTGGGTCGAGGTTCACGTTGTTGTCAAATCCCTGTAAAACACCCGCGAAGAATTCAAGGCCTATCTTGTTCTCCCTTAAGTAGCGCTTTACGGGTTGCGTCAAAGTATCCACGTAGCTCAACGCCGTGAGATAGTTATACTTATCCTCCATTTTTACCTGCCCGGCAATCTGGGCAAAGGAATTGACATTAAATAGAAAGATAATCAGCAATATGCTTGTAAATAAAGTTTTCATTTTATGCATTACCTATTATTAATATCTATTAATAGCTATCCTTTAACCTGTCTGTGGGCCCGGTGCCCGCTCCGGTTGCTTCCTCTCTTTTCCTTATCCTGTCTTCGTCCCTTCGTTCTTCGATTTTCTCTTTCTGGTCCTGGATTTTATCAAGGTCTTTTGCGAGCCTCTCCATTATCGCCCTCGCTCTGGATAAGAGTTCTATCAGGGCATCCTTCCAGGTATTCCACTGTTCGTAGTCCTTATCGGCAATTTTCATAAGTTTTGAGATCTCTCCGTATATCTTCACTATGGCCTTATACCCCTCCAGGATAATGGTCTCGTCGGTAAGGGTCCCGTCCTTTTTAATACCTTTGGCGTATGAAGCATTTTCATACGAGCTTATTATGGTTTTCAGCCTATCTACGAGCGCGCCCCAGCCTGTGCCCCTCGCTCCGCATACGGCCGTCGGGGTGCGTATTTCGAAAGATGAGCCCGACGGAAGCCTCTTTATAAGGGCAAATACTTCGCCGTCCACGAGTTCTATTTTCTCCCGCTCGCCGAGCACGAGGACAACGTGCGTGCTGGACCGTATGTTTACGACATTCTCTCTTTCGCCATCAAAGGCTATATTTACCGAAGAATCTTTGCCGGTTTTTACACTATCACCCGAACGAAGCAACATGTCGACTTTCAATTCTTCCCAGTCGGTTTTACCCGAGGCCAGGTATTCGGCGCTTCCGGATACGCTAATGACCTTGACGAACGGCTCCGGCCTGGCCTGGGCAAGAGTGGGTATCAAGATAAAAATGAGAAAAATAATAGTAGCAAATTTGAAATATTTCATCTTTTTTTCTTTTCCTTCCCTTTTATAATAAGCTTCCAGGGGTGCGCCTTTATATCTTCGCTGAATTCGTTGAAATTCACGGCTGTTTCCTCGAGATTAGTCACGATATTATCGATTTTGTTCTTGTTGTCCGAGACAACTGTTTTTACGTCTCCCAATATACCATCGAGATTTTTCGCGATTTCGTCGGCGCGCTTCATGAGTTCTCTCATCTCTACAGGGTCTTCGCTTGCAATGACGTCGTCCAGTTTGAGGAATTTAGCCGAGGTGCCGGGCGTTATGCCGATGTGCGCGTCTCCGATAAAACCCGTCGTGCCGATGTACGCTATCGAATCCTCCCTTATTTTCGCCTTTCCGTCTATCAGGAGGACGAGTTCCACCTTTGTCTGGTCCGGCTTGTATATGAAATTGATGTCCGTGACCCTTCCTACTTCAATGCCGGCAAGCGCCACTATGGCGTCATCCTTTATGCCCTCGGCGTGGTTGAAATACGTTTTCAGGCTATAGGTTTCCGTCTTGAAGTCCGAAGTCCTTAACCAGAAAAACAGCCCTATCAAGATTGCCATGAAAACCACAAGGCCGGTTTTTACTTCATTCGTAAATTTAAACTTTTTCATAAAACCACCCCTTCTCTATTTTGTCAGTTGCTCCAGGTAATCGTCTTTTTGCTGGAAAAATTTTATCGGCCCGTCCGGGTTTCCCGCGATAAACTGCCGGACAACTCCGTTCTTACTCTGCTTTATCTCTTCCTTTGTGCCGATCTCCACCACCCTGCCTTCGTAAAGCATGGCTATTCTGTCGGCAATCCTGAATGCGCTTCCCATGTCGTGGGTTACGACCACGCTCGTTATGGAAAGCTTCTTGGATAAATCCAGTATGAGCTTGTCTATAACACCGGCCACTATCGGGTCGAGGCCGGCCGTCGGCTCGTCGTAAAACACGATCTCGGGGTCCATCGCTATGGCCCTCGCCAGGCCAACCCTTTTTTTCATTCCGCCGGAGAGCTCACTCGGCATGAAGTTTTCGAAGCCGCGAAGGCCGACGAGTTCCAGCTTTATCTTCACGACAATGTTTATGACGTTTTCTTCCAGCTTCGTATGCTCCCTCAAGGCAAGGCTGACGTTTTCGCCGACGGTCATGGAATCGAAAAGCGCCGATCCCTGGAACGACATGCCTATGCGCTTCTTTATCTTGTCCATTTCGTCCTCCGGCAGGCCCGTTATATCCCTGCCGAGAAGGTAAACCTTGCCGCTATCGGGCTTGATGGTGCCTATTATGTGCCTCAAAAGGGTGCTCTTGCCGCATCCCGAACCGCCCATAATGACAAATATCTCGCCTTTATAAATTTCAAGATTGACGCCGTTAAGGACGGCCCTGTCACCGAACCTTTTGCCGACATCCTCTACTCTTACCGCTACTTCCTTCATTTCACATCTTCGCGAAATAGAATATGCCCGTCAGCACACAGTCAGATAATATTATCAGTATGAAACTCGTAACCACGCTCACCGTAGTTGCTTTTCCCACGCCTTCGGCGCCGCCCTTTGTGTTGAGCCCCATGTAGCAGCCGATCATGGATATGATGACCGCGAAGGTGACGCTTTTTATAATACCCGTCCACACGTCCTTCCACACCATGAAATCGAAAGAAACCCTCAAATATCTGTACGGATTAAGGCCCAGATTATATACGCCCACCAGGAATCCCCCGATTATGCCTACTATGTCACTAAAAATCGTAAGGCACGGGAGCATCAAAACGAGCGCCAGAAACCGCGGCACCACGAGAAAGCGTACGGGGTTAAGCGCGATCGTCTCGAGCGCCTCTATCTGCTCGGATACCTTCATTGTCCCGAGCTCGGCGGTTATTGCGGCGCCTACCCTGCCGGCAACGACGAGGGCCGTAAGAACCGGCCCCAGCTCCCGGGCAATGGTCACGCTTACCATCGCGGCGACGTAAATCGTAGCGCCGAGTTGCGAAAGCTGGTAGGCGCTCTGCATGGCTATGACTATCCCGGTAAAAAACGCCACAAAAAAGACGATAATAACCGACTTTACGCCGGTAAAAACCATCTGCTCGAAAATGCTGCTTCTTTTGGGAAATTTCCTCTTGAACGGCCCCGTGACAATCCAGAATACCGTATTAAAAAATAAACCCAGCACACCAGCCGTGTGCCGGGCTGTTCCTATTACAATTCTGCCGATTGCTTCTATTATATTCATACCTATATATTAGTACCGGGGTATCAGCGTAGCGCCTCTAAGGCCTCTTCTTCTTCCGAGTCTATACCAAATAGTTTCTCCAGTTTCGTTATCTCAAAAAGGTTCTTAACCTTGGTTGAAAGATTGGTAAGCTTGAGTTTCCCGCCGTAAGAGCGCATGCCCTTCAATATCTCCACCAGGGTCGCAAGGCCCGATGAGTCCACGTAGCTTACGTCCTTTAGGTTCAGGATAATCTTTTCCTTCTTTGCGCCGATAAGCTTGTCAAGGACCTTTTTGACCTGCGGCGCCGTGTTGATATCGATCTCGCCGATTACGTAACAGACAGAAATACCGCTTTTCTCTTCCTGTTTAACCTGCATCGTGGCCCCCTTTGTTCTTCGGTACTAATTTTACCATAAAAATCTTGTTTCCCTTATCATTATACTTGACTTCATCCATCAGTTTTTCGATCAGGAAAACACCCCTCCCTCCCGCCTTAAGGAGGTTCTCTTCCGTCGTCGGGTCCGGGACGCTCGCGGGATCGAAACCGCTTCCCTGGTCCTCTACTTCCACGCGGAACTTACCGCCATTCATGGAATAAGATATGAAAACCGGTATTTTCCTGTCGTTTTTATTGCCGTGAATGATGGCGTTCTTGAGGGCTTCTTCAACTGAGAGGCGTATGTCGAAAATGAGGGAATCGTCCACGTTTATGGACCTTAAAAATTTCTCTATCTCGTAGCTTGCTCTTCTTATGCGCCTTGTGTCGCTCGGTATCCGCATCTATTCGGGTTTGCTTTCCGTAAAAACGCCGATTTTCCTGAATTTCTCGTATCTCTGTTTTACAAGCTTATTTTTGTCTATATCCCGCAAAATATCTAAATCCCTCCTGATGACGGCCTTGACGCTCTCGGCCATCTCCTGAGGGTCCCTGTGCGCTCCGCCAAGCGGCTCTTTTATTATATCGTCCACTATGCCTAATTCGAGCAGGTCTTTGCCCGTGAGCTTGAGTGTCTGGGCGGCCTCCGGCGCCTTGGAGCGTTCCTTCCATAAAATGGCTGCGCAGCCCTCGGGCGAAATAACGGAATAATACGCGTACTCGAGCACGTACAGCCTGTCGCCGACGCCTATACCCAAAGCGCCGCCCGAGCCGCCTTCGCCTATCACAAAAATAATGATAGGCGTCTTTAGCATGCACATCTTGAACAGGTTCTTCGCTATGGCCTCGGCCTGACCCCTCTCCTCGGCGCCGATGCCGGGGTAGGCGCCGGGCGTATCTATGAAAACAATTATAGGCAGGTTAAATTTTTCCGCCAACTCCATCAACCTCATTGCCTTTCTGTAACCCTCCGGATGGGCGCTTCCGAAGTTGCGCAAAAGATTCTCTTTCGTATCCTTGCCTTTTTGGTGCCCTATGATGGCTATTTTTTTTCCGTCTATTTTCGCAAGCCCCCCAACGATGGCCTTATCATCCCCGTAAAGCCTGTCCCCGTGGAGCTCCACGAAATCCGTCATAATCAGGTCTATGTAATCCAATGTGTATAACCTTTTGGGATGCCGCGCTATCTGTACCCGCTGCCAGGGGGTGAGGTTTTTAAATACGTCTTGCTTGACTTTTTTAAGCCTCTCCTCGAGTTTCTTTATCTCGCTGGATAAATCTATGTCCTCCCTGGAGGTAAAGCCCTTAAGCTCTTCTATCTTCTTTTCGAGTTCCAGTATCGGTTTTTCGAAATCCAGTCCGTTCATGCCTTGCTACTCTACAATAGTAACTTTGGTTCCGCTCGGCACAATAGCGTAGAGTTCCTCTATGTCCTTGTTCCTCATCCTGACACACCC
>JBARPB010000019.1:0-28715 GCA_049642705.1 Candidatus Omnitrophota bacterium
AGATAATATAATACTGTTATATACAAAATAAAAAACCCCGCTTATAGCAGGGTTTTTTATTTGGCCCTTCGCCAGTAATGAAAAACCCCTCTTTACGAGGGGTTTTTCATTACTGGCGCGCTCGACAGGACTCGAACCTGCAACCTAGTGGTTCGAAGCCACCCACTCTATCCATTGAGCTACGAGCGCATTTTATAGGAATTTTACTATAGCATAAAAAAACGTTGTGAGCAAGGTTTTTGATTCATCCAGTTCGATATTTCCTTGCAGTTCATTGCTTTACAGGGTATAATTTTACCTGGAGTGCGAAAGAAGGAGCAGGAATGAAAATAATTTTATGGTTAATCGTTTTTGCGTTTTTTTTCCTTCTGGCCATACGGTATATCGAAAGAAAGAGCATATTTTTCCCCATGAAAGGCATTACCGCCACACCTGAAGCGCTGGGCCTGCCCTACGAAGACATTTATTTTAAAACATCGGATAATAAACGGCTGAACGGCTGGTTTGTGCCTTGCGAAAACGGAAATTTCACCGTTATTTTTTGCCACGGCAATGCCGGTAACATAGGCCACAGGCTGGAGAAAATACTTATATTACATAATCTCGGTCTTAACACCTTTATTTTCGACTACCGTGGTTACGGAAAAAGCACGGGTACTCCATATGAGGCGGGCCTCTACAAAGACGCGCTCGGCGCATACAAATATCTTACAGAAAAACGTAAAATCCCGGGGGATGATATCATCCTATACGGCGAATCAATAGGCGGGGCCGTCGTCATCGACCTGGCGAGTAGAAAGAAAGTCAGGGCGCTCATTACGGAAGATACTTTTTCGTCGATAAAAGAAATGTCTAAGGTGGCGTACCCGTTTATCCCTCACTTTGTGTTTTCGAGTAGGTTCGACTGTGTTTCAAAGATAAAAGACGCAGATTGCCAGAAACTAATTATCCACAGCGTAGATGACGAAATCGTGCCCTTTTACATGGGCGAGAAATTATATAGCATTGCGAAACCGCCTAAGAAATTTCTCAAAATAAGGGGTTCGCATAACACGGCTTTTTTTGACTCGGAAAAAGAATACACAGAGGGCGTAAAATCTTTTATAGATAGCCTGTAACGTGGTATAATTAAACAAAAAGAAAATATGCGCACTTTTACTTTCCTTACCGCCACATTTATTTTCTTCGTTTCCATAGTCGCGCCTTATGGATTTTGCGGCGAAATAGAAAAGAGAGACATCATCCACCTCTCTCTTAAGGAAGCCGTAAACATAGCCTTCGTGCAGAACAGGGATATCCAGATGCAGGAAAGAGAAGTACGGGCCGCCGTATCCGACATACTGGGGGCTGAGAGCGAATTTTTACCCAAACTCAACATAGGCGGCGGGTACACCTATACCGAAGCGGTTATTACCTCGGACCTTTCTTCAATAAAACAGGGCAAAAAAGCCATAGGCGCCTTAGCGGGATATCAAAATGATAATCTATTGAAAATCACCCTAAGCGAATCCTTCTATAAAGGCGGCGCTCACATGGCTAATTTCCGGCAGGCCGAGCTAAGGCTAAAAACCCAGAAAGAGACACTCCGCGCCAAAAAACTCGACGGGGAATTTGATACAAAACGCCTTTACCACGGGCTCCAGCTTGCGTATGAAACCGAGCGCATAATGCAGAATCTCGTCGACCAGGCGGAAGAGCATTACGAGGATACAAGAAGGAGATTCCAACAAGGTACATCTTCGAGATTCGACGTCCTCCAGTCAAAGGTGCACCTCGCAAAAACAATACCGCCGCTTGTAAAGGCGCAGAATTCCGTTTTGTTGATAAAGGCGGAACTGAAAAAATTACTCAGCATTAATATATGGAACATGATAAAAATAGACAAAACGCTCGAGTGCTCTTTCATAGACATTGACGAAGGGGAATTCCTGGATGAGGCCTACGTGAACAAGCCGGAACTTGTTTTGAAGGAACTGGGTGTTGACATAAACAAGTGGTCGATTAAAATGGCTCAGTCCGAAAATCTGCCCACGATAGACGGAAGCGCCGGATATACCTACAGGTCGAACAATTTAAATACCATTTTCGATTACAAGCATACCAATTGGGCTGTCGGAGTAACATTCAATATTCCGATATACGACGCCTCTTCCGCGAAGGCGAAAGTTGAAAGGGCTAGGTCCATGTACGCGCGCGCAATTATCGATAAAGAAAATTTAATCGAACAGACAGCCGTTGATATAAGAAAGGCCTGCCTTGACATGGAAGAGGCGGTGGCGATTATAATATCTCAGGAAGATAATATTGTGGAAGCGAATGAGGCACTCCGGCTTTCGGAGGTAAGATATGATAACGGAGTAGGGACCAACCTGGATGTTCTGGACGCCCAGGTTTCCTTAAGCCAGGTAGAGCGAAATCTTGCCGAGGGAATTTACGACTATCTCATGGCAAAGGCATTTTTAGATAGAACAGTGGGTTTAGAATCCTTCAAGGAGGAGGATTAGGATGAAAAAAGTAAGAGAAATACTTAAAGCGATAAAGGGAAAAATCGACGCGATAAGAAAAAAAGATATTAAGGGAATCGCACGGAAGAAATTCGACGGTATAATCAAGAATAAAATCAGCGCGAGAATAACGGTTATCGTGCTTGCTTTATCTCTTTGCTTAATTCCTTTCTTGGTATCCGGGATTATAAAGCAAATCCGCCTTGCCGAGAAAAAACTTATCAAGGTGTCCGGCAACATAGAAGGCACGGAAATCCGCCTTTCCTTCAGGGTAGAGGAGCAAATGACGGATCTTTTGACGGACGAAGGCATGGTTATAAATGTCGGGGACGTCATCGCGAGATTGAATAAAGAACCGTATGCAAGAAAGCAAGAAGAAGCGCTGGCAGCCCTGAAAGCCGCCGAGCACGACTACAAGTTGGCACACGATGACCATATACGGGCACACAACCTTTACCTCGAAGGTTCCATATCGGACCAGGAAAGGGAAAAAGCCGAGATAACGGCTCTCTCTGCGAATGAAAAGATGGAAGAAAAGCGCGCCGCGCTTCTGCTGGCAAATTTAAACCTCGGATACACCGACCTTGCCGCGCCGCTTGATGGTTTCGTGCTCACCAAAAGCGCCGAGGCAGGTGAATTTATGAAAGTGGGCGCCACTGTTGTTACAACCATCGATTTGAACGATATCTGGCTTACGGCCTATATCAACGAGAGGGATTTGGGCAGGGTTAAACTGAATCAGAAGGCCTATATAGTGATAGACAGCTTCCCGCGTAAAAAATACGACGGATGGGTTTCTTACATATCCCAGCAAGCGGAATTTACGCCCAAATACGTCCAGACCACATACGAAAGGGTAAAGCTTGTTTACAGAATTAAGATAAGGACGGACAATTCAAAATTTGAACTTAAACCCGGCATGCCGGGTGACGGATATATTATCGTTGAATAAACCGTTTAAATGGTCAAAATAAAAACAACCAACCTCACCAGAAAATTCGGCAACGTAACCGCCGTAAACAACCTTAATCTCGAAATCCCTGAAGGCGAGATATTCGGGCTTGTCGGGCCTGACGGAGCCGGCAAAACCACCACAATGCGGCTTCTTACGGGAATCCTTGATCCGACATCAGGCGAGGGCTGGGTTAACGACAAACACATTGCAAAACAGGCCGAATCGCTTAAAGACGATATTGCTTACATGTCGCAAAAATTCGGCCTTTATGAGGATTTAACGGTTATGGAAAACATACATTTTTACGCGGATGTTTATGGCGTACCCAAAAAAGATAGAGGCGAGGCAATAGAAAAACTCCTGGGTTTTAGCGGTCTTACGCCTTTCAAGAAGAGGCTTGCGGGCAAGCTCTCCGGCGGGATGAAACAGAAACTCGGCCTGGCCTGCGCGCTTATTCATACACCGAAGGTGCTCTTTTTGGACGAGCCTACAAACGGTGTAGATCCCGTATCAAGGAGGGATTTCTGGGGGATACTCTACGATTTGCTGAAACAGAAGGTAACGATACTTTTTTCCACGTCGTATCTGGACGAGGCGGAGCGCTGTAAAAGGATAGGGCTTATACACAGGGGCAGGCTTCTTAAGTGCGACATTCCGGAAGCGATAAAGAAAGAACGAAAAGCAAAAACTCTGGAGGAGGCATTTATTTCGATAGTAAAAGAAAGCGATAAAGAATCTTATAAAGACGGCATCATGCTGTAGCGCAGGGAATAAAAAGTGGAAAAGAAACCGGAGTTTACCGTAGAGGTCCGCAATCTTGAAAAGAAATTCGGCGATTTTACAGCCGTAAACCACATTAACTTCCAGGTTAAACCCGGGGAGATATTCGGATTTTTGGGCCCGAACGGCGCCGGAAAATCCACGACCATAAAGATGCTTTGCGGTATCCTCGCGCCCACGTCCGGAGAGGGCACGGTCGGGGGGTATGATATTATTCATGAACAGATACGGATAAAAGAACATATCGGCTATATGTCCCAGAAGTTTTCCCTGTACGACGATTTAACCGTTGAGGAAAATATCTATTTTTACAGCGGTATTTATAATGTTCCGGATAAAGAAAAGCGCATAGAAGACATAATGAAGAAGGCGCGTCTTGAGCGGTTCAGGAAAATGACGACAGCCATGCTTTCGGGCGGGTGGAAACAGCGCCTTGCCCTCGTATGCGCGTTAATTCATTACCCGAATATAATTTTTCTGGACGAACCCACCTCGGGCGTAGACCCGATAACGCGCCAGACCTTCTGGGACATCATAAAAGAACTGGCAAAAATGGGAATAACCGTGTTCGTTACCACCCATTACATGGACGAAGCCGAGAACTGCGACCGCATGGCTTTAATATATAAAGGGAATATCATAGCAATGGGTACTCCTTTTGAGATGAAGACCAAATTCATGAAAAACGAAGTCTTGAGCATAAACGTTCCCAATCCGGAAGAGGAAGCTGAGAAATTGACCACTTTGGCTTATATTGATGATGTGGCGCTTTTCGGAGCCGGCATACACGCGACAGTTGAAGATTCCGGAGGCGCCATACCGCGTATAAAAAAATTATTTCAGGAAAGAGAAATAAAAGATTATAAAATTGAGAAAATAAAACCATCTTTAGAGGACGTTTTTGTCTCGCTCATCGAAAATTACGACAGGGAACACAAGGATGAATCTAAATAGGACAGCTGCCGTAGCGAAGAAGGAATTCATACAGATAATGCGCGACCCGCGCTCACTCGCTCTTGCGTTCGCAATTCCCGTGCTTCTCATTTTCCTTTTCGGATACGGCCTTACGCTTGATGTTGACAACGTGCCACTGGCAATATGGAACCAGGATAACTCCCAGACCTCGCGCGATTTTATCCTCAACTTCAACAATTCAAGGTATTTCAACATCGTGGGCTATTATGATAACTACCGCGACATGGAATATCTCCTCGACAGGGATAAAATCCTCATGTTCATGGTCATACCGAAAGATTTTTCAAAAAATATCCAGTCAAAGAGGGAAGCGCCGCTTCAGATCGTGCTTGACGGAAGCGATTCAAACACGGCAAGGTTTGCGCAAGGTTACGCCGAATCGGTTGTTTTGGGATATAACAATAATTTCGAGACAAAAGCCATAACCGAAGCCAGCATAATGAACCCTGCGCCGGTTGATTTAAGGGACAGGACCTGGTTTAACCCGAACAGGGAAAGCAACTATTTTATCATACCGGGAAATATCGCGGTCATTATAATGATTATCTCGTCGCTCTTGACCTCCCTTACGGTGGCGAAGGAATGGGAGCGCGGCACGATGGAACAGCTTATTTCAACTCCCGTAAGAGGGCCGGAGCTTATAGCAGGAAAATTAATACCGTATTTTATAATCGGCCTGATAGACTTGGCAATAGCCGTTTCGATGGGTTTTTTTATTTTTCACGTTCCTTTGAGAGGTAATGTAATCCTCCTTTTCGTGTTGAGCGGCATTTTTCTTGTCGGCGCACTTTCGCTGGGGCTTTTTATTTCAATTTTCGCAAAAAACCAGCGCCTTGCGAGTCAGATAGCGATTATGGCTACATTTTTACCTACGTATCTTTTGTCCGGGTTCATGTTCGCAATTTTTAACATGCCAAAAATAATACAATCGTTTACGTTTCTTATTCCCGCAAGATACTACATGGTAATATTGAGGGGCATTTACTTAAAAGGTATTGGCGCGCGCGCCCTCTGGCCGCAGATTATTTTTTTGTCACTGTTTGCAATCTTCATGGTAATCGTGGCGAATAGAGCGTTTAAAAAGAAAGTAGCAGAAGGCAATGCTTGAGCGGATACTAGCCGTCATTATTAAAGAATTCCTGCAGATCCTACGCGACCCGAGAATGCGGGTGACCATCATACTTTCGCCTTTGATACAGATTATAATTTTCGGCTATGCGGCAAATACGGATATACAGAATATTCCCACCGCCGTTTATGACCTGGACAATACAAAAGAAAGCCGCGCCGTTGTAAGGGAATTTAAATACTCCAAGTATTTCAACATAAAATATTATATCGACAATGACAGAAAGGCAAAATGGCTCATCGACCGTTCGAAAGTGAACACGGTAATCCGCTTCAACCGCGGTTTCGGCCGCGACATCCAGGGCAATAAAAGCGCGGCCGTCCAGATCATACTCGACGGTACGGATTCGAATACCGCGGGTGTTGTCCTGGGCTATGCCAAAGAGGTTGTCGGGCGGTACGCTGCGCGCGCGCTTTTAGCGCGCAAAGATATATTTCTTGAGAAAAAAATAGAATATGCACAGGTGGACCTGCGTGACAGGCCGTGGTTCAACGATAACCTGGAGTCAAAGAACTACTATATACCCGGCACCATGGCGTCTATCGTGACGGTCGTTGCGCTCTTGCTCACTTCCATGGCAATCGTGAGGGAAAAAGAAATAGGAACCATGGATCAGCTCATCGTAAGCCCCATAAGGCCTTTTGAGCTTATAGTGGGAAAGGTCCTGCCTTTTGGCGTTATAGCTTTTGCGGACGTTCTTTTGATAATAGTTCTCGGTGTTTTATGGTTCAGGATTCCGCTCAGGGGAAGCATCCTTCTTTTATTTGTAGGCACGGTTATATATCTTTTGACAAGCCTCGGGGTGGGCCTTTTTATCTCAACGGTGTCCACTACGCAACAGGAGGCCGTGATGTCGACGTTTTTGATATTTTTCCCGATGAGCCTTCTTTCGGGTTTCATGTTTCCCATAATTAATATGCCCAAGGTTATCCAGTATATTACCGTTTTTAATCCCTTGAGATACTACATCGTTATAATAAGGGGGATTTTCTTAAAGGGCGTCGGCATCCTGGTTTTATGGCAGGAACTGCTGATTCTCCTCGTCATGGGTATTGTTGTTCTTTCGTTCAGCTCGTTCATTTTTAGAAAGCGCCTGGGATAAAAGAAACCGCCGCGGTTGAAGAGGTTGGTTAATATGCAAAAAGTTGTTTTGTTAGTGCTCGCGCTAGTTTTTACGGGCACGCTTTCCTTCGCCGAAGAAGCGCCAAATCCAAATTATCCGACCGTCATGGTCCTCATGGACAATTATACAGATGGTAAAATGGCATCCCGGCAGAGCGCAGCGACCGAAATAGAGAGAATCTTCGCGGAAAATAATTTTCCCGTCGTGAAACAAAGCGAAATCAAGGGTGTGGACATCGAGGATTTAATGCCGGTTTTTACCGTCTATCCGGGAAAAATCGTCAAGTTAGGCAAAAAATACGGCGCGGACGCCATTATCGTGGGAAAAGCGACAAGCGATATCGTAAAAACGGACATCCCGTACGGAACCGGTGTTTATACGTATCAGGCAAGGATAGAAGGAAGAATTGTAAAGACTGATACGGGACATGTTGTGGCCATGGGCAAAGTCACCTATGTCGCAAGGGAAGAGGAAAAATCACTCGCGGAAGAGCTGGCCCTTGTGGGCGCGGCACGTAATATTTCAGAAAGTTTGATACAAAAAGTATCCGCAATCTGGAAAAAAGAAGTTTATAGGAAAATAACTGTCGAGCTAATATGTGAAAACGCGACCCCCCAGAAAGCCGAACTTCTAAAAAGGGCATTCAAATTTACAAGAGGCATCACCTCCGTTAAAGAACGTTCGTTTAAGGGGGGCACACTCGTTCTGGAAATAAGATTCCTGGGAACATCCGACCGGCTCGTCTGGCTCTTAAGGCAATTTGTAGAGCCCGTTTTCGACATTACCGCGAGCACGCCGGATAAGATAAATATCAGGTTTGTAAAAGAGAATAAGGATTTTACTTCCAACAAATTAAGGTTTTGAATAAAAGTTCTGAAAAGGTGCCAGGCACCTCTTTAGTCAGCTGCGTCGGCTGATTAGGGTCGGTTGACTTTTATTACCTTGAACAAACCCATCGTCTACGGTATAATAATTATTAAGGAATTCGCGGATGTGGCGGAACTGGCAGACGCGTCAGATTTAGGATCTGATAGGGTTTCCCTGTGGGGGTTCGACTCCCTCCATCCGCACTTCTAATTCTCTATTTACAATACTTAATATTTTGGTATAATATTACTCTTACTATCAGGGGTGAATTATGCCCGTTCTACTCCGCCGAGATGCTTTCGCTCTCGGCTACGTAGAAACTGGGAAGTTCATAGAAGAAAACGAGCCCGCATAGCTCAATTGGTAGAGCAGGACACTCTTAATGTCAAGGTTCGAGGTTCAATTCCTCGTGCGGGTACGCGGGTGTAGCTTAGTTGGTAGAGCGTCGCCTTGCCAAGGCGAAGATCGTGGGTTCGAGACCCATCACCCGCTCCACGCACTACGAGATTAGGAGGAATTGCACATGAAAATAATGGATTTTTTGCACAAGAGGGCAGTGGCGGTTAATCTGAAATCGAGGGACAAAAAAGGCGTCATAAAGGAACTGATAGACCTTGTCATAAGGTCAGGCGAGGTAAAGCCGAAAGACAAGGAGTCGCTGGTTAAGATACTGCTTGACAGGGAACTGTTGGGTTCTACCGGGATAGGCCTGGGAATCGGCATCCCGCACGGAAAATCCACCAACGTAAAGAACCTTATCGGAGCCGTCGGCATATCCAAAGCGGGCGTTAATTTCGATTCTCTGGACGGCGAACCCGTTTATATTTTCTTTTTATTGATTGCTCCCCAGGAATCGGCCGGCCCGCACCTCAAGGCGCTGGCGCGAATTTCACGGCTTTTGAAAGATAAGTATTTTCGCGATATATTAAAAAACGCGAAGAGCGAGAAAGATCTGCTAAACGCTATTATAAAAGAGGATCAGAAGAGGCATTAATTTATGCGCAAACTGAAATGGCTGTACCCGGGGATGTTCATAAAGAGGTGGATATTCTTAAGCACCCTCGGAATAATCCTTATCGCCATGGGGTTTGCGATGGTTATCTCGGAAAAGACGCCCCAGAATAAGACATTCGCGGCTATTATCGTGCTTGTGGGCGGCCTTATCGTTATAACAGGCATGAGCAGGATAATAAAGTCGTTTGTTACGGTTGTCCTGCCGGAAAAGAGCGACGAACTTGTTGACAGGATATACCAGAAAAGGATACTTGAGAAGGGGCCGCGTATCGTTGCCATCGGAGGCGGCACAGGCCTTTCAACGCTTTTACACGGGTTAAAGGAATACACAAGCAACATAACGGCGATCGTTACCGTAGCCGACGATGGCGGCTCAAGCGGGCGCCTGAGGGAAGAATTTAACGTTCTGCCGCCGGGGGATATACGCAATTGCCTCGTGGCCCTGGCCGATACGGGCCCTCTCATGGAGAGGCTCTTTCAGTTCCGCTTCAACGACGGCACGAATCTCAAAGGGCATAACTTCGGCAATCTTTTCATAACCGCAATGTCGAAGGTAACGGGGGATTTCGAGCAGGCGATAAAGGCCTCGAGCAAGGTTCTGGCTATACGCGGAAGCGTTGTTCCGGCTACCCTTGCCAAAGTCGTGTTGAAGGCGCTCCACAAAGACGGCACGGAAACAGTCGGAGAAAGCAAGATTCCCGAAAAACACAGCCCCATAAAAAGGATGTACATAAAGCCGCCCGACTCAAGGCCTACCTTCGAGGCGCTGGAGGCGATAAAAAAAGCCCACATTATAGTCCTTGGCCCCGGCAGCCTCTATACAAGCGTCATGCCGAACCTGCTTATAGGCGGCATGTATGAAGCGATTAAAAAATCCAAGGCAATAAAAGTTTATGTTTGCAACGTCATGACGCAGGCGGGCGAGACGGACGGCTACAGGGCCTCTGAACACATAAAAGCGATATTAAAACATACAGGAGAGGGCATTATAAATTATTGCATAGTAAACGTAGGCAGGGTTCCCGCAAGGCTTCTGGAAAAATATAAGGAAGAGAGCGCCTTGCCGGTTTTCGTAGACGAGGAAAAAATAAAACAATTGGGCTGTGTGGCCATAGAGGAGGACATTATAGACGCGAAGAACCTCGTGCGCCATGACTCGCAGAAGCTCGCAAAGATTATCATGGACCTTCTCTCAGCGGTAAAAAGACACACGTTGTAAATTTATGGACAAGATAAACTTTTTAATGGGCATACACTGTCATCAGCCGGTGGATAACCTCGGTAATATCTTCGAAGAGGCATACAGAAGATCTTACGAGCCATTTTTGAGCGTCCTGGAAAGGCACCCGAAGATAAAATTATCGCTTCATTATTCCGGCTCACTTCTGGACTGGATTGCGAGGGAAAGGCCGGCATTTCTCGAGAGGGTGAGGGCCCTCATAGAAAGGCGCCAGGTGGAAATCCTCTCCGGCGGTTATTTCGAACCGATACTCCCAATGATTCCGGCAGAGGACGCAAAAGGCCAGATTGCGATGCTTGCACGCTCGATTAAGAAGCGCTTAGGATTTGACACAAGCGGCGTCTGGCTTGCGGAAAGGGTATGGGACCCCGGGCTTTCGTCTATTTTTAAAGACTCAGGTATTAAATACACTATCCTGGACGATTTTCACCTGAGGCAGTCCGGCGTAAAAGATACGGGAGTCTTCGGGCATTACTCTGTTAAGGGCCTTGACGGTTTTTCCGTATTCGCCTCTATTAGAAGGCTGCGTTACACGATGCCTTTTAGGCAGCCCGAGGTTACGGTAAATTTCCTTAAAGAACTCACGAAGAATCCCCGGGTTCGCTGTGTTACATTTGCGGACGACTGCGAGAAATTCGGATTCTGGCCCCATACTTACGACTGGGTTTACAAAAAAGGATGGCTTGAAAAATTCTTCACGATGCTGGAAGAAAGCGACTGGATTAGAACCATGACCTTCGGCGAGGCGCTTCGGGAATGCGAGCCGTCGGGAGAAATCGAAATTCCCCACTCAAGCTATGCGGAGATGGCCGAGTGGTGCGGCGGCAATTTTAACAATTTTTTCAAGAAATACCCCGAATCGGACCTTATGAGAAAAAGAATGCTCCACGTAAGCCGGAAAATACGTGATGGGTCCGACGAAGGAGCAAGGAAAGAGCTTTATAAATCGCAATCCAACTGCGCCTACTGGCACGGCGTATTCGGGGGCTTCTACACGAATTTCCTGCGCCAGGGCGTATACCGGCATATAATAAAGGCCGAAAACGGCCTCGCCGGCGGAAACACCGGGAACACGATAGAAGTGATAAAATTCGAGGATAGCTCAAACGAGGTAATCTGCGCGCGAAACGAATTTTTGGCGCTCTACGTAGACCCGAATTATGCCGGTTCTCTTTCCGAGATCGACTACAAACCTTTTCCGTATAATCTGATAAATACGGTATCGCGCCGCTACGAGCCGTATCACGAAAAACTCAAGTTCCGAGGCAGGGTTGACATAGACGATATAAAGAAAAAGGTGGACAAGAATGAGTCAGTGGATTTGTACGAAGTACTGGGTGTAAGAGAGCGGAACTTAAAGAAATTTCTCATTTACGATTCATACAGGAAACTTTCCTTCATTTGCCATATCATGAGTTTGAAAACGTCGCTTTCGGATTTTATCCGGTCCAAACACAGGGGCGCAGCAAGTGAGGGTTTATTCGGTGCGTATGATTACAAGACTGAGAACGGAGAAGGGAATTCCGTTATAAATCTTCAAAAAGAAAACGGTACGCTGCGGCTTAATAAATGCATAATTCTCGAACGCGGAGCCGATATTTTCATGAAATTTGACCTGGAGAACATATCTTCCCGGCGCCTTAAGTTCATTTTCGGCGTTGAGTTTAACTGGTCGATGGAAGACATCCGCTTTTTGCGAAAGAAAGACCGAAGGCGCGTTAGAAAAATCGGCCTCGCGGACAAACTCTCAGGGCTCAGGGTTCTGCATACGTTCACCTCGCCGGTAGACCTCTGGTCTTTTCCGGTTTACACGTTGAACGAATCCGAAAGAGGGCTCGGGAAGACCTTTCAGGAGGTATCCCTTTTGTTCAACAGGAAGCTCGCCTTGAAAAAAAACGCGAAGTTTTCCCTGGAAGCGGGGATAAGGATATCAAGATGAGCGTCGAGAAGAGGATCATTATAAAAAATAAATCGGGACTTCACGCCCGACCGGCGTCGCTCTTCGTGCAGATAGCGAATAAATACGATTGCGAAATCAGCATCCGTAAGGGAAAGCGGAGGGTGAACGGCAAATCGATAATGGGCATAATGATGCTCGCCGCCGAGAAGGGAACCAGGATCGCGATCGCGGCAGAAGGAGAAGGCGCGACGGAAGCCGTGCGGGAGCTGGAAGAACTGCTCCTCAGCGAAACGATAGAGGCTTACGATGAAAAAAAGAAAAAGTAAGAAGAAACAAGGCCCGCAGGAACGTCTCCTTAAGGGAATCCCGGCCGCGCCGGGCATAACCATGGGCAAGGCATACCCGCTTTACGACGAAGAGGTCGCGATTCCGCGCAAGAAAATAAGCAAAAAACTGGTCGAAAACGAGATTGCGCGCTTCAAGAAAGCCCTTGCGAAGACAAGGTCAGAGATCCTGGCTATCCATAAAAGGATCGCCAAGGAAATGGGCGTGGAAAAGGCGCGCATATTCGGCGCGCATCTTATGGTCCTGGAAGACGAAGTTTTGATAAGCGAGGTTATAGCAAAGCTTAAGAAGGACGAACTCGCAGTCGAATACGTATTCTGGGAGGTCTTACGGAAATACGCAAATGTTTTGTCAAAAAGCGACGACGAATATCTGCGTGAAAGGGTGGTTGACATAAACGACGTGGGAAGAAGGATCCTGAAAAACCTGCTCGGCACAGAGCACCGCTCGCTCGAGGAACTGAAGAAGAAAAGCGTGGTGGTGGCCTATGACTTATCGCCGTCCGACACGGCCATGATGCATCGGGGCAACGTCATAGCTTTTGCCACGGACATAGGCGCCCGTACATCGCACACGGCTATCATGGCGAAATCCCTGGAAATTCCCGCCGTAGTCGGCCTGGAAGCTGTTACCTCAAGCGTGAGAAAAGGCTCCCCCATAATCGTAGACGGAAGCCGCGGCGTCGTAATCATAAACCCCCGGAGAGAAACAATAAAAAAATACCACCTCAAGAAGAAGCGTTTCGAAAAATTCGAAAAGCACCTCTTGAAGCTTAAAAATTTACCGGCCAAGACCCTCGACGGTAAAGAGATAGAACTTGCGGCCAACATCGAATTGCCGGACGATGTCCCCGGTGTCTTGGCGCACGGCGCAAAAGGCATAGGTTTATACAGGACGGAATATTTTTACATGAACAGAAAAGACCTCCCGTCGGAAGACGAACAGTTCGAGGCCTATAAACAGGCCGCGCTTAAGGTTTCGCCGCATTCGGTTATCGTGAGAACGCTGGATCTGGGTGGCGACAAATTCCTGTCGCAGTTTGAAGTGCCGCACGATATGAACCCCTTCATGGGCTGGCGCGCCATACGTTTTTGCCTGGCAAGGCCCGATATATTCAAGGTGCAGCTACGGGCAATACTGAGGGCATCTCACCACGGGAAACTCAAGATCATGTACCCCATGATATCCGGCGTGGAGGAGCTCAGACAAGCAAACGCCATCCTCGAAGAAGTAAGGGTAGAGTTTAGGAAGAAGGGCGTTCCGTTTGACAGGAAGATGGAGGTGGGCGCGATGATAGAAGTACCTTCCGCTGCGCTCACAAGCGATGTCCTGGCGAAAGAAGTCGACTTTTTCTCAATCGGCACTAACGACCTCATTCAATACGCCCTTGCCGTCGACAGGGTCAACGAAAAAATAGCGTACCTCTACGAACCCGCGCATCCGGCTGTGCTCAGGCTTATCAAAATGATTGTCGAGAACGGCCATAAAGAGAAGGTATGGGTCGGCATGTGCGGGGAGATGGCCGGAGACGTTGTATTGGCTTTGATTCTTTTGGGGCTTGGCCTGGATGAGTTCAGCACATCGCCTATCGTTGTACCGGAAATAAAGCGTATTATAAGGGGCGTAAAGTACGCGGAAGCCAAGAAAATTGCCGAAAACGCCCTCAGCCTTTCCACCGGTAAAGAAGTGATGGTGCTGGCAAAAGCGAAACTCAAGAAACTCGTTCCCGATATAGCACTGGAGGCGCTGAAATGAACTTGGATAATCCCAAAGATATCGCGAAGATAGATACGGAAAACATGCTGGACCTTCTGGTTTCCTTCCCCGGGCAGTGCGAGGACGCCCTTTTTATAGGAGAACACACCGCCCTAAAGGCCGGTTATAAAAGACGCTACTCAAACATTGTTTTTACCGGACTCGGTGGCTCGGCGATAGGCGGGGATATCGTAAGGGAATACGTCCGGGACGAGGCCGGAATACCTATATATGTAAACCGCAATTACACGCTGCCGCGCTTTGTCGATAAAGATTCGCTTGTTTTTGTCGTAAGCTATTCGGGAAATACGGAGGAGACACTTTCGGCCTATGCCGAAGCTTTGAGGCGGGGCGCAAATATCATAGCCATTACATCAAACGGAAAAATAAAAGAGCTCGCCTTGAAAAATAATAACATAGTCCTTACGCTGCCGAAGGGATACCCGCCGAGGTGCGCGCTGGGTTACTCGTTTATTCCGGCGCTTGTAATACTCGTGAAACTCGGGCTAATAAAGAATAAAAGTGAAGAAATAAAAGGCGCCTCGCGCCTTTTGGCCGGCCTCCAAGAGAGAACTCTTGCGCCCGGCGTAAAGGGAAGGGCTAACATATCGAAGATGGTAGCAAAGAAAATCCACGGCAAATTCCCCGTTATTTACGCATCGGGCGCCCTCGGGAGCGTCGTGACACGCTGGAGGGGACAATTTGCGGAAAACGCGAAGACGCTTTCGTCCTCCGGCGTATTCCCCGAGATGAATCATAACGAAATAGTCGGCTGGATGAATCCGGGCACGATTTTAAAAAGTTTCGTCGCGATTATATTGAGAGACAAACGAGACCTGCCGAGGATCAAAAAACGAATGGATATAACCGTTTCAATCCTGAAAAGGGAAAAATTCCACGTTCTGGAAGTCGAAAGCGAAGGAAAAACCCCTCTTGAGGGGATGCTCTCGCTTGTTTATATCGGGGATTTCGCTTCTTTTTACCTATCTATACTTAATAAAGAGGACCCGACGCCGGTAGACAGGATTACGTATTTGAAAAAACAGTTGACGAAATAATGGAAAAGGTTATATGACGGCGATAATACTGGCGGCCGGATACGGTACGCGGCTTTATCCGCTTACGCTTGATAAGCCCAAGGCGCTTTTAGAAGTTGGCGGGAAAACCATACTTGACCGGCTGGTTGAAAAAATAAAACTCGTAGAAGAGTGCAAAAGGATAATCGTTGTCACAAACGAAAAATTTCACAAAAATTTCGAAACATGGGCTAAAGAGAAATTCCGTTCCCGGAACGAAAAGTTTTCCGTTCCGGGAACGGAATTTCCCGAAATAGACGTGATAAACGACAAGACAAAAGACAACGAAACGAGGCTCGGCGCCATAGGCGACATAAACCTTGTCCTTTCGAAAACGGGCGCAAAGGACGATTTACTTATTACGGGAAGCGACAACCTCTTTGAGCTCGATTTGAGGGAATTTGTGCAATTCGGCCGCGAAAAAAGCCCCTTTAGCTCCATCGCACTTTTTGACGTAAAGAACACCGAGCTTGCGAAAAGATACGGTATATGCAGCCTGGATAAAAATTTACAGGTGACGGACTTCGAAGAGAAACCCGCATCACCCAAAAGCACGCTGGCGGCGACGGCGCTATATTTTATCCCAAAGGAAAAGATCTTGAAAATATTTGATTATATGAAGACGGATCTCACCAAAGACGCGCCCGGAAACCTTATGAAGTGGCTTGCGAAAAACGACGGGGTTTTCGGCTATGTTCTCACGGGCGCCTGGTACGACATCGGCGACATAAAAAGTTTAAAGGAAGCGGACGAGGAATTTAGGATAAAAGGAGGAAAAGCGTAATGCGAAAGCACACCTATCTATTGACATCTGAAAGCGTGACCGAAGGGCATCCCGATAAGGTATGCGACCAGATTTCGGACGGGATTCTGGACGCGATTTTCGAACGGGACCCGATGGGAAGGGTTGCCTGCGAGACGATGATTACGACAGGCCTTGCGGTTGTCGCAGGCGAAATCACGACATCGTGCTACGTGGAAATACCCAAGATCATAAGAAAAACGATTAAAGAGGTAGGATATACCGATCCCCACTACGGGTTTGACCATATGACGTGCGGGGTAATGACTTCTATACAGTCGCAATCCGCCGACATCGCCCTCGGCGTCGACAAGGGCGGTGCGGGGGACCAGGGCATGATGTTTGGTTATGCCACGGATGAAACAAAGGAACTCATGCCGATGCCTATCTCCCTGGCGCACAAACTTGCCCGAAGGCTTGCCGAGATAAGAAAAAAAGGCCTAGTCAACTATTTGCGGCCCGACGGCAAAACTCAAGTTACCGTGGAATACCAAAACGGCACTCCGCATAAGGTAAAGACGGTTATAGTAAGCGCCCACCACGACCGCAAGGTCAAGACGAAACAGGTCAAAGATGACATGAAGCAACTCGTCGTAGACCACGTTATCCCGAAAGATAACCTGGATAAAAAAGTCAAGATTTTCGTAAATCCGACTGGAAGGTTTGAGATAGGCGGCCCGATGGCCGATACGGGGGTAACGGGCAGAAAAATCATCGTCGATACGTACGGCGGCGTCGGCTCCCACGGCGGCGGATGCTTCTCCGGAAAGGACCCTTCGAAGGTGGACAGGTCAGCTTCTTACATGGCGCGGTACATAGCGAAAAATATCGTCGCGGCCAAGCTTGCCAAAAAATGCGAGCTTCAACTCGCTTACGCGATAGGCGTGGCCGAGCCCATTAGCATAATGGTAAATACGTTCGGCACCGGCCATATTTCGGAGGAGCGTCTTATCAAGGCCGTACGGAGGATATTCGACCTCACCCCGCAGGGAATTATAAAAAATCTAAAACTCAGAAGGCCCATATACAGGCAAACCGCCTGCTACGGGCATTTCGGAAGGGAAGATGAAGGCTTCGCGTGGGAAGAGATCGACAAGGTAAAAGCGCTTAGGAGGGAAGTGTAACAATGAAATACGACGTAAAGGATACCGATCTAGCGAAGAGAGGCACCTTGAGGATCGAATGGGCAAGGGAATACATGCCTGTTTTATCCCTTATAGAGGAGAGATTTAAAAAGGAAAAACCGTTCAAGGGCATAAGGATTTCCGGATGCCTGCACGTAACGACGGAAACGGCAGTCCTTGCCACTTGCCTTAAACAGGGCGGCGCCCATGTTTTATTATGCGCCTCGAACCCTTTGAGCACGCAGGATGACGTAGCCGCTTCGCTCGTTCTGCACCACAAAATAAGCGTGTTCGCGAAAAAAGGCGAGGACCGCAGGACCTATTACAGGCACATAAACATGGCCCTTGACCAGAAGCCCCACATAACCATCGACGACGGCGCCGACCTCGTTTCGACTATTCACTCGAAAAGAAGAAACTTACTGAAGAATATTATAGGGGGTACGGAGGAGACAACCACCGGCATTATACGCCTGCGAAACATGGAGAGAAAGGGAAAGCTCATGTACCCCATAATAGCCGTTAACGACGCGAACACCAAGCATATGTTTGACAACCGCTACGGCACGGGCCAGTCCACCCTGGACGGCATTATCCGCTCGACTAACAGGCTTATCGCGGGCAGCCGGTTCGTTGTTTGCGGCTACGGCTGGTGCGGAAGGGGCGTCGCTATGCGAGCCCGCGGCATGGGCGCCAACGTTACCATATGCGAAATAGACCCATTAAGGGCGCTCGAGGCCGTAATGGACGGCTACAGGGCGGTATCGATTAAGGAAGCCGCAAGGTACGCCGATATTTTTGTCACCGCCACCGGCAACATAAGCGTCCTGGATAAAGGCCACTTTAAACTTATGAAAGACGGCGTGATCTTGGCCAACGCGGGGCATTTTAACGTCGAGATAAACATACCCACACTTAAGAAGATGTCGAAAAAAACAAGAAAAATAAGGGATTTCGTTGAGGAATATACTCTGAGAAGCGGAAAGAAAATAAACCTCCTGGCGGACGGGCGTCTGGTAAACCTGGCGGCGGCCGAAGGGCACCCTGCCCACGTCATGGATATGAGTTTCGCAAACCAGGCGCTGGCGAGCCTCTTCCTCGTGAAAAACTCAAAGAACTGCGAAAACAGGGTTTATCCCGTTCCGAAAGACGTTGACGAAAGAATTGCGCGTCTTAAACTGAAATCCATGGGCGTCGGGATAGACGCCCTGACGAGCGAACAAAAGAAATACCTGGATAGCTGGGAGGCTGGAACATGAAAAGAATCGGCGTGCTGACAAGCGGCGGGGACGCGCCGGGGATGAACGCAGCCATAAGAAGCGTTGTGCGCTGCGCTATTCATCACAAGCTGGAAGTAAAAGGTATAATGAAGGGCTACGAGGGGCTCATAAACAACGAAGTCATCGATATGCAAGCAAGGAGCGTAAGCAACATCCTAACCCGCGGCGGCACCATCCTCAAGACGGCGCGCTCTCAAGAATTCATGACAAAAGCCGGCAGGAAGAAAGCGTATGAGACCGTCAGGAAAAACCGCATGGACGGCCTTGTCATCATAGGGGGAGGAGGCTCTTTCAGGGGCGCACACGTATTATGGCAGGAATTCAAGGTGCCCAGTATAGGCACCCCCGGCACGATAGACAATGATATATCGGGTTCCGATTATACAATAGGCGCGCACACCGCTGTCAACACGGCGCTGGACGCCATTGATAAAATAAGGGATACGGTAACGAGCATGGAGCGCATATATGTCGTCGAGGTCATGGGAAGGGAAGACCCCTTCATAGCCACCAGGGTCGGCCTTGCCGGCGGTGCCGAGGACGTTATTTTTCCTTATACGAAATATGACATAGACAAGATGTGCGCCGATATAATAGAAGGAAGAAGGAAGGGTAAGGTAAGCTGGATTATCGTTGTTTCGGAAGGCACAGCCAAGGCGAACGATGTCGCGGAAGCGATAAATAAAAAAACAGGCTGTTCCGTCCGGCCAGTTGTTTTGGGCCATATACAGAGGGGCGGCTCGCCTGAGGCGTTTGACAGGATACTCGCGTCGGTTTTAGGACTCTACGCGGTAGAGGAACTCCGAAAAGGCAAAACTGACGCGATGGTCGGACTGGTTTCGCACGGGATAAAAGTTACGCCTTACGAAGAAGCATGCAAGAGGGATAAGAAAAAGACGCTCGTCGACAGGGAAATGTATAAATTGACGAGGATATTAGCCGAATAGGAGAGATAGATGCCAAATATTGAAAAACTGGCGAGGGAACTTGCGCTGGCGGACGATAAGAACGAAAAAAAGAAATTAGCCAAATCTATTTTTGAAGCCGCCTACGAAAAAAGCATTTATCCCTGGAGCATAAACGATTTTTACCTGGCGAGGGGCAGGGGTGAGTTCGCAGGTTTCACGGTCCCGGCGATAAACTTGCGGACAATGACATATGACCTGGCGCGGGCGATATTCCGGATAGCGAAAAAAATCGACGCCGGCGCGTTTATTTTTGAAATAGCGAAATCCGAAATGGGTTATACCTACCAGATCCCCGCCGAATATACAAGCATGTGCCTTGCGGCGGCGGTAAAAGAAGGGTTTTCCGGCCCTGTTTTTATCCAGGGCGACCATTTTCAGTTAAACGCCAAGAAATATAGGGAAAACCCGGAAAAGGAAATCGAAGGCATAAAACTCCTGATAAGCGAGGCGGTTAAAGCCGGCTTTTATAACATAGACATAGATTCATCGACACTCGTTGACCTTTCGAAACCGACCACCAAGGAGCAGCAATTACACAATTACATGGTTTGTGCCAACCTTACGAAATTTATCCGCCAAATCCAGCCGAAAGAGCTTAATGTCTCCGTCGGCGGCGAAATCGGGGAAGTCGGCGGAAAAAACTCGACGGCCGAGGAACTGCGCGTCTTTATGGCCGGGTACAGGGAAATTATAGGAAAAGGCGCCATGGGGATAAGCAAGATCAGCATCCAGACCGGCACATCCCACGGCGGCGTTGTCCTCCCGGACGGCACGGTTGCGAAGGTAAAACTCGATTTCGATACGCTGAAAAACTTGTCCAGACTGGCGAGGGACGAATTCGGCATGGCCGGCGCAGTCCAGCACGGCGCCTCCACGCTGCCGAACGACGCCTTCGGCAAATTTCCGGAAGTCGAAACAGCGGAAGTCCACCTTGCCACGCAGTTTCAGAATATCGTTTACGACAGCAAGCACTTCCCTGAAGGGCTTAGGGATAAAATTTACGCGTGGATAAAAGAGAACTTATCCGGCGAGCAGAAAGACGGCCAGACCGAAGAGCAGTTCATATATAAGACAAGGAAAAAGGCGCTCGGGCCCTTCAAGAAAGACATTATCAACCTGCCGGCCGCCGCAAGGGATGGGATTATCAGCGATGTAGAGAAGGAATTTGAGTTTTTATTCGGGAAAGTGAATATCAAAGGCACCAAAGCCCTTGTGTCGAAATATATCAAGCCCAAAGCCATCGCGCCCAGCATAAAGGGTGAGGATATCTCGCTTGAAATGGACGGTGAGGGCGACGATTAATACTTGCTCAAGAAATATATACCCAGTCCGGCAAAGATTATATTGCTGAACCATGCTGCCAGAACAGGGGGTAACATTCCGCCTTTCCCCAAGGCAAGGCCCACAGCCATTACCGGTATATATAAAAGCGCAATAATAATACCCTTGGCCATTCCGAGAAGGGCTTTTCCCCTGTGGGCGGAAAGCACAAACGGCGCGCTTATAAGAATTGTCATGATGCACGCGAACGGAAACGCTATCTTATAATTCAAATCCACAAGAAGCCTTCTATATGTTCTTTTGCTGCTCGTGGCAAAAACCTCCATGTAGCTCCTTAAGCGGTTATAGCTCATGAATTCCGGTTTCCATTGGTTATTTATGAAATCCGTCGGCGTTTCGATTATCGGTAAATCCATCTCTTTGGCGACGATAGGCTCGCCTATGAACCGGCCGCTATTATCCGTCTTGTAAATGACAACGTCCTCACCCCGCCAATTTTCCTTTTTCGTCCAGTAAATGCTCTTGGCCGAAATCTTCAGGATAAGGTCCTGCTTGGTGTCATGCTGATGTATAACAATATCCTCAAGCACCTTTTTCTGTATGTCAAATCTCCTTGCAAAGATAATCTTGTCACCGCGGCCGTATATGGCTACATTGTAGACGTTGATGGTTCCGGCCTTGCCTCGCTTTGCCACGTCGAGCTTTTCATAGCGGATCCTGTTTGCTTTTCTCATCGCATTGGGCAGGATTCTGTCGTTTATAATGAATACCGAGAGGCTTATGATAAATGCCGCCGCGAGGATGGGCCTTAGGATTTCCCATACGCCTATGCCGCTTGCCCTCATGGCGGTGATTTCATTGTCCTTGTTGAGGTTGCCCAGAAGATAGACGCTGGCTATAAGCGTGGAGATCGGGATTATCTGGGTGAGAATAAAAGGCGTGAGGTAATAATAAAAGGCCCCAAGGCTTGCGGCGGAAATGCCCTCTTTCAATATCTCGTCGAGAAAGCCGAATATGTCGCCTACTATGTACAGGGCCCATAAAAGCAAGAGACAAAGAAGGAAAAGCCCTATGAAGCCCCTGAATACATATTTTTCAATTATAACCATTTATTTCCTCGCCATCCTTGAGAAAAGGACGATACCTACCGAAAATAAAATCGCATTTGCCATCCATATCCCCGCCCAGGGCGGCATGAGTTTGCGCACGACGCACGCAACGCCGCCGAGCATGACTCCCCAGTATAGGAGAAATATCACCATTGTAAGGCCGAAGTTTATCGACTTTTCCCTCCGGTGGGCCCTTACCGCAATCGGGATGCCCACAAGGATAAATATGAAGTTCGAGAAGGCAAGGGCGAGCTTGTTGTGTATTTCGATATAAAGCGGAATGGTATCTATGTTATCCCGCCTCAGCTTTGTTATCTCCCTTCTAAGTTGCCTAATGCTCTTTTCCCTGGGCTTTTTCTCAATCTTCTGCACCTCCAGCGCTTTCCTGAAATTAAGCGTCATGTGGTACGTTTTAAATACCAGCTTGTAGGAACTCGTGGGGTCCTGCGGGAGGGCCTCGTCGACGCTTCCGTTTTTCAACTTGAGCTTTATCGCGTGTTGTTCGGGAAGACTCGTGACCTCACCCTCCTCGGCGACGATAACACGGGTGGGCCCTTCTTTCTGCGGCTGGTATATCCTTATATTTTTCAGCTGGTTTCCGTCTATGCCGTAGACGAAGATTATGTAATCCTCGAAGGCCTTAATGAATACCCCCGCCTCCAGCAGGGCGAGGGGGTTTTCTATGCCGATTTTCTTTATGAGTTTTCTGGCGGCAAATCCCGATTCCGGCAGAAGCCTGTCGTTAAGGGGAATGCAGAAAAGGCTTACCAAAAGGCCCACGATGAGAAGCGGCATGGCGATTCTGTACATGCTGATACCGTTTGACTTAAGCGCTATAATCTCATTGTCGCTTGCCAGCCTTCCGAAGGCGAGAAGCGTCGCAGACAAGACCGATATCGGTATGGTGAAAGTGAGAAGCCACGGCATCAGAAAGAAGAAAAGCTTCGCAACATATAAAACGCCTACCCCTTTATTGATAATGAGGTCCGCGACCTGTATTATGTGCCCGGTGGCGAGTATCATGGTTGATACAAGAAGCGACAGGAAAAAGGGCCCGACGAACTCCCTGATAAGGTAGTTTCTTATTATGCGCATTGCCTAATATTATCACGTATCTATATATTTGTCAATCTTCCGAAATTCTTATTGCAATTGGGGCAAAATGGCTTTATAATAACCGATCATGCTTAAGAAGTTTCTCGAGAGGCATTGTCCTTTTCTCTTCAGCCAGAGGACCTACCTCGCCTTCGGCGTGGAGGAATCCCCCAATAAGTACCCCCTGGATAAGGCGCGCTACGTTTTGATGGCGTCTTGCATCCACGAGGAATACATGAGGCAGAAAAAGCCCATTAAGGTCCTGGATATCGGGTGCCACGAAGGCATGATGATCCTTTATTGCAGGAAAAACAACTCCGAAGTCGAATTTTACGGAATGGATATCCTCCAGGAACGGCTGAATAAGGCCCTTGGGAGGGGTTATAAGTCGGCTCTCATTCAGGACATACGGAGTCGCCCTTTTCCTTATAAGGACGACTTTTTTGACGTGGTAATCTCGAGCCATATCCTTGAACATCTGGAGCGTCCCGGCGAGGTCCTCGGGGAATTGAACCGCGTTATGAAAAAAGGAGCGGTCCTTTTGGTAGGGGTTCCGATCGGGATTTTGCCGGCTATTCTATGGAGGCGATATATAACACCCCTCTATGACAAGACAAGAAAACCACAGGATTGCCTGAAGCGCTTCGGCCACGTTAGTTTTTTCACCTTGGCGAGACTGAAGAAACTCCTCAAAGACCATGGTTTTGTAACGGAAGATGCCCGCGGCGATTATTTCATCCGCTCGCGGCGCTTTTTTCTCGAGAACTACAAGTGGTGGTTTGATTTTAATCAATTGTACGGCAGGATATTTCCAGGCATCACCGGCCACGTGACGGTTAAATCCCGCTTAACCGAAAGGAAAAATTACCCATGAAGAAATTTTTAAAGATATTGCTTATTGCTTTCATTGCGGTTAACATTTATTCTTTCATTCCGATTGCCTCTTTTTACCTTAAAAAAGCGCCTGCGGTTACAGAGCGCAATCAGAATATCGTGAGTAAATTGAAGAATAACAAGGACCCGTATTTTAGCTTTATCGTGATGAGTGATACGGGAAGCGGATTCTTTATGAACGAGGCCTCCGCCCTTAAGGCAGTCTCACGCATAAACACCGAGGACAGGTTTAAGAAGGTCCCGATAGATTTTGTCGTGAACGTAGGCGATGTTACCTTCAGGGGAAGAGAGTCGCATTTCAAGAATTACCTCAAGATAAAGGAAATGGTAAAATTCCCCGTTATAGACGCGATAGGAAACCACGACAGAGGCTCCGGCAGGGAAGAGCCGGGGACGGAGCTTTTTGAGAAATATTGCGGCTCGCCGGAATTTTCGTTTACAGACAGAAATTCCTTCTTTTTAGTTTTAGACAACAAGGACGGGGATTTTAAGGAAAGCCAGTTTAAATGGCTTGAAGGAGAACTGGAAAAGGCCAAAAGTTTTAAGCATACCTTCATTTTTATGCACAAGCCCCCTTTTAACCCCTACCAGCAGAGCTGGTACAGGATCGAAACGAATCCCTGGAGCCACCGATTTTTGAAACTGTGCGATAAATACAACGTCGATATGGTTTTTTCGGGGCATGAAAACGTGGCGAGGTCCGTCAAATTCGGCTCCGTTACATACGTGGTATCAGGCGGGGGAGGAACGCTTCTTATCCAGCCGTCTTCCGCAGGGAGTTTCCTCAACTATATCGTCGTTAAAGTAAACAGGGATTATCTGGATTACGAGATACGCAAGGTAAACCCGCCCATCTGGGAATTTTTTTGTTATTACATGTGGAGGGAGCTTGTTTACTTCGTGCAATCTTGGCTTAACTAACCGCGCGCCAGCGTAAGAGAGGATACCCGGTCCGCTTTCGCCGCAAGTAGCACCCTCGCGCATTCGTTTATCGTAGCGCCCGTCGTATATACGTCGTCGATCAGCAAAACCCGCTTGCCGGAGAAAGCCTTTTTATCGACGGCGAGAAAACTCCCCCTTACGTTTTTAAGCCGCTTAATTCTGTCCAGTTCGCTTTGCGAGGTAGTCCATTTCATCTTTCTTAGATTTTTCGCGTCCATGGGAATGGCGAGGGCTTTTGACACGGACGAAGCGAGGATTTCGGCGTGGTTATATGTCCTTTCGCGCCTTTTCGCCGGATACATGGGGACAGGCACGATTAAATCCATTTGTTTTTGTATCTCGTTTTTCTCGATGAAATCCACCATGATATCCCTGAAAATATCAACGAGGCCCGCGTATCCTTTATACTTGAATAGGTGGATGCAGTCTTTTACGGTGTTTTTATAGTAGCAGCACGACCAGTTTCCGTCGATACGCTCCGCAGTATTGAGGCGCCTCTCGCGCTTTACTTTATCAAGGCATTCCTCGCAGAGCCCGTATTTGCTCGAACAGCTCTTTCCGCACACGTAGCATACGGGCGGCAACACGAGGTCGAGGAACGTCTTAAAAATCGAAACCGGCCTCTCCATTATTCGCGGCATAACACGAGTATCTTATCACCTTAAACCAGCATTGTCAACTGGACGTCACAACCGTCCTTATTTCACTTGAAGAAAGCGTAAGCTTGTGCTATATTGTGAGCCAAGGGGAGAGGCCTGTCTATGGGACAAAAGAAACGGACTCATATAAAAGTAGAGCAGAAGGTAAAAAGAAGAAAAAGAAGAGAGAAACTCGCCAAAGCCGGGAAAAACCCCGACGAGTACTTCTACGACGGCTTTTGTGTCGCAAGGCGCCTTAAGCAACAATGAAACATCCCGAGAGACGCCTTTACGTTATTCACAGACACAGCGCATCCCATCTTCACTACGACCTTCGCCTCGAAATGAACGGTGTGCTGAGGAGCTGGGCTGTTCCGAAAGAGCCGCCCAGAAAAAATGGCATAAAGCGGCTCGCAGTAAGCGTCCAGGACCACGAGCTCGGCTACGCGAGATTCCAGGGGACGATTCCCGAGGGCCAATACGGTGCCGGAGAGGTCGAGATCTGGGACGACGGTTATTACATACCAATTGCGGTTAAGGAAAACAGCATTATTGCCGACATACACGGGGAAAAATTAAAAGGCGCGTATTGCCTCGTAAAACTAAAGCCGAAGTCCGAAAAAGACAAAGGCAAAAACTGGCTTTTTTTTAAAAAGTAACCCTTCGACTACGCTCAGGGTTAATGGTGAGCGACCGAAGGGAGTCGAACCATAAATTAAATACCAAAAGTGAAAATCCTATCCAGAGCTTTTAAGATAATCTCCGTCCTATTTTTTCTCTACCTTTTCTTTGTAAGCATAAGTTTAATGAGCCACGCCTTTCAGGGGTTCGGCTCGGGCTTCGCCGAACGCCTGATCGCCACTACCTCTAATCCCTTTGTCGGTTTATTTATAGGAATCCTCGCCACGAGCATTATTCAGAGTTCCGGCACGACGACATCCATGGTGGTAGTACTCGTCGCATCCGGGACACTTTCGGTAAGAAGCGCCATTCCGATTGTAATGGGCGCAAATATAGGAACGACCGTTACCTGCACGCTCGTCGCCCTTACACACATCACAAGGAAAGAAGAATTCAAAAGGGCATTAAGCGGATCTACCGTACATGATTTATTTAATATATTAACTGTTATCATCCTTTTTCCAATAGAAATGTCGACACACTATCTCGAAAAAGCCGGGATATTTCTGTCTTCCGTTTTTAACAATATGGGAGGCGCGGCAATTACAAGCCCTATAAAGTTTGCCGTAAAACCGGTCATAGACGCAATTGACGGAAGCTTGAGAAGCTATATAAGCGTTTCAAACATTACACTTAATGTCATTTTTCTTATCATAGCTTTGGCGATGCTTTTTCTGTCTTTATACAATATTACCCGCGTTATGAAATCGCTTGTTATGAAGCGTACGGATATAGTGTTTGACAGGGTAATAAGAAAAAATGCCATAATCGCCATGTTTATGGGCATGCTCTTTACCGCGATAGTGCGGTCGAGTTCAATTACGACGGCGCTTCTCGTTCCACTCCTTGCTGCCGGCATACTGAATTTGGAACACTCTTTCCCGATAGTTTTGGGCGCCAATGTCGGCACGACTGTCACCGCGATACTCGCTTCTCTTACGGGAAATATCGCGGGAATAACCATAGCTTTTGTTCATCTGGTTTTTAACCTTACCGGGATTCTGATTATTTATCCGTTTAAGTGGTTAAGGCGCATTCCCATAAGAGCTGCGCGTTTTATTGCGGAAAAATGTACAAAACACAGGTTCTTAGCCGTTATTTACGTATTAGGCATATTTTACATATTACCTATAACGTTAATTTTATTGTCAAAGATTTTTAAAAGATAAGAGAGGTGATATTATGTTTAAGAATCTTTTATCGTTCTGGAAGGGGAAAGATTTTTTAACCGAGGTCCTGGAAGAATTTAAAGAGATGCTGAACGACACGAAAAACATGTTCGAGTCCGTGTGCGAGGCGCTTATAAAGGGGCGCCGGGGGCCAAACCTGGAGGAAAGGATATATAAGGTGGATAAAAGGGTAAACCTCCTTGAGCGGGAGATAAGAAAGCGCATCGTCGAACACCTGTCCATCCAGCCGGGGGTGGATGTCCCGGTATCCCTGGTCTTGATGAGCGTCGTAAAGGACGCCGAAAGAGTAGGCGATTACTGCAAGAATTTACTCGAGATTGTCGGCCTCCTCAATAGGCCTATCGAGAGGGCCCGCTTCGAGGCGCTGTTTGGCGATATCGATAAGAAAATTCTAGAGGAGTTCGATAAAACGCAGAAGGCGTTCATAGAATCGGACGAAAAGACAGCGAAGCAGATTCTCTATCTGGAGAGAGGAATTGTAAAAAGCTGCGACGAGATCGTAAAGCAACTCGCCAAGGGCGATCTTCCCACGAACGAGGCCGTCTGCCTTACGCTTCTTGCGAGGTACTTTAAACGCGTGGCTGCGCACCTCGCGAATATCGGCTCGTCGGTAATACTGCCCATAAGCGACCTCGACTTTTTTGACGAGAAGCTGCGCCGCGAGAAGGGCAGGTAAAAAAAGTAAGAAGACTTGCTTTAAATGAGGCCACAACTTACGGAGGCGGCAGGCCGACGTAAGTTGTATGGCCGAATTTACCCCCCACCCAGGACTTTACTGGACAAAAACGATATATGCGTGTATATTTATATATGGTACAATATATACTCTATGAATAGATTCCTGGGTGGGGGGTTTCATTCAACCATCCAAGGAAGAGTAGCAAAGGAGATAGATTTACGAAAAATTTATAATTTTTCGTAAATCTAGGTTTCATGAAAGACGTGCTGTGCGTGATAATGGGCGTGGGAAGGGGCACGCGCCTTTACCCCTTAACGAAGGAAAGGTGTAAACCCGCCGTTCCCCTGGCCGGGAAATACCGCCTTATAG
>JBARPB010000020.1:0-2450 GCA_049642705.1 Candidatus Omnitrophota bacterium
ATTTCATGGCGGGGACAGGTGTTTCAGTGTGGTTCGTGCGGGGACAGGTGTTTCTGTGAGGATATTCCACACTGAAACACCTGTCCCCGTCGTTGCTCCCCGCACGAGTCCGTTTCTCAAAGTTATATATAACCCTCGTAATGACGCAATACGAGACAAAAATGGCAATGCTGAATAACCCTATATTGCCCACGCTCCATACGTGAAAACCGCCCCTCGAGAGTATCATTCCCGCCGCAGCCAGCATAACAGGTATCAGTGTAAATGCGGCCGTCAAAAGCTGGCCGGAACCAAGCGAGCTAAGTAGCGGGGTTCCTTTCGTCAACAGATCAAGAAAGCCGAGATTTAAAAGATTGTACGAATTCGCGCCCATCAGGTTACCGATCGTGAGATCCGGCGCGTCAATAAAAACAGTACTGCCAACGCCGGTAAAAAGTTCCGGAAGGCTTGTCGCTACCGCCACGAGAACGAGGCCTATCCATAGTCCGCCGAGCCCTGTTTTCTCGGCTATGACATCCGCGTATCTGGCCACGTGTTTGCCCGCGAAAAGAATAACACATGCGCATATTATAAACTTAAGCCATATGATATGCATATTACCACACGCCTTCTACCGCCGTATTACACGCGGGGCATTTTCCGTTTTTTATGTTATTCTCCGCAATAATATAGCCTGTCCTTGCGATGAGAGCCTTGCCGCATTTATGGCAGCAGGTGTTGCCTTCCTCGGCGACGTTACCTAAATATACGTATTTAAGCCCCGCATCTTTGCCGATAGATTCGGCCCTCTTGAGGGTTGCAAGGGGGGTGGCTCCCGCATCGGTAAATTTATAGTCGGGGTGAAACCTGCTTATGTGCCAGGGGATTCCGGAGTTTACGCTTTTTATGAACTCTGCTATGTTTTTAAGCTCCTTATCGCTGTCATTTAAGCCCGGCACTACAAGCGTGGTAACCTCGACCCACATGCCGATTTTCTTCATGTGGCGGATTGATTCGAGAACCGGATCAAGGGAACCTTTGCATATTTTTTTATATGTTTCGTCGCTAAAAAATTTAAGGTCCACGTTGCAGGCGTCGAGATACGGCTTTATCGTATCGAGCGAATCTTTGGTCATGTATCCGTTTGTCACGAACGTGTTAGAGAGCCCTTCTTTTTTCGCCAGTTTAGAGGTGTCGTACGCGTATTCGAAAAATACGGTCGGCTCCGTGTAGGTATAGGATATGCTCCTGCAATTGTATTTTTTTGCCTGCCTTACGACTTCCCCGGGTTTAAGTTCGCGTCCTTCGGAGGTTCCGTCTCTTTTCGATTCCTGCGATATCTGCCAGTTCTGGCAGAACGGGCAACGAAAATTGCAGCCGATCGTCGCAACAGAAAATGCCTCGGTGCCGGGTAGGAAATGATACAGGGGTTTTTTCTCGATCGGGTCTACGTGGGCGGCGATTGCCTCCGCGTAAACACATGTATAGAGAGTCCCCTTTTCGTTCCTGCGTACGCCGCAGAAACCGTACTTCGAGTCGGCAATTTTGCAGTGGTGTGCGCAAAGGAAGCAATGAACGCGATTATCTTCGAGTTTTTCGTAAAGCATCGCTTCTTTTTTCATTTTGGACAAAACTTTTTCGCTGACGGGCAAAGATGCTTTATAACACACTCTGCGCAAGAAGGCTTTCTCGCGGCGCAGACCTTTCGTCCGTGTTCAACCAAAAGGTAATTAAAATCGAGCCAGCCCCTCTGCGGGATTATTTTCATAAGGTCTTTTTCTATCTTGTTGGGATCGCTTTCGGTGCTTAAACCGATTCTTCCCGAAAGCCTCTTGAGGTGCGTGTCAACCGCTATGCCCTCGGCTTTCCGGAACGAACTTGAAAGCACGATATTGGCGGTTTTTCGGGCTACGCCGGGTAGGCTTGTAAGGGCGTCCATCGTATCGGGAACCCTGCCGCCGAACTCCTCCAGTATTCTTTTCGACGCTGCGATAATATTCTTTGCTTTATTCTTATAAAATCCTGTGGAATATATTTCTTTTTCCAAAACGGCCTGTTTAACGCGGGCGAAGTCGCCGGGGGTTTTATATTTTTTAAATAGGTGCGGCGTTATTTTGTTAACGCGCTCGTCGGTGCACTGCGCCGAAAGGATGGTGGAGACGAGAAGTTCGAAAGCGGACCTGCGGCCAAGCGCCGTCGCCGGGCCCGGATACTCCCTGCGGAGTATCTTTATGATATCGGTGATACGTTCTTTTGCGGGTTTCACCTCTGGAATTTCCCCATAAGCTCCGCTTCTACGATAACATGTCCTTTTATCGCGCCTAAAAGCGCCTTCTTTCTGAGGCCCGGTTTCAAATCCAACTTTGCGTCCAGCGCGTACAGTTTGAAAAAATACCTGTGCGCCGGGCCGGGAGGGGGACACGGCCCTCCGTAACCAACCCTTCCGAAATCTGTCATGCCCTGTTTAGAGC
>JBARPB010000021.1:0-35604 GCA_049642705.1 Candidatus Omnitrophota bacterium
CTTATGTATTTTGCCCGCTCCGGCACCTCAACAGATATAATGTCTTCCACGGCTCTTGTATAAGCAAATGGATGACTCGTGGAACATATGCCGCAGATTCTTTCTATGACGAAAGTGGACTGGTCAATGGTTTTTCTCTCGGACAGCTTTTCTATACCCCTATGATTATATCCTATCCGGACGTCGATATCTACGACCTTTTCGCCTTAGACGGTAAGCGTAAAAAATTCCGGTTCTTCCTGAAGCGGGTGATACGGCCCTATCGGTATTATCTTTTTTGCCATTACACGCCTCTATCCCTGATCGCTTTTTTGTCCCACTCCTTGTAATCCGCCTTTAAAGGATGTACGCCTTCGGGCCAGTCGTCGGATAAAAGAAGCCGCCGGAGATCCGGGTGGCCATTGAAGTTTATACCCAAAAGCTCGTGTATTTCTCTCTCTATCCAGTCGCTGCCTTTAATTATAGAAGTAAGCGAATCTATTTCTAACTTTTCTTTTTTCAGCTTAACCCTAAGCGAAATCAGTAGATTTATCTCCTCTATGGTAAAATGGTAAAGAATCTCCATATCGTATCGGCTGTCCACTCCCGAGGCTGTGTTAAACCTCGCGCCCAAATCTTTGAAGACATACTCCGCAACCTTCCTCAAAGATGCGGGCCTAATTTCGATATAAACCCTATTCGGAGATTTATCGAAAAGTTCGACAATATCTTCTTTGAATTTATCTCTTATATTCTTTAAAATCTCTTCGCGAGTCATTTCTTCCCTTTCACCTTTTCAATTAATTTCACAACGCCCGCGATAATCGCTTCCGGCTTGGGCGGGCATCCCGGTATATAAACGTCCACGGGAATAATCTTATCCAATGGTACAGGACAGTTGTAACTGTGTATAAACATGCCTCTGGATAATGAGCATTCCCCTATCGCAACTACGAGGCACGGCTTGGGAACCTGCTCATAAAGTCGTTTTAACCTGATAACAGATTGCCTGTTGCATGAGCCCGTGATTAAAAGCACATCGGCATGTTTAATGCTTCCTACGAGAAGCATGCCGAACCTTTCGATATCGAACCTCGGCGTAAGGCAGTCCAGTATCTCGATATCGCAGTTGTTGCAGCTGCCCGTGGATAGGTGAAACACCCACGGCGACTTCAGTAACGCTTTTAGTTTTAAACCCATACTACAAACCTCTAAAGGCTAATATTACGGCTATAATTGCCAGTATCGTCACCGGCCCCCAGAAAAAGCTGACCGCCTGGTCTATTCGCACGCGTGGATTGGTGTTTCGTATAACCGTTATCAGCGCCACCAGGCCGACATATTTTAGGGCGCCGTATAAAAGATGAATGCCGTCAAGCCGCAGGCCGCCCATGAAGAGAATCATCAAGAAAAATGGCAGCGTAAATAAAAGCATGTTCTTCATCAGTCTATAGACGGCAAGCCCCGAGCCGGAATATTCTATAAGCGGGCCGCTTGTAATCTCTGTTTCTGCCTCCGGCATATCGAAAGGAACAAGCGCTAATTTCGCCTGCATGCAAAGTATTGCAACGATAAGCGCAAGAGCCCCGGACCAGCTCCCGGTTATAACCCCGTTTTGCGCCTGGAGGGCCAGAATCTGGCCGATTTTAACGGAAAAACCGGACTTTATAACGGGGACGAATACGGCAAGCACAAAAGGAAGCTCGTAACCCAGAACAAGTTTCATTTCACGCGATGCGCCGATGCTGGCAAGCGGATTTGCGGACGCAAAGCCGCCCATAATAATACTTAACGAAGGGATGGTCAATAAATACAAAACGACTATCAAATCCCCTATAAATGCATGGTTTGAATTTATATTGTTTATCCATAGCAGGGTTGAGACCAGTATCACGCTTGAAAGCCCGACGAGGGGCGCCGCCAAAAAGGTAATTTTTGACGTTCCGGCCGGAACAAGCGTCTCTTTCCCCAAAAGTTTTATGATGTCGATCAGCGGCTGTAAAACCGGGGGCCCGACGCGGTACTGGACTCTCGCGGTAACTTTCCTGTCAATCCAGCTTGCTACAAGACCGATCGCGGCCGTAAGCACGAAGCCGTAGAATATCAGGTAAAATAAATAAGTCACGCTTTCTCCCACTGCCAGTGAGTCGAATGCACTATAATATTGTCGCCGACTAAAAACGTATTTTTATCCGGTTTAATATCGGCGTCCTTCAAGCTCAATGCGCCGTAAGGGCAACTCTTTATGCACAACGGCTCATTCTTATCGTTTCTTCTGTCCATGCAGAAATCGCAAGCTGCCGCCAATAATGGAACCAGTTCCGGATAAATCGTTCCGTAAGGACATGCATGAGCGCAGGATTTGCAGCTTATGCAGCGCATGTTATGCCTTATTAATATCTTATCCCTTTTCTCATCTTGTTCAAGAGCTTCTTCCGGACATGCGTTTACGCAGTGTGGTTCTTCGCACTTTCTGCATACAAGGGCGTATGTCGCAAGCTCAGCCACCGAAAGAATTCCGTTATTATCCGGATGGTAAAGATAGCTGCATTTAATAACGCAGTCCTTGCACTCCCCTGACGCGCAGGCGTCGAGGTCGATAAAAAGCTTTTTTTCCTTCATTCCCAGATTCCGTGGAAGTTTTTTATTTTATCGTATGTAAAAACAGGGCCGTCCTTGCAGGCATAATACGTTCCTATTCTGCAATGACCGCATTTACCTATACCGCAGGACATATTCTTTTCCATGGAAAGATATATATTTTCGTCCTTAAATCCCATATCCAAAAGCTTCATGGTAGCGTATTTCATTGCTATGGGCGGACCGCAAACAATGGCAATACCGCCTTTAAAGTCCATGTCAATACCGTCCATTATCGTAGTTACGACGCCTACGTTGCCTTTCCAGCCCGCCTCGCCCTTATCTACGGTAAGCCTTAAATCAAGGTCGTCTCTTTTTTTCCATCCTCCCATTTCTTTCTTATATAATAAGTCAGCCGGCGTTTTGCAGCCGCCCCTGAAAAACAGCTTCTTGAATTCGCCGCTTCTATTAAAAAGTTCGTACATAAGGCTTCGTAAGGGCGCAAGTCCGCATCCGCCGCCTACAACCAATATTTCTTTACCTTTAAATTTATCTATGGGATACCCCTTGCCCAAAGGCCCCCTCAAGCCTACGATATCGCCTTTCCTAAGTTCGTGGATTTTTTCGGTAACCTTCCCCACCTTCATGATGGTTACTTCCATTATATCTTTCACCGAAGGGTTTGAGGACGGCGTAAAAGGCGCCTCGCCTACGCCCGGAACGGTGAGTTCTATAAACTGGCCTGACACAAACGATAAGGGCTCCTTCGGTTTAAGACACAATGTCTTTATATTGGTGGTCTCTGTTATAACGTCCAGAACCTCTGTCTTAATCGGCCTGTATGGATTGTCAAGTTTATTCATTATTTACCAGTCTCTTGAGAACTTTTCTTATATCTATCTTTGCCGGGCATGCGGATATACAGCGTCCGCAACCCGTGCAGGCATAAATGTCGGCGATTTTCGGGAAAAAATCGAACTTTTTTTCGAATCTGTTCCTAAGCCTCATCCAGAGTTTTTTTCTTGGGTTTGCGCCGCCGGCGACCCTGGCAAAATCCTTTATCATGCACGAATCCCAGATACGCAGGCGTTCCATTTTCTTTTTGTCTTTCTGGTCGTATAAAAGAAAACAGTGGCACGTCGGGCATATCGTGTTGCATGCGCCGCATTCGACGCAGGTCTTTGCCTCGTCATCCCAGATATCGGATTCGAAATTCCGCTCGATAATGCCCTTAAACACATCCTGGTTTGGAACATTATTCTTTTTAATATTTCCTTCGACTTCCTTTATTACTCGGCCCCTGCGGCTATCTCTTGCATTGATGTGCTGTTTGTTTGCGTCCTGGAAAAAACGGGGGTATTTTTTTAACAGCGCTTCGCCCTTAGGAGAGCCTATTTCCGCGATAAAACCGCCGGTTGTCTCGGAAAGATTGATGTCAAAATCCTCCTCCGGATGGGGCTTAAGGCCCAATGCGAGGCAGAAACAAGTGTCTATAGAAAAAGTGCAATCCGAAGCGATTATGAGGTTTTGTTCGCGGTTTTTGATATAAAAAGGATCCTTGTAATCATGATTCAAGAACACATGATCCTGGATTTTCATACCTTTTAAGTCGCAGGCCTTGACACCTGCGATTGCAAGCGGTTTATCGCCGGCATGAGGTGTATCCGGTTTAAAATCTTCTGCTACCACTTCCCTTGCGCGGGAGAAAAACGCCTTAAGCGGTTCAAATGGTCTTACCTCGCCGATTACGATATCGTCGGAAGGCTGGATATACTTTTTGTAAAAACGCTGTTCACCCTTTTTGACAGGTATAAAAACTTCGTAGTTGGATTTTAATGCATCGAGCAATCTGTAGAAATTATCTTTAGAAATATATTTCATATTATTTTTTATTGGCCAAAAAATAAGAGAGCGTTTCAAGCTCCCTCGAAAGGTCAACTTCTTTTATTTTAATTTTTTCCGGTACGTTAAGCGACGCCGGGGCAAAATTTAAAATGCATTGGACGCCGGCTGAAACAAGTTTATCCGCTACTTCCTGGGCTTTTTCGGCCGGGGTGGTTATGATTCCTATGGAAATCTTCTTTTCTTTAACTATCTTAGGCATATCCTCTACGGATTTTACCGTTAGCGCGCCTATATTTTTACCGATTTTTTTCGGATCTGAATCGAAGGAAGCTACGAGATCAAGCCCGTGCTCCTTGAACCCCGGATATGCCAGAAGCGCCGAACCCAAATGCCCCACCCCTACAACGGCAACGTTCCACGTTTTATCCTTGCCTAATATTTTTTCTAATACACTTTTAAGTTCCTGCGTATCGTACCCTGAGCCGCTTACGCCAAACTGGCCGAAATACCCGAGGTCTTTTCTTACCTGTGCGTCGCTTAAGTTTGCCCTATCGCCCAGTTCCGCTGAAGATATCGTACGGACGTTCACGCTAAGAAGCGTCGTAACTTCCCTCAGATATAAAAATAGCCGTGAAATCGTGCTTTCCGGTATCTTCTTTGTACCCATATTCACAAACTTTGTACCATTTTTCACAGGGTTAGTCAAGAAGAAATGTGAAAAAAATTCTTGACAAAGCTGCGTTTATAGTATATAATCCCTACCAACAAAGTAGGAAATGTTATGCGGCTTACAATGAAAAGCGAATACTCGATTCTGGCGCTTATTTACATCGCGAGGAACGAGAAAAACGGGCTCGTAAAAATCGACGGGATCGCTTCGAAATATAATATCCCCAAAAAATATCTCGAGCATCTGCTCATGACATTAAAGCAAAACCGTTTTCTGAAATCCCGAAGGGGGGCACGCGGCGGCTATAAGCTCGCTCTTTCCTCCTCAAAAATAACCGTAGCGCAGATTATACGGCTCATGGACGGCGCTTTAGCGCCGACTGAATCGGTAAGCACTTATTTCTTCTCGCACACGCCTCTTGAAAAAGAGAAAAAAATTATGCTCGTTTTCAAGGAAATAAGAAACTATGTGTCAACAAGGCTTGAAAAATTAAAACTTGCCGATCTTATTTAAAAAAGGGAATGCATGGATATAAAAATATTTCTATTAATGCCGCTTGCGTTTGTCTGTGAATTTATCGATTCATCGCTCGGCATGGGTTATGGCACAAGCCTCACCCCCATCCTTTTATTGATGGGTTTCGAGCCGCTACAGGTCGTGCCCGCTGTACTTTTTTCGGAATTTGTTACAGGGATTATCTCGGCTTCTTTTCATCACAGCGTGCGGAATGTGAATTTTAAACCACACTCCAAAGATACCCATGTAGCGCTGGTGCTTACTATCTGTTCCATCATAGGTGTTGTCATAGCTGTAGTCCTGGCAATAAAACTTCCGGCACGGATAATGAAAATCTGGATCGGGGCAATAGTCCTCTCCATGGGTATTTTTATCCTGGCTACGTTTAACCGCAAGCCGCGTTTTACGTGGAGAAAAATCACGATACTCGGGTTGGTTGCTTCTTTCAACAAAGGCATGTCGGGCGGCGGATACGGGCCTCTCGTAATGGGAGGGCAGATTCTTTCGGGTATCGGTGTAAAAAACGCCGTGGGTATTACCTCGCTTGCCGAAGGCCTGACGTGCCTGGCAGCCGTAACGCTCTATTTCTTCCTTACACCACAGGTTGACTGGACGCTGGCTCCCTGGCTCATGGCAGGGGCCGTGCTTTCGGTTCCCCTTGCGGCGCATTTCCTGAAAAAGTTTCCCGAAAGAAAGGTAAAGTTTGCAATAGCGATTATAATAATTCTTTTGGGGTGCCTTACGCTGGGCAAGGTGCTTATTTAAAAACAAATCCTGTTTCGCAAGACCAGAGTAAAAGGTCGAGTTCCTCGAGCGGCACCTTAATCTTCTCGGCGAATTTCCTCATTCTTTCCTCTATTACTTGCGTGTAATTTTTTCCGCTGACGGAAGCCGGAATCTCTTTGATAACGCCGAACTTCTTAAGGTTCTTAAGAATGTGTGCATCGAGAATGGAGATATTTTTTCCGAGACCTATGTTTCTCAAAAAATGGCTTGCTTCCTTGTAGCCAAGGCCTTTTATGCTCTTGATCAGCCACTTGCGGGTTTTGAAAATATCGTTTTTATCAAGGTGGCTTTTGACTTTAACCCTGTTCTTCTTGCTTAGGGCCTTTCTGGCCGCTACGATGTAAGCGGCTTTTTTATTATGAAACCTTACAAGGCCTTTTAACCTATCCCTTATGTCATGTTCGGAGCCCTTAAGAAGTAGATTGCGCTTTTTAAGCTCTTTTATCGCCCTATCGCAATTCACCGCTTTTGACTGCGGGGTCAATATGCAGAAGCATAGTTCTGCAAATATATCCTCGTCTTTTTTTGTATGGATATCCTCGAAGTCCTTAAGCCGTTTTCTTATCTCTTTTCTTCTTTTATTATATTCGGCGCGTAGGCGTTTCATGATACGAGGCTAATAAGCGTTTTCGCTATTTCTATGTGGCGGATTTCGTCGTCACGTATGGCGGTGAGCTGTTTTTTTACTTTCTCGTTATTGACCTGGCTTATATAATGCTCGTAGAAATGCTTGGCCCGCTCTTCTAAGGCCAATATTTCCTGGAATTCTTTTCGCAGCATTTCAGTATTCATTTTTTGAGCCCTTCTGTACGTCTTCGATCATGCTATCTATTATTTCTTTGTGTCTTGCCGAATCGCGGTAAAGCACGGACAGCAGCTTCGTCATTTCTTTTTTTTTATCCTTATCTACCTGCGGTGTTTGTTTCAATAGCGCTTTGGAAAAATTGGCATACAGCGTGATCACGCCTTCTTCCACGTCTATAAGTTCGTCAAGTCCCGCAAGCAACCTTTCTTTCGTAATCATTACTATTTTTTCCTTGCTAAATACCTGAAAGCACTCAATGCAGCCTTCGAACCCTCACCTGCAGCTATTATTATCTGTTTCTCCGGAATATCGGTAATATCTCCCGCTGCGAAAATGCCGGGGGTGCTTGTTTCGTTATATACGTTCACTTTTATTTCGCCTTTTTTATTCTTATCCAATTCCTTAGCAAATCCGGAATTTGGCATGAGGCCTATTTCCACAAATACGCCCTGGACATCCAATGTTTTCTCTTTACCATTTTCTTTTATCCTTATACCGCTTACCATCTTGTCTCCGAGCACAGCCAGCACGCCGGTTTCGGTAAAAATGGTAACCTTATCGCTCTCTCTTATTTTTTCCTGCAGAATAGCATCGCCCGTCAATTCCTTCGCAATATCGATAAGATAAATATGCTTGGCTATTCTCATAAGCTGAAGCGTCGCCTCCAGCCCGGCGTTTCCCCCTCCTATTACGGCTACATCTTTGCCCGCAAAAAGGGGCCCGTCGCAGGTAGCGCAATATGTAAGACCCCTATTCTTGAACTCCTTCTCGCCCGGGATGCCCAAATTTCTCCACCTTGTGCCGGATGCTATTATCGCCGTTTTGGATTCGTATAATGCTTTCTGGGTTCTAACCAAAATCTTGTCGCCGTCTTTTTTGACTTCGGCTACCTCTTCGTTTTCCTTTGTCTCGATAGAATATTTTTTTATGTGCTCTTCGAATTTTTCTGCAAGTTCCGGACCCGTTATAAACTGATAGCCCGTGTAATTCTCGATGTCCCCGCTAAGAGCGGCCTGCCCTCCGATGTCACCTGTAATAACTAAGAAGTTCATTCTTTTACGCGCCGCGTATATGCTCGCGGTTATGCCCGCCGGCCCTGCGCCTATGATTATGAGATCATATACCATCTCTGCTTAATCCTTAATTCTTAATCCTTAATCCTAAAATATAATATTAGCAATAATCCCCAAAACCACAACCTGCGGCACCGACACGATAGGGAGCCAGATAGCTACCTTTCTCCCCACGTTGTGCCATAAAAGTCCGATTTCTGTATAATCCGTAACCACTCCCGCCATAAGGAAAACAAAAGCATTGCCCAGAGCGCCTGTCTGCCTGAATATCTCAAATGCCATCGGCGCCGAGCCCTCGGAACATACCTCTATAACAGTCGCTAACGCAAGCGTAACAAAAAGTCCGAGTACGGTTGGGCCCATATAGTTCTGGAATAGGCTACTCGGAATATACGCGCCGGCCAGGCCCGCCAGACCCATGCCTATAAGAACCCACCACAAAACCATGTTGCTCAATGATATCGCACCGTTAAATACGCCTTTAATATCAGCGATGGAGAATCTATGGCCCCTCCATCTTTTTTTAATATCTTTTATTATCGAAAAATCCTCTTCGACTTTTACGATATTGGTATTTTTTTCTATTAGATTTGCTTTTTCCAGAACCTGAAAAATAAGGCCCGTTATTATCGCAATTACAATAGCCGAAATTATTATATAAAGGGCTTTTAACCCGAAAAAACCTATCAGCATTATCGTAAGCGTAAGATTGGCCCAGGGGCTTGCAAGCAAGAATGATACAACGGCGGGGTTGGAAGCGCCTTTCTTGTGCAGTTCTATGGAGAGCGCCAGTATCCCGTGGGAACAGGCGCTCATGAAAAAGCCTAAAATTACCGAATAAAAAATTGTCCGTTTTTTCGGCTTTGCCAGGATGAAGGATATATGTTCGCGCGGGACGTAATAATCTATTATGCCGCCCAGAAAAAAGCCCAGCAAAATAGCCCACCATATAGTCTTAAAATACAAAAACAGCGTTTTTCTGAAAGGCACAAGAAAACTAAAAACATACGACAATAAGACGAGTAGCGCAAGGATTGCGCTTACAATAAAGGTCTTGTTCCTATAAAACGGCATTTTCGGTTGGACAAGGCAGGTCGCGATTTCCTTTTCTGAAACTTTGTGTTCTTTGGCGAATTTTTTAAGACAGTGTTCGCTGCAGAAAAAGTGGGTTTGTCCGTCCTTTGTTAATTTAAGAGCCGTTTTTTCGTCAACAGACATGCCGCAGACAGGGTCTTTGGCCATTTGGATCTCTTTCCTAAATATTAAGTGCTTTCTGTATTGCCTCTTTGTCAAATCCGACTATTATGTTGCCCTCAATGTCCAACACGGGTACGCCCATTTGTCCGGTTTTCTTAACCATCTCTTCGGCTTTTACCGGATCTGACGATACGTCTATATCCTCGAAAGCAACGTTGTTATCTTCGAGGAACTTCTTTGTCCTTATGCAGTACGGGCAAGTCGGCGTGCTGTAAATCGTTACTTTTTTACTCATAACTCCGCCTCATTAATCCACGCCCCGTGCAGGTTGCATAGCGCGATAGCCGCGAGTTTCCCGCCTCCCGTTTTGAGGTGGAGCGCAGCAGCGGGATTAAGCTTTTCCGGCGTCAGGTGCACCCTTGCTATAAAGCCCTTGTCGATATAAAAATCGATATGCTGGATAGAATGCTCGGGTTGCATGGGATGTTGGATCTCGCCTACCCGCACATGAGCGTCCTGACAGCCTTCGGGTATCAAGCCACACACTTTAACTACTTTTATTACAGGTATGTGCTTTTTTTCAAGTTCTGTCAGGTTACTCGCGTCCTTCGGAGTCTTTATGGCATCTTTTTCTTCAAATGCCGTCTTCGGCGAACCGCATACGGGGCACTTCTCCGGCGCGCTTCCCGTAATTGAGATATACTTGCATACTTTGCATACGTGACCTTTCATACCCAACTCCTTTCCCTATGGGGACGTTTCACTTTTTCCTAACTACTTATCCTCAAAGAAGTTACGAAGCCTATGTGTACATTTTCAAGACCAGTAAACAAGTAAATTTTTCTTAAAAAATGTACAGGGTGCGTTTCCAACCCTATGCCCAACAATGGGTTACGTCAAAGTGAAACGTCCCCATCAATAATTCTCGCAGAGGAGTTCGTAATACGCCTGCGGATGCGCGCATGCCGGACACTCTTCCGGCGCCTCTTTTCCCTCGTGAACATACCCGCAATTGCGGCATTTCCATTTAACAACGGTATCTTTTTTGAATACTTTGTTTTCTTTTATATTTTTTAAAAGCTTTCTATATCGTTTTTCGTGCTCGACTTCTACTTCGGCTATTTCCTTGAATTGCTTGGCTACTTCCTTAAAGCCTTCCTTCTCGGCCACCTCACCTGCTTCTTTGTAAAGTTTTGTCCATTCCAAATTTTCTCCCGCTGCCGCCGCTTCCAGATTCTCGGCCGTATCCCCTATCACACCGGACGGATAGGAAGCCTGGATTTCGACATCGCCCCCTTCTAAAAGTTTAAAAAACCTCTTTGCATGTTCTTTCTCGTTATCGGCGGTCTCTAAAAATATAGCCGCTATTTGCTCGAAGCCTGCTTTTTTTGCTACGCTCGCAAAATATGTATAGCGGTTTCTCGCCTGAGATTCTCCTGCAAAGGACGCAAGCAAATTTTTTTCTGTTTTTGTACCCTTTATTGATTTTGCCATATATTTACCCTCCGATTTTCTCCATTGGCTGACCGCAGCAGACAAGTTCGCCGCCGCCGACCTTTGTCACCGTAACTTCATTACCGCAAATATTGCATCTGTATTTTTCCCCGGTTTTTTCTACTGCCATAACTTTTCTCCTTTCCTAGTAACCTACGAAATTTTCCACCTTAATTTTTGCTTCTTCGACTTTCAGCTTGTCTTTTAAGACCTCCGTGAGGCTTGAAACCATTGAAGGCGGACCGCAAACATAAAATATTCTATCTTTATAATCCGGAACCTCCTCTTGTATCATCGCCTGATTTATATAACCAGTTCTTCCGTTCCATGTTTTCTTATCTGCGTATGGCGAGGTTAGCGTATAAACTGCGCGGAAATTCTTATTTTTATCTTGCATTTCGCCAAAATCGCTCCTGAATATAATGCCGTTCTCGTCCTTATTGCTATATAATAGCACGATGTGCGTTTGCAATCCAGCATCTAATACAAACTTGCATATACTCCTTATGGGGGTTATACCTATACCGCCTGAAAGAAATACTATTTTTTCGTATTCGCCTTCAAATGTGAAAGACCCAAAAGGCATTTTTAATCTCGCCCAATCCCCGGTTTTCAAAGCATCGAGTGCTTTTGAAAAATCGCTTTCGGTTATCCTTTTCGTGAACTCTACATACCCTTTCTCTGTCGGAGAATTTGAAAAGGAAAAGTGTTTCGTTCTGTCTTTTTCTCCTATTTTTATCGTAACAAAGAAAAATTGTCCCGGTTTAAAAGCAACCTCTTCCTTGGCTTCGAATCTAAAGCTTTTAACGCCGGGTGTTCTTTGTATTATATCGATTATACTCGTATCAAACGAAATCATTTCCGTTAAAGAGAAGCTTTTAGGATTTGAACGATATCTTTCTCGGAGAGTCTCTTAAAGGAGCCTATTTTGCCCCAGTCCCGAAGGGCGTTTTTTGCCATGTCTTCGAAATGTCGAGCGGTAATACTGACTTCGCTCAAGCTTGACGGCATGCCTAGGGAGTTGAAAAATGCGCGTGTTTTATTTATGGCTTCGTTTGCAATATTCATTTTGTCTCTGTTCTTTTCGATACCCCAGACATTTATGCCGTATTCGACGAATTTCTTTACGGTCTTACTGCTCAAAACGTGCCTCATCCAGCTCGGAACCACTATTGAAAGGCCGGCGCCGTGCGAGATATCATATATGGCGCTTAACTCGTGCTCTATGGCATGGGATGCCCAGTCCTCTTCTTTACCTTCGCCTATTAAGTTATTTAGCGCAAGGCTCCCTGCCCACAGTATATTGGCCCTTGCATTATAATCGCGAGGATTTTCGCACACAGCGGGGCCGTATTTAATGCATACCTTTAACAGCCCTTCCGCTATTCTGTCCTGCACATCGGCGGCTTTAGTATGGCTAAAATACTGCTCAAAGACATGGGCCATTATATCAACGACACCACAGGCGGTGTGATACTTGTTAACGGTGTAGGTATATTCGGGGTCTAATACGGAAAAAACAGGCCTTATGACGGGAGAGCCGAACGCAAGCTTGCGCCTGGTGTCCTCCTTTGTAATAACGGTATTGCCGTTCATCTCAGAGCCGGTGGCTGCGAGGGTAAGGACAGTGCCTACGGGAAGTGCTTTGGCGGGTTTTATTCCTTTAGTGAAAAAATCCCATACGTCGCCTTTGTATTTCACGCCCGCCGCTATGGCTTTTGAAGCGTCTATAACGCTTCCGCCGCCCACTGCAAGTATGAAATTCATTTTTTCCTTCTTGCAAATTTTTATGCCTTCGTACACGCTTTTAAGGCGGGGGTTGGGTTTTATACCGGAAAGTTCAACATAGGCAACTTTTGCATATTTCACTACTTTTATTACATCGGCAAATATACCGTTACGCTTTACGCTTCCCTGGCCCGTTACGATCAATATTTTCTTTGCACGCTTCCTGAGCTCTGCTTCAATTACTTCCACCTGCCCTTTGCCGAAATAAACGATTGTCGGTATATTATGTGTAAAGTTTATCATGTCCCGAAATGTTTCTTCTTATACTTCTCAAGGAGGCGGGTTGCTTCGTCTTTACACTGTCCGCAAACCGTACCCAATTTTGTCCTCTCCTGAAGTTCATACAGTGTCCGTGCGCCATCGAGCATCGCGCGTTCTATTTCCTTGTCGGTCACGTTCATACACTGGCATACGATACGCGCTTTTTCCTTCTTGATTTTATCAAGCATCCCGTGCCTTTTATAATAATCGTCTATGGCGGCGCGCAGCGCTTTATCGCCCAATACGGAACAATGTATCTTGTGTTCGGGCAGTCCCCCTAGTTCTTTCGTAATATCCTTCGGGGAAAGATGGTAAGCTTTATCGACCGGCATTCCCTTCGCCATCTCCGACATGATAGAGGTGCTCGCAATCGCACTCGCGCAGCCGTAGGTCTTCCACTTGCAATCGGTTATAATTTGCTTTTCCTTATCGACCTTGATAGCAACCATCATTTCGTCTCCGCATTTTATGTTGCCGACAATACCCTTTCCGTCATCTTTATAATTCTCTTCGTCGGTAAGGACGTTTCTGGGGTTTATGAAATGGTCCTTTGCCTTCTCAGTATATACCCATTTAGGCTGCATGATCATTTCTTCTCTCCGGAGTAAGCCGTGGACATTTTACGGATTTTCTCTATAACTTTGGGAAGAATATCGATGACGTACTCTACATCCTTAATCGTGTTTTCGCGTCCCATGCTTATACGTATCGAGCCGTGGGCCTGCTCGACAGGAACGCCCATTGCGAGCAATACGTGTGAGGGATCGAGTGACGCGGAAGCACAGGCGGAACCCGTCGAAACTGCGATACCCTCCTGGTCAAGGTACAGTAAAATAGCTTCCCCCTCCGCTCCGTCAAAGGATACGTTCAGGGTGCCGGCAAGACAATCGGTGGGGTGGCCGTTAAAGCGCACGTCGGGAATATACTTTTCTATGCCTTCTTTAAGAATTTTTTTGAACTTAAGCAGGCGCTTTCCCTCGGCTTCCATTTCCTTCTGGCGCATTTCGATTGCTTTTGCAAGGCCTGCTATACCGAGTGTATTTTCCGTTCCGGCGCGCCTTCCTTTTTCCTGGTGTCCACCGCGGATTAACGGGCAGAACGGAACGCCCTTTTTGACGTAAAGAGCTCCTATGCCTTTCGGGCCGTACATTTTGTGTGCGGAAAGCGTCAGAAAATCAACGTCTAAATCCACCACGTCTACGGGAATCTTGCCCACCGCCTGGACGGCGTCCGTATGGAATAAGGCTCCGTGTTTATGCGCGATTTTGGCGATTTCTTTTATGTCCTGCATGGTTCCGATTTCATTATTTGCCATCATAACGGAAACAAGGCTTGTTTTTCCGGCAAGCGCTTCGGTGACATGCTCAAGATTTATTTTGCCGAGACAATCCGCTTTTAAATACGAAACATTTGTGCCCCTATCCTTCAGGCATTTAGCCGTTTCTAAAATACAGGGGTGCTCTATATTGGTTGTGATAACATCGGCGTGATAGTCCAGGCTGCCCGTGCATCTTGCAGTCATGCATGAAAAAATGGATAAAACGGTATTATTTGCCTCCGAACCGCTTCCGGTAAATATAATCTGCCAAGGGGTCGTGCCGATAAAAGACGCTACCTTTTCCCTGCTATCTTCGAGGAGCCTTTTGGCTTGTCTGCCGAAACTGTGGAGGCTGGAAGGGTTGCCGAAGACCTCCATTGCCTTTTTCATCGTCTTTTTTACTTCCGGATGAAGCGGCGTCGTCGCGTTATTGTCTAAGTAAATCCGTTTTTTTGGCATTATATCATCTTTCTCTTCATCCCTTGATTTTAGCTTAACCTCTCCCCTAACCCAAAGGCCTTTTGCAAAAAATCGGGATGTTTTGAAACATCGCTTTTGCCTTCGAGGCCCGGGCAGAAAAGTTCTTCTTTATAGGCCACGTCAATCGTGGCAAACAGGTTCTTAATTATCGATTTTGCGTTATTTAAAAAGCTTTCCCTATGTGAAGCCTCTACCAAAATAAGTGCTCCTGGTTTCTGCTTACCGGTTACTGGTTTCTTTAATAGATATTTATATCTCCAGCAACACTGGAAGCGGTCTATCATGATTTTGACTTGGGCGCTTAAAGAGCCGAAAAATATAGGCGAGGCAAGGATCAGGGCGTCCGCTTTTTTAATCTTTTCTTCATAGAGGTCCTGAAAATCGTCCGCGATCTTGCAGGTTCCGTCATCCCTTACCTTCTCGCACTCCTGACAGGGCACCATTTTTAGGTTATTCAAAATAACCTTTTCTGTCTCTCTGCCTTTACTCTTAGCACCCTCTAGCGCTTTATCGAGAAGTATATCGGTATTACCACCGATTCTCGGGCTTCCGTTTATGCCCAGTACGCGCATATTCACACCTGCTCGACTGACTTTACCTCGGGTATTTTCTCTTTCAGCTTCGCTTCGATACCCATCTTAAGTGTGTAGGTGCTCATCGGGCAATGGCCGCAGGCGCCGGTCAGGCGAAGCTTAACAATACCTTCCTCTGTAACATCGACTAATTCTACGTTACCGCCGTCTGCTTTCAAAGCCGGCCTTATCTCCTCAAGCGCTTTCTCTACTTTTTCTTTTATCATTTCTAGCCTCCTTTATAGATATGTCCCGCTCTCCAGATAACCAACATAATCTTTCACTGCGTCTTTTAAGTCGAAAAATTTATGCCGGGGAGCCGCCTTTTTAAGTTTACTCAAATCCGCCTGCGTAAAATACTGGTATTTTCCCTTTAAAACTTCGGGCATATCAAAATATTCTATGTTCGTCTTCATGCCAAGCGCTGAAAATAACGCATCCGCAAGGTCATTCCAGGTTCTTGCGCTTCCTGTTCCTATATTATATATGCCGGTTTTATTCGGGTGTCTTAGAAAATAATAAACTAACTCGACAGCGTCTTTTACGTATACAAAATCCCTCTTCTGCCCGCCGTCTTTATATTCTGACTTGTGGGACTTAAAAAGGCGCATCTTGCCTGTGTTTTTTATTTGCTGGTATCCCTTGTTAACCATGCTCATCATGTCGGCCTTGTGGCCTTCGTTCGGCCCGAAAACATTGAAAAACTTAAATCCCACGAATTCCCTTTGAAGTTTATTTTTCAGGACCCATAAGTCGAACAGGTGTTTGGAATAGCCGTAGATGTTTAAGGGTTTCAGTTTAACCGTAACCTCGTCTCTGTCGGAATAGCCCAGCTCGCCGGTGCCGTAGGTCGCGCCGCTTGAGGCATATAAGAATCTCTTTCGGTTTTTCAGGGCCCATTCGGCAATCCTTCTGGAATATACATAATTGTTTTCCATCATGTATGTCGCATCCTGCTCGGTGGTAGAAGTGCACGCGCCGAAGTGGATAACGGTATCGATTTTTTTGTCAAGGCGGCCGCTTTCCAGGTAATCGAGGAATTTATCCTTTTCAAAATAATCCTCAAATCGTTTTTTGACGAGATTCTTCCATTTCTCGGACTTTCCGAGGTGGTCCACCACTATTATATCGCGTATGCCGGCTTCGTTAAGCCTCCATAACATACAGCTTCCTATGAAACCGGCGCCGCCTGTAAGCAAAACTTTCATTTCTTTCCTCCGCTTATACTTTCTACAATTTTATCCACGTCAACATATTTATCCACCATTTTGATTATTATATCGATTTTATTTTTGTCTTCCGGTTTGACTTTTACCTTTATGCTGTGTATTTTTGCCGCAATCGAATACGTGTCTCCTCCTGAGACGAGAGTCGGTATTTTATATTTTTTAAGAAGGTTGAAAATTTCAGGGGGCGGTTCCATTCCTCCCGATAAAACCAGGCCCGATATGTTACAGTGCTTTCCCTTTTTTCCGCAGTGAAGATCGATTACAGCCTGAATCATATCCGTTCTGTCAGAAGGGGTAATAACCAGGGCATTGTGCACCATGTATTTCATGGCCGCTCCGACTTCCATGGCGCCCACCAGCACCCGGTCTACGGGGTTGTCGACGTGCTTTTCACCGCATAAAAGCTTAATCTTGAGTTCCTCAAATATCTCCCTTACGGTGGGAAGGTCCAGCCTCTTCTGATACGGCATTACCCCTAACACGGGAATGCCCTTCTTCTCAAAACCCATTTTCACGTATTTTTCGATTTTATCAAACTTCTCGGGTAATACCTTGTTGACAACCACACCGGCAAGCTCGACCCCTTCGGTGTCAAAGAGCGGTTTATTTAACATGGCCTCGTCTATGGGTCTTCCTATGCCGCCGGGGGTAAGGAGTATCACTTTTGAATCCAGTAATTTGGCAACAGTGGCGTTGGAGAGGTCAAAAACGCTTCCCACACCCGCGTGGCCCGTCCCTTCGATTATTACGAGCTCATTGTCTCTGGCTACCTTATTAAAGGAATCGATTATACTTTTTGCGTAGTCGGATTTAGCGGTTTTACCCTCGATATATTTCTCCGTAAACCCCCGCTCGACGGCCACAGGCGATAAGTCCTTTATGCTAAGGCCGCGGGAGAGGCCGAAAATTCTCTCTATTAAAACCGAATCCTCGTCCACCTTGAATCCCTGTTCCATGAGGTAGCGCTGCCCTATGGGTTTAATAAAGCCTATGCTTTTAAACCTCTTGAGTAGCGCCGCTATTAACCCGAGGCAAAACGTGGTCTTTCCCGCGTTTTGCCCTGTTGCGGATATAAATATTCTACGGGGCTTGCTCATTTTTTTTCCCACCTCAAGAGTTCCATTACCTTACCCAACGTGGAACCCCTGTCTATCTCGACCCTTACCCTGTTTTCCTGTTCTAATACGCTCATCGCGCGGTTCGCTATTTCGGCTATCTTTTCTTCGGGAATACACACGACGCCGTCGTCGTCGCCGACCATCCAGTCACCCGTGCACACCCTTACGCCGCCCGCCGTTACGGGAACGCCGATTTCGCCGAAACCCTTGGGCTCTCCCGCAGTAGGCATTACAAGCTTTGAAAAGACGGGAAATTTTGATTTGCGTATTTCCGCTGTATCGCGGGTCGCGCCGTCTATTACTACTCCCGCGATTTTTCGCTGAATGGCTCCGTGGGTTGCCAGTTCTCCCCATACCGCGGGGCCCACGCCTCCTGCGTCTACAACTATGACCTGGCCCTCTTTTGCTATGTCAATTGCTTCGACGGTTTTCGCCCAGTCGCCGGGGTAGGTCCTGACTGTAAGCGCCGGCCCCACCATTTTTAATCCCTTTGAAACGGGATGAATATCCTTGAGATCCCCGGTTCTATGCATCGCGTCCGAAAGATTCGGAGTGGAGACCTGCTTAAGGACTTTATGCGCTTCTTCTTTCGAAACCCTCTTAAAAAGCGTTGTTCTTATCGCTTTTCTTCTTGCGATGGCCTTCTTTATAAAGAGGGCTGCCTTTTTTGGATCCTTGGCCTTGTTTATAGCGCCGCCCACTATCACGATATCCGCTCCGGCTTTTACCGCCCGGGAAGCGGTTTCTGAGTTTATGCCTCCCGCGCAGGCAAGAGGAATATTTACCGCGCTTCGCACTTTACGCAATCTGGCAAATGGGTCTTTTCCCCTCATCTGCTCGTCTATGGCAACGTGTACCCCTACATAATCGACGCCTAATTTTTCCACTTCTCTTGCGCGCTTCTCGAGGTCGCTCTCCTTAATTTCGATAAGGTCGGCTTCTATTTTCGCGCCGTAATTTTTTCCCGCTTCAACGCATTCCCTTATAGTGCTGTCGGAGGCAGCCGCTAGCACGCATACGATGTCTGCACCCGCCTTTGCCGCCATTTCAGTCTCGATCCTCCCGACATCCATCGTCTTCATGTCGGCTATGATTGTTGCCTTGGGGAATCTTTTCCTGAGTTGCCTCACTGCGTCAAGGCCTTCGCTTTTTATAAGCGGTGTTCCCGCTTCAAGCCAGAGAACCCCGCCCCGCACGGCCTCCTCAGCGACTTTGAGCGCGCGGCTAAGGTTTACAAAGTCCAATGCGAGTTGCAATATCGGTTTCATTACTCTCCTATAATCTGCAAAATAAGTTCCCTCGAGCGTGAGCGGTTATCGAAATCTATAAATACAATCTGCTGCCACGTTCCCAGCGTCAGGTGCCCTCCGGAAAAAGGAACCGTAAGTGACGGCCCCAAAAGAGAGGCGCGGACATGAGAAAATCCGTTGCCGTCGGCCCATTTCAGGTTATGGGCGTATTCACCGCGGCGCGGCGCCCATTTTTCAAATGCTTCTTTTAGGTCGCTTACGAGGCCCGATTCGTACTCAACCGTGGTAAGAGCGCCTGTTGCGCCGGGAACGAATATGGTAATTATACCGTTTTTAAGTTTAGTTTTCCCAAGCGCGCCTTCTACCTCGCCGGTTATGTTGACTATATCCGTCTCGCCCCGTGATTTAAGTTTTATACTCTTCGTTACAACCATAATCCTTAATCCTTAATCCTATTTCTCCCTGTACGCCTCCAGAAATGAATCGCAGTATATGTTTTTATTCAAAACGAGTTCCGCCGTTATGGCAGCGTCCATAAGGTCTTTATCGAGAGGGTCCATAATCGCTGCCGTAAGGCCGTTTGCAACGGCCATTACGAGAAATATCCTGTTTATAAGGGGCCTTTGTTTACTCCCCTGCGAAGCGTTGCTTAATCCCACTACCGTCTTCGGCGCGGGGTCGCATAAAAGTTTAAATTCCCTTATCGATTCAAGGACTTCTACGCCTTGTGCCTGCGCCACATTTACGGGAAGAACTATCGGATCCAGGTATAAGTTGCTTATGTCAAAGCCGGTTTCCTGGCATTTTGTTACGATTTTTACGGCGTGCTCCAATCTTTGGTTCTTATCGCGCGGTATGCCGCTTTTTCCCATTGTAAGGCCTATCAGCGAGGCGTTGTATTTTTTCGCCATGGGAACGAGTACATTCAGTTTTTCGTCGTCGGAGTTCGTTGAATTTATCATCGCTTTTTTCTTTGCGAGTTTCAAACCCTCTTCGATAACATCCGGCTTTGTGCTGTCAAACGCAAGGGGCGCCTCCGTTACCTCCTGGATCGTCTCCACAAGCCACTTCATTGCGTCTTTCGGGTTTTTTTCGTAAGGGCCGGTATTGACGTCAAGCATGCCTGCGCCCGCGGCTATCTGGTCTTTAGCAACTTTTTGTATAACATTCTTATCGCGCTCCGCTATCGCCTTCCCGACGGCCTTGTACATCCCGTTTATGAGTTCGCCGATTACTAACATTATTACCTACCTCTTTATCAAACTGTCAATATATTTCCGTATCTCTTCCACTGCCTTCGGGTGGCGCATGACCAGAATGTCCGCGCCCGCCTGAAGCATGCAAACGGCCGTTTCCGTTTCCCATAACGCGCCGCGCAAGGCTTCGTCTCCCCATTCCGGATGCTCGGCCGAAGTCGACTTCGCCTCTTTGGCGCGCCATGCTTCCTGTCCGACAAAACAAACAAAAGGCATGGAAAGCATCTTATCGCCGATAAGCGCGGCACTTCTTGCGCGTTCCATTATCGAATATGCATATTCCATTCCGTATCCGAGCGCGCCGATCGTGGGGTTAATAACAATTCTCTCAAGCGGAAATCCCATTTCATTAATAAGTATGTTTACCTGTTTTGCAATATTTATATCTATGGGCGATTGTCCTATTATGTTGTGGCCGTCTGCGAGGCAGCTTGCTGTTAAGGTTTTATAATTTTTTTCCGTAGCCTCGCCTATAAGGCATTTTTCGCCTTTTGCTACTTCGCTCGCTTTTGCAAGCACGATATTGTCTTTCTCTTCATCGCCTGAACCCAGGATTATGAGCGGCACCTTTACTGCCTGCAAAATATCCTTTATAAGCTTTGCTGTATCGTCCGCAGTTCTGTTTCCGAAATCAGGGTGCGTGCCTATAAGCTTAACGCATATAAGGGCTGCTTTATGAACTTCTGCACACTTTATCGCCCATTTAACGGGGTCTTTCAAGACGTCGGCGAAAGGCTCTTTAAGCGTCCTGGGCCAGTCGGCGGGTTCAATATCCAGGACTTCCATTGCAATAACGGGCGCATTGGGTATATCGCCTTCTTTAAAGAGGTATGGAAGCGCCTCTTCCCCTCCGACCGTAACCTGCGAAATTCTCGTTCCGCCATCCTTTTCAGTGGCGCCTATCGTAACCGAGCTCACCTTCCCGGTCCAAGTTTCCTTTAACAAATCCATTCCTGTTTCTCCTTAGCAACTACTATTTTTCTCATGCTCTCTAATAGAAGATTATTATCACCTAACTCAAATATAGATTTATTGTTTACGGCGTTATCTTCTATTTTTTTATCCAATGGAAGAATAGTTTTTAAATTCAATCCTGTTTTTTTTATTTCGCTCTTAAGAGTTTTGGTATTGTCCTTTGATTTGTTTAAAATTAAAAACCTTTCTCTTACTTTTATGCCCAGCTCATCGACGAGGCCGGAAATCCTGGCCGCAGACCTTATTCCGACGATAGAACTGTCGCTTGTAATAAAAAGCGTGTCGATCTGGCGGAGAAGCCGCCTCGAGAGGTGCTCCATGCCGGCTTCGTTGTCGATTATCACATAATCATAATTTTTCATAAGTTTTTCTATAAGGCCCCGAAGCAAATTGTTGACAAAGCAGTAGCATCCCGGCCCCTCGGGCCTTCCCATGCTTAAAACGTCGAAGCCCCCTTCCTCGTTGAGTGATTCCTGTATCTTCATGTCTATGTATCGGTCTTTTGTCATGCCCGCCGGGATTTGCGCCAGGTTTTTCGATATGTCATCGACGATTTCCACCATTGTCGATACGCTTTTTACGCCCAGAAGTTCGCCCAGATTGCTGTTTGGATCGGCATCGATTGCAAGTATAGACCCCGCGCTTTGTCCCTTAAGTGCCCTTATGATTAAGGCGGCGAGCGTCGTTTTACCGGTTCCGCCCTTGCCTGCGATTGCGATTATCACACTAACCTCTTCACGCTCGGGAACATCTCCAGATTCGTATGCGGAAAAAACAAACTCGATACATACTCGTCCATGTAAGAGGGGTCCTTGCTCAGTTCTATGTATGTCATCTTTCGCGCTATCTCTTCGGCCCTTTTCATCGTGTCGTACGAGAGAAGTATCTCGCGCGCGCCTATAAGCGAGCTATTCCCCACGAACTTGAATTTCTTTCTGTTTATGTCGGGCAGAAGGCCTATCGAAACTGCGCTATCTATATTAAGGAACGTTCCGAACCCTCCGGCGATGTAGATTTTGTCTATGTTGTCGAATTTCAGGCCGAATTTCTTAACGAGAATCGAAGCCGCGGAGAAAATCGCGCCCTTTGAGCGTTTTATGTTCTCAATATCAGGATCCTTTATGACGATGTCGTAATCGCAGCATGCCTTGTTCTTGAAGACAACGATATATTCGGCTTTGCCGCTTTTTTGCCTGATTCTTTTCGTCCTTAGGTCTTTATTAATCTTTCCGTCTCTCTTAATTATGCCTTTTTTGAACATCTCCGCAATAAGGTCAATATAGCCCGAACCGCAAATACCCATCGGTTTTCCGCTTCCTATAACCTTTACATTTGGTTCGAATTTGGAGTTAATCTCGACTTTTTCTATCGCGCCTTTAACGGCTCTCATGCCGCACGATACGCCGCTACCCTCAAATGCAGGGCCGGCCGATGCTGAGCAGCACGCCATCCATTCTTTATTTCCCAAAATTATTTCTCCGTTTGTGCCGACGTCGATTAAAAGTGTAAGGCGCTTTTTGTTGTTTATGCCGCAGGCTACCGTCCCCGCTACTATATCGCCCCCTACATAAGTGCTAACACCCGGAATACATGCCAGAAGTCCCCTCGGGTGAATCTTTATACCCGCCTCGGAGGCCCTTATAACCGGAACGAAATTTGCGGTTGAAACATAGGGTTCCCGCCTTATGTGAGTTGGGTCCACCCTCAATAAAAGGTGCATCATTGTCGTATTTCCGGCACACATAACGCCCGTAACGCGGCTTAAAGGTATGTCGTTCTCGGTTACCAATTCGCTGATAATTGCGTTCATGTTATCGATAACGGCGTGGTGCAGCCTCTCCAGTCCGTTTTCTTCTGTTGCGAACATAATTCTCGTTATAACGTCGTCACCGAACACTATCTGCTTATTGTAAGTGGCTTTTGTCCCGAGAATCTCTTTGGTATTCAAGTTAACAAGCTGGCCCGTAATCGTTGTCGTACCGATGTCAAAAGCAACACCATAATTTTCCTTCGAAGAATCCCCCGGCTCGATAATCACGATTTCGGTCGTCTCGTTTCTTTTGCCCAGGGCAACAGTTACTTTCCAGTCGCTTGAGCGCAGGATGTTTCCGAGCCTTCTTATATTCCTTAAGCCCGTCTGCATTATCGGAATATCATATTTCTTCCTTATCTCCCTTAGGAGTCTCTCATAGTCGCTTACGCTGTCATCCAAAGTGGGCGGCGGCAATTCCACATAAATTTTAGTCGATATGGGGCTGTGGGTAAATATATCTTCGCTTATGATGGGTTTTCCCTTATCGACTTCTACTGCTTCGGAGTATATGCCTTTCAGGCGGTTAAGCCTCGCCTCCTTTTCTTTAACCTTGCTTAAATCAAGCCTCGACTCCTTGGGAATGAATACCTCGAGGTTGCCTTCCACGGCCGTAAGGCAGGCAAGGACATATCCCTTTTTCCTCGCCTGGCGGGAGACTCTTCCCGTAGGTTCGGTTCGGAATTTGCCCTTTTTAATTATTACCTTACACCTTCCACACACGCCTTCGCCTCCGCAGCTTGAGTTTATATACACCCCGCAGGAGACGGCCGCCGACAGAAGGTCCGCGCCCTTCTTCACTTCGGCTGTCTTACCGGACGGCTTAAATACGACTTTATACTTTTCCATAGGTATTCCTCAAGAAAACAGGTATGCCCGAGGCCTCCCTGGGCCCTACGACAACCTTCCAGCCCGATTCTTCCTCCAGTTTTCCGCTTAAAACCGATACGTAACCCGGAATAATTACGTTTTTTTGGTTCACCTTATCTTTTACACCGAGATTCTTTAGCGTTTTCGCAATTGACTCCGCCGTAAATTTATCCGCGGCCCACGCCGTAAGAACCGACATGCCCTCTGAATCGCACGAGACAATAAAAGAAGGCACCTTGCTTGATTCCACCTCGGCCTCAACAGTGTAATATGTAAGAGAGAAATTTGTCGTAACCAAAACCGGGGATTTATCCGTAACCTTTCCGACTTCGTATATTTTCGGCTCAACCTGAAGGGGCTTTTGCGGGTCGGTAAATATATTCTGTCGCGCCGTTAAAACAGGCAGTACCTGATGCGCCGCTTTACCTCTCATGACGACAATGCTTGCGTACTTGGCAAGGTACGTTATGGCCTCGCTTGTCTCCTGGAACGGGTTCTCGCTTTTTGTAAACACGATAGTGGGATAACCGAAAGGCCTGAATGCCTTTTTGAGGGCAAGCCTTCGTATTTGCGTCAAATCCCATATCTTATCCGCTATATCCTTATCGCCCGTTTCAAGAACGATATCCCCGACGCCTTCTGTATTCAGGTTTTTGACCAGCGTTTCGAGTTCTTCCAAAGTCGGCGCGCTTGCGACTAAAGGGGCTTTATAATTTTTAGAAAGCTTCGCCATTTCTTTGAAGTTGGCGGCCGTGGCGGCGCATATAAGCGGAATTCTTTCTTTCGAAACTTCAAGCGCCTTTTCGATTAACGGCGCCTCCTCGCTTACAAGCGCAACCTGCAAATTTGTATTTTCGAGAACGGTTTTTAAGGTGCTCTGGAATTTTGCCGCGTCCTTACTTTTGCATGATAACGCAACAAGGTTTACGTTTATCCTCTGGCCTACTCTTTCAAAATCCAGTTTCTTTATTTCCCCGAGCACTTTCTTAATTTCCTCAAGGCTTGCGGTATCTTCCAGCAAAAAACCGATTGCGGTAGGATGGTAGAATTTCTCTTCGTGCCTGAAAAGCACCGTCTCATTCCCGACTTCAATCCGCTCCTCGCCCTTTCCTATTGTAATAAGTTTTATTGGGGGTTGCGCCGCGCTTTCGAGGGCCGACTTTGCCTCTTCGGAGACATGCGGGCATTTATCCAAAGACACTTTTTTCGCGGCAAGCTGCATCGCAAAGGCAAGGCAGGTCGGAAAACCGCAGGCCTTGCAGTTCGTCTTGGGCAACAACTTATATATCTCTAGTCCCGATAACGCCATATATTATCTCCTCTCACGTCCCTCGTCCATCGTCCTTCGTCCATCGTAGGTTGGTCTCTCGTTACATAAGTGGCGGCATCCCGAGCACCGGATGCTTCACTTCCTGTAAATATTTCACCAGCGGTTCCGACTCGGTCGCATTTTCCTCGGTCGCGATTTTGTCGAATAAGTCCGGCATTCCTTCTTCTTCGCACCTTTTCTTTAATTTATTAGCAAGGGCTTTTTTAAGCTCTTTCGGCATCCACACGAGCCTCTTAAGCCCTCCGTCTGCTGATATAAACTTTTTACTTACCAGATAAAGTCTCCCTACACCCATAAATCCCGGGGTTTGATTTCCGCCTCCGACAGAACCCGCAAGGGTTGAAAACTTCATGCCGGCTGGTGTAAACCCGGAATATTCTCTATTAACAACCATGAAACCGTTCGCCTCGGGCAGAATAGCGATTATGCATTCGAAACATCCGCAATTTGCGATATGCATACCGTTAGCGAAATAGCTGTGCGTATCCGAGAGCGTAAGATTATAGACATGGTCGTATTTGTGGTTTTTTATGGTTTTTACGCTTGAAACAATATCCAGAAAATAATCCGTATTAATCTTTTCTCTGAGTGCCGCCCCTTTTCTTTTATCCATTAGCGCCAAAACCTTGTTAACATTCTCCAAAACAGGTCTTGATCTGTGAGTCCTGTAATAAAATAGCGTGGATGAACTTAACGCGTATTTTGCTTCCGGAGTGGCCGCTACAAGAGACCCTACCTCAAAAGAAAGAACTCCTCTCTGGGTTTTGTTAATATCGCTTTTATGCAAATGCAGAATGCGCGCGGCTGTCGCCTTCTTTTTGGGATGCCGTATGGGTATTGTTTTCAGAAAATCGGATAAATTTTTGCCGTAGACAATTAACTTATAGACAGATGTTGACTTACGAACATTACCTATGATACCGAACCTACTCAAAAGCATCTGTAGATGAAATGCGGCGTTTCTGTCGTTTATGCAAATGTAGGCCTCTCCCGTATTCCATTTGGAATCATATTTCCTTAATCGCACGCTTCCGTCCCCGTCAAATAAACCTGCCAGAAACTGGGCTATTAATTCTTTCGGAAAAGCGATAAGTCTATCAAGATTCCATTTCCCCTTGAGTCCCGCCTTTATTCCGAAGAATACTGCCAGATAGCCAAGCAGGAAATTATTTGAATAACAGTCGTAACAAACTTTCCTTGCCTTGATTTTTCTGCCTCTAATTACGGAGTTTGATTTATTTTTAACACGCACCCCGAGATGCTTGTCCGGAAAAAGGTGCCGGTAAGTTTTTTTGTATTCCTCAATCAATACCTTGTTCGTGTTTATAAAATTAATTTTGTATTCAGCCTTGCCTTGCTTACATATAGAGCCGTCGGAGGCAAGAAGGCCCAATATATAGAAGAGATCTTCGCTTAGAACCTTTTCCGAAAGTAATCCCAGATTGGGCATTTTCCTTTCAATATCTAGATTCCTCAGCGAAATAATCCTGTCTTCTTGTTTTATATCCGCGGCCGGAATCCACGTCATTCCGTCCGGTTTATCAAGGCACACCTTATGTTCCCCCGTAAGCGTAATTTCTCTCCCTGTCTTTGTCTTAATCCTTATGAGTTTTTCAGGAGCGGTGAATTTTTGCATCGCGATGATATTTTCTCTTGTCGCCTTGTTTGAATTCAAAGTTAGCGCCTTGCATTTCGCGTATTTTTCCCCGCCTCTATGTTTGTCCACAAAGTCGCCTATTTTCACTAATTCATCGTCGATAAGCACTTCTGTGTCACCTACGCAACAGCTTGTTTCCGGATAGGTCATAATCGAATATCCGTGAAACCTCTCCAGCGTCTTGTTTGACTTCTGATAAATAAAATCGTTTACGCCTTTCCATTCTCCGCGCACGGGATCTAAGGCCTCGCCTTTTTTGACGGGCTGGTTAGGCCCTGTCGGATTCAATTCGTAACAGGCCTTGGCATCGAGCCATGAATAAGCGCCGCATAAACCCAGCCTTTCCGGCTTAACTATACAAACATGATTCGGAGCAAATGACTGGCATAAAGTACAGCTGTAAAAGGTATCCACGCTCTCATCGGTCATGCCGGCAATGCGCTCGTCGCGTTTTTCGTAACTTTTCACGGCCTCGGGCATGATTTTTTCCACGTCTTCTTTTTTAGTATATATTTTAATCTGGGCTTTATCCACGATTTTTCCGTACGTGTCATGGAGCCTTGCGTGAATAATCGTCCCGAAATGCTTCATCTTGAAGCCCTTTTTGTGCGCCTCCTTTGAAATCCTTAACCAGCACATATGTCTCTGGCCCATGTGAAAAATTCCCATTGCCTCGTTAAGAAAGGTGTGTACCTGCCTTTCAAGTATCGGCTCGAAATCGTGCTGCATTTTTCTCCCGGCAACCTCCACCAATATACCGAGAGGATACGCACTTCCTTCTTTCATGTCCTCTATCTCCGGCCCGATAATCTCAATTTTCCCGTCTTCGACCTCATTGAGGGCCTTCGAGCGCACGTATTCAAAAGCAGAGGAAAACTTTCCGCCGAACTGGACGTACATCTGCTCGCGCCTGACCCTCTCGCCTTCAAATGCGGCGCTGTAGGCAACGGGGATGGGTATTTTCGAGAGTTTTACTTTTATGCCTCTTATTTCAATACACTTTTCGACAATTTTTTTATAATCCAATTCTTTCACAATATGCTCGTAGGTACAGATACCCGTAGGCCTTATTTCGGGAATATCCGTATCCGCGATAATGGGAAATCCCATATTTATCGCTCCTGCACCGGTGGCATACTTTATATCGTCCAGCGGGCCAAGTGTAAGTCCAAACGCAAAAACCCTCTCTTTGCAATATAAAAGGCACTCCTTTGCCTTCCCCGCTTTTATTCCTCCGAAAGTAAGCGCGCCCCTTATAGCCCAGTGAAGCGGATATATGCCCGATATCGTATCCCTTCCGTAAGGAACAATATACGTATCCCAGCCCATCTCCACCTTTTCTTCTTTCAGCTGATCTATAATGCTTTTTCCGTTTGAGCTTGAGCCGACAAAAGTCATTATGTTCCTCTTTTGGAATTCCCTTACTATTTCTACCGCTTTTTTATTATCGGGGGCAGCGCCGAGTATCGCGGCGAAACCCGGCATTCGGCCATCTACTAATTGGATACCATAGCTTCTCATCCAGGTATCGGTGTAAAAACCTATACAATCAGGTTGTGGTTCTTTACCGTAAAGGTAACGTACAGCGCATATAATCTCTTCTGCTAAAAGCGCTGCAATACCTGAATCAAGGGCGTCTCCAAGATACGGAAGCCACAACTCTTTCGTCGGTTCTTCGTGCAAAAGCGACTTGGCTTCTTTCAGCACGGGCAATGCTTCATTCAGCGTCTTAACCTCCGCGCCCAAAAGGGCGTTCGCCATCGGAAGAAAAAACGCCGTCTCTGGAAATTCTATTTTCTGGTCCTTCCCTTTTTCCTCGATGGCCTTGTTAACGGCAAGTTCCGCCTCTTTTACAAGTGTTTTCGCTCCTTTTATCGCGGCGCTAGCAACAATCTTCGACATACCCTTCTCCTTCTCATAGTTTCGCTCATCTACAGGCTTACGCCTGTAGTATTCTCAGTAAGTTATTATCGTATCCCTGTACTCTTCTTGTGCAAATTTGTTCTCGAATTTCTTGACTAATGGCATTATTTTAGCGTAGCCAAAATTGTCATCCAGCAATATATCCTTTATACTTGATATATCTATCCTGTTCTTTATGAGTACACTTATGATTCCTGCAATCTTTACGTCCCCTACGAGAACCATCCCTACAATTTTATTGCCTTTTAGCACAAATTTTCTGTACGAATTTTCGCCGGTTTTAAAAATAACCTCATACCCCTCCCCTTCAGGCTTTGTAATCCCCATAGAAATCGAAGCCAGTCCGAAGAAATCGATTGAGTTCATTGAAAGCGATCCGTCGTAAATTGTTTTTTTGCCCGCCATATTTAAACCGGCTATTTCGCCCTGTTCAACCGCGCATGGCCAGAGGGCGTTGGTCCTCTTTGACTCCCTTGCTATATCATAGGTCTCGGCGACATCGCCGGCGGCAAAGATATTTTTGTCGGAGGTCTCTAAAAATTCGTTAACGACGATTCCGCTTTCGACTTTTAAACCGCATGCCGAGGCGATTTCCGTGTTCGGTTTTACGCCCTTTCCTATTATAACAAGCTGGCATTCAAGCTTCTTACCGTTATCGAGCATTATTCCCTCTACCGAGTCCTTTCCTAAAATTTCCTTCGCCGCAAGGCCTGTCATGATTTTTATACCGTGTTTTTTAAGTAAAGATGCTATTATGCCCGCGGCATCCGCATCCACCATCTGCGATAAAACCTGAGGGCTTTTTACTATAACGGCCACTTCCTTATCTCTTTGCCTCAACGCATAGGCGTTCCGAAGCCCTATCAGGCCGCCGCCCAAAACAGCGATAGTTTTTACCTTATCCATCAACTTCAATATGGCGCGTGCGTCATCGATTTTTCTAATGGTGAATGTGCCTTTTTTGTCGATGCCGGGAATATCTGCCGATTTCGGGGTCGCGCCGGTCGCGAGCAAAAGTTTATCGTAAGAAATTTTTGTTCCGTTTTCAAGCGCGACAATTTTTTTCTTTCTGTTTATGGATACCGCTTTCTTCCCTAAATAGGTTTTTATGTCGTTTTTCTTATAGAAATCTTCGTCTTTAAAATAGAGTTTCGATTCGTCAATCGAGCCCGCTATTAGATACGTGAGAAGGCACCGCGAATAAAGAGGGAATTTCTCGTCCGAAATCAAAGTTATGGACGATTTCTTATCTGCTTTCCGTATCGTCTCGGCGGCCGTAACGCCCGCCGCGCTCCCGCCTATTATCACGTATCTCATCCCTTCTTTCCCCTTATCTCTCCTTCTTTTCCCTTATCGCCCCTTATCTTCTTCTCGAATTCCTCTTTCGTGCCAACAAAAAGCGCGCCTGTTGGGCATGCCAGAACACAGGCATAGCGAAGTCCTGAGCTTGTCGAAGGATCGTCTCTATCGGGGCACAGATCGCACTTAACCGCTATGTGATTCTCGATATCTCTTACTATCGCGCCAAAAGGGCATACCATAACGCACATCCAGCAGCCCACGCACTTCTCTTTATCGTGCAGCGTTGCGCCCGTTTTTTCATCCTTTGAAAGGGCCCCGCTCATGCAAGCCGTAACGCAAGGCGCTTCCTCGCAGTGCTGGCAGTGAAGAGATACGATTTTCTCGCCCACGTTTTCTGTCTTTACCCTCTTTTTAGGTAAGGGTTTTTCCCGAACAGCAGAAAAGATATCTTTCGACTTAGAGTGTTCTACCGCGCAAGCTATCTCGCAGGAGCGGCATCCGACGCACTTCGTAATATCGCAGTATATTTTCACGTCTCTGGTTTTCTTTTTTTCTTTAAGCATGTATTGGTTTTCCACCGTGTATCGCCGGAACAAGCTTCAATGCCTTCCGCTTCAAATCAATATGCCGTATCATCATATGTGCAGCTTTAACCGGATCTTTCTCAAAAGCAAATTTACCGCCTATAATTTTTTCAAGCCCGTTGGTAATATAATCCGTAACCTTTTCACTCCCTAATACGGGCAGGGGCGTGCCAAAAACTGTAAATACGCCGCTGGCCACAAAATAGGAACCGATAGAAACTGCTTTTTCGCTCATCCACTCGGGAGCCGCTCCAGCGGCAGGCAAATCGCTTATGTCTTCGCCTAAACCTCCTTCTTTAACTATTTCCGAAAGGATGAGTAAAATCCTTGAGTTATCCACGCACGAGCCGACGTGTAAAACAGGCGGTATTCCCACCGTTTCACATATTTCCCGAAGACCCGGACCTGCGTATTTAAAAGCGCTCTCCGGTGTAAGCAACCCTTCCTTGGCGCAGGCAATGGCCGAACAGCCCGTCTGAACGACTAAAACATCGTGCTTTATTAATTCCTTTACCATGGAAACGTGCGCCCAGTCATGCCTTATGTTGGGGTTGTTGCAACCAACTACACCTGCCGCTCCCCTTAATCTTCCGGAAATTATCGCATCATTAAGCGGCCTGTAGGTAGCGCGGTATTTGCCTCCCAAAAAACGAAAAGCATTTTCCGTGGTAAAACCGGCGACAAGACCCTTTATCTCTCCGGGTATGTTGACCCTTTTTTTGTTTCTCTTTTTATAATTCTCCACGCCGAGCCTTATAATATTCCTGGCGATCTCAAGGGCTTTTTCTTCCTTAAACTCAATATGTTCCACGCCCGGAAACTTGCACTTGGGGGAAGTCGTAATAAGTTTTGTATGAAAACAGTTCGCGACGCTTGAAAGGGCCGGCATGATACACTGCACGTCAACCATCATAAGCTCTACTGACCCTGTTAAAATTGCCAATTCCTGCTGCAGGAAATTCCCGGCCGACGGGATGCCGTGCCTCATCAATATTTCGTTTGCGGTACAGCACATACCTACCAAGTTTATGCCCTTTGTTCCGTATTTTTTGGCAAGCGCAACAAGTTCCCGATCTTTGACTGCTTCCCGGACCACATCGGAAAGCGTGGGTTCATGGCCGTGGACAACTATATTCACATGGTCTTCTTTTAAAACACCTAAATTAACAGTGGCACGAATAGGTTCGGGCGAGCCGAATAAAATATCAGAAAGTTCGGTGGCAATCATTGAACCGCCCCAGCCGTCACCGAGAGCAGCCCTTATGCCGTGGTTTATTATATTTTTATAATCGTTATCGACTCCTATATGGGTCCTGTGCATTATCTCTACGATTTCCCTGTCTATGCCTCTTGGTACAACCCCTAATTTTCTCCAGACCTCCAGCCTTTTTTTGGGCGCAAGGCTTGTGAGCTTCAATTCGCCGTGCTGCTGGCCGAATTCAGAAAGGCACCTCTCGCCTATCTCTTCGCCGATTTTTTCAATGCCTTTGCCGGTGGTGTCTATGCCGTAAATCTCGGCGAGCTTTTTTAGCTTCTCGGTAGATTTTAACTTGTAATCGTGCGCTTCACCTTTAGACGCCAATATCAAGGCGTGCGCGATATCGCGGCCGTGGTCCGAATGTGCTGCCGCGCCCGAAGCAATCATTCTTGCGAGGTTCCTGGCTGCAATCGTATCTTTCGAAGCACCGCATACGCCCTCCTGCGGGCCTTCCCCGAACGGGTCAATCCTGCATGGGCCCATATTGCATATCTTGCAGCATATCCCGAGTTCGCCAAAACCGCACTGCGGCTGCATTGCATCGTAGCGGTCCCAGACGATTTTTATATTCTCGTCCTCGGCCTTCTTTATCATTTTCTGGCTTGCCGGGTCGTATGAACGTTGCTTATGTTTCTCCATACTGTACTCCTCGTGTATTCCCCACACGTAAGTGTGGGGTATTAGTGCTGCATCTTAAAAGCGTTTACTACGTTCCTCATTAACATCGTTACTGTAAGCGGGCCAACGCCGCCGGGAACAGGCGTAATAAATGCGGCTCGTTCGCTTGCCTTTTCAAATTCGACATCGCCCACAAGTTTATCTCCTACTCGATTAATTCCTACGTCTATAACGATAGCGCCTTCCTTTACCCACTCGCCTTTAACGAGGCCTGCCTTGCCTACTGCCACAACGAGTATCTCGCCCCTCTTAACATGTTCCGGCAAAACGCCTCTTTCTCCGGTTGCTATATGACAGACAGTGGTAGTAACGAACTTGTTCAATAGTAAAAGGCTCAAGGGCTTTCCCACAATCTCGGAATGCCCCACCACGACTGCCTCTTTCCCATAGAGATTGACTCCGGTAGATTCTATTAACTCCATCGCCGCCCGTGCGGTGCAGGGAGCAAGTTTAGCGTCGCCTAAAAGCACGTGACCCAGGTTTTCCGGATGCATACCTTCTGCATCTTTTTCGGGCGAAATAGCGCTCATAACAGCCCTGTGGTCTATTCCTTTAGGCAGAGGGAGCTGGACGATTATGCCCGATGTGTTTTTATCCTGATTCAGTTTTTTAATTTCTTCCAGCAGATTCTGCTCGGTTATGCCGGCATTCAGCGTTTTTAATTCGTATTTTATGCCTAAATTTTCGGCCGTTTTCCGTTGTGATTTTATATAAACAGCCGAGGCCGCATTCGTGCCAACCTCAATACTGACAAGTTCCGGTTTTTGTTTAAGCGAGGTGATTTCTTTTTTCAAATCCTCTTTAATCTTACCGGCGATAACCTTACCTTCTAATAACTTTGCATTCATAAACTCACCTTTTTTATTTAACGCAGATTCTCGCAAATCAAACGCAGACTTACGCAGATGAAATTTTTGTTCGAGCCAATTCGTAGACTCTGCGTCGTATATCTATTTTTTCATTGCCGAAATTTACCAAGTATCCAATTTTATACAGCGTACCCCTCAGGTAATAATAAAGTTGCTTCTCGAATACTTTAGGCATATTTAACAGAGATTTTATTTCGATTATGACTTTCTCTTCTATTACAAAATCAGGTTCGTAAACTCCTATATTCTTTTCTCTAAACCGTATCTTAATTCTTGGTTTATCTCTGTATTTTATCCTTTCCTCGTCAAAAACTATTTTCAATGCTTCGTGGTAAATTTGCTCTTTATGTGCAGGTCCCAGTTCATTATATACTCCATAAAAGCAGCCGACCAATTTATATGATAAATTTTTGTATAAGAATTTTTTATCTGCGACCATCTGCGTGCAATCTGCGATTATCTGCGTTCAATTACTCTCTTTCTACTCTTTATTTATCTTGCTTAAAACTTCCTTTGTAGGTTCAACTTTATTTAACGAATAGAAATGAAGTCCCGGCGAGCCGCCTTCTAATAATTCATTGCACTGCTTAACCGCAAATTCGACGCCGGCTTTGTACGTTGCTTCGGCCGCTCCGTCAAGCGGCTTAAATATATCGTGGACCTTTTGGGGAATTGTGGCTCCACAGGTCTTGCAGAATTTCAAAAGCGTCTGGTAATTCGTTATGGGAATAATGCCGGGTAATATCCGTACATTTATACCTGCTTTTTTCGTTCTCTCCAGATACTCGAAATAATCCTTGTTGTCGAAGAAAAGTTGGGTTATCACGAATTCTCCGCCCGAATCTATTTTAATCTTGAGATATTTTGTGTCCGTTTCCTTATCCGGGCAGTCAACATGCCCTTCAGGAAAACCTGCTACTCCTATGCTAAAAAAGTCTCCGTGAGTTTTGATGAGTTCTATAAGCTGATAACAGTATTCAAGCCCGTCCTCAGCAGGCGTCCAGAAGTCCTGCCCCTCGGGCGGGTCCCCGCGAAGCGCCAGGATATTACGGATATTCCGTTCTTTCATTTTTCCTAATATATTTTTCAGCTCTTCCTGGCTGTGGCCGACGCAGGTAAAGTGATGCATCACGGGGACATCGAACTTTTTCTGAAGTTCGTCAACGATTTCCATCGTAGCTTCTCTTGTGCTTCCGCCGGCGCCGTAGGTTACCGAAAACCAGTCCGCCCCTAACTCTTTGAAGGCCTCTGCAACGCCGGGAAGCTTGGCTCTTCCCTTTTCCGTTTTCGGCGGAAAAAATTCAAAAGAATAAGTCCTGTCTTTCTCCTTTAAAATATCGATTATTTTTCTTATCATTTACCCTCCTCGCGTACATATTTATCTATTTTATCCTGGATCTTTTTACTTATAACTGCTATCTCTTTCTCCGCGGACTCAACTATTTTCCTTGTTTCGCTTGCAATCTTAGCGTCCTTGATGCTCTTAAGATTTATCTCTACATTTAAAACTGCCGCGTGAAAGGCGGAATTGAACATAATACCGGCTATAAACGTATCTGTTATCAAATTGGCATTGCCTTTTTCAACTACCGGTAAACAAAATTTAATCGCCTCAAGCGCCTTATTACAGACCTCAAGCGGTACAGCGAGAGCTGCTTTCAGCGCATCCTGAATTTTATTCGTGCGACGTTCACCTTTGTCTTTAGGCAACTTAAAGGCATCGGATAATTTCTTATACACTACCGCGTCTTCCGAAGCAAGTTGGGTGAAATTCTCGCGAAGCGCTTCTGAACGAGCCAGAATATCCGCCATTTCTTTTTCGACCGCCTTATACTTCTCTTTCCCTACCGTAAAATTCACTACTTTACTTAAAAGCGCTGCCGCCGTTGCGCCGGCCAGTGCCGCCGCGCTCCCTCCCCCGGGAACAGGATTATTTGATGCTAGTTCTTTTAAATACTGGCTTATGGATTTATTTCCGTACATCTGTGTAATCTATCCCTAATCTGTGTAATCTGTGTTTTAAAACAACCCCACCGTATTCCCGTCTTTATCAATATCCACCTTCTCCCCGGGCGGACGCGTTGGAAGACCCGGCATAGTCCGCATCGTCCCGCACAGGGGAAACAAAAAT
>JBARPB010000022.1:0-1706 GCA_049642705.1 Candidatus Omnitrophota bacterium
AAATCCTCCTGGCCTGGTAGCGTGTCTTGCCCAGTGCCGGCATTAAAACTGACAACAGCAACGCAATTGTCGAAATTACGACCAGCAGTTCAACCAGAGTAAATGCCTTTATCTTTCTTCTCATAGCGTTTCTCCTTCTTAAGCTCACGGCGATGCGGCGGCAGCAGCACAAAAGAAGCTTATTCATCATCGTCGAAGATTTTTATAAGGTCAGTTACGGTGTAGGCACCGAACACGTCGCCGACTTCAAGCGGCTTGGAACAGGATGTGTCAATCTTTACACGCCCGTTCACCCCATCATCGACAACCGTCTTTCTCTTCAGCTTTTCTTTGCCGGGGTCCGGCTCAAATACTAAAACGTATTCGTCACCAGTGAAGGGGCCGGTGCTGGTTACCTCTAACAATGTGATGCCCTTACATTTCGGGCAGCAGCTCAGCTTCGGTTCTCTCTTATACTCCAGGTGCTTGCGCTTGACCTGCACCTGCACGACCTCTTCGACGAGATTTGCTGGATTTTCTCCGGCCTGCAGTACAATAGCCAGACTCTCACCGGTGATTTCGCTGGTATTCGAGACTCCTTTGACCTTGAGTTCGAACTTACATTTTAGAAAATCGAACTTGGCCTTGATATCCGGCTGGCTGTGCTTCGGCGAATCGAACTTAAATTTCTGCTTCTCAGGTTTGCCTTTCGGTTCGAAGGAGCCGGCCGGGATGATAAAGCTAAGCATATGGCCCTGCCCATCGTCGATAATGTATATCACATCGTCTCTCGCGAAGTCGATTGGCAAGGCAGGGTCAAACGTGCCTTTGAGCTCTACCTTGTTGCCCTTTTTACCTGCTTTCGTTTCGAGCTTAACGTGGTTGATGCCGAAACAGGAGACCATTGCCTCATACTCATAGGCACCCATATCGACCACTGGGTTACCGTCGTCGTTCCCATCCACTATACGTGGATTGCTGTCGAGGTCCCACGGTATCGGCTCGGCCGTGTTGCCATCGTTGTCGAGGTCTATTGAGTCAGCCGGAACACTGTTGTTGTCACCGGCGTCGATACAGGGTGAACCCCAAAGCAGCCGAAGATTATCATCTGCCGTTCCCGCTATTCCATCAGGCCCGTTGGCATCGGAGCCAAGGTTAGGATCCCAGCTTGTGCTGCCGCCGCTGCCGGCAATATCGCAGTAACTGATTAGAGGGTTAGCAGGATGGGAGATATCGGGATCGTTATAAATCTCATTGCCATCGGAAGTTGCGGTATTATCCCAGAGGATACAGTTGCTTACTGTCGGGCTACTACCGTAGTAGTTATACATCCCGCCGCCCCAGTCAGCCGTGTTGCCGCTGAAGGTGCAGTTAGCCACTGTCGGGTGGTTGCCGTCGTTATACATCCCGCCGCCGTCGGCCTCCAGGTGACCGCCGCAAAAGGGGGGGCAGTTAGTCACTATCAGGAGGCTGTGGCTGCCGTCGTTATACATCCCGCCGCCCTCGTAGTCAGCCGAGTTGCCGGTGAAGGTGCAGTTAGTCACTGTCGGGTTGCTGTTGTTAAGGTAGTTAAACATCCCGCCAGCCGAGTTGCCGGTGAAGGTGCAGTTAGTCACTGTCGGGCTGCTGTCGTTGTTAAACATCCCGCCGCCGAGGCCGAGGTCAGCCGAGTTGCCGCTGAAGGTGCAGTTAGTCACTGTCGGGCTGCTGCTGCCACTGTTATACAT